>SVDS01000003.1:0-79159 GCA_015057715.1 Paenibacillaceae bacterium
TCAATGGATATCCGGCTTGTTGCATAGGGCCAGAGAACCATACAAAATTCTTTATCCTTTTCGCTGATCTTCAGCTCAAAATCATGATACCAGGGAATCTGGCTGGTATTATTAAGATAATGTCTGGCTTTGTTCCCCTCATTGCCAGCGGAAGCAACAAAACAGATTCCCGGATCTTGCGTTTTAGCTGTCATGAAACTGCTGATTGCCCCGTTGCCGTCATGACCGCCCAGGCTGCTTCCCAGGCAGATACATATTACTATGGGTCTTGCCGCTTTCTGGGAAACTGACAGCAGATAACGAAGCCCCAGATAAATATCTGATTCCTGAAAACAGTAGGTATCTTCAGGAACAAAGAAAATATTTTTCAGATTATTTTTCGCACCCTTTAGTTTTACTATAACAAGTTCTGATAATGGAGCAACTCCTGAGAAAGAAAGATCTGCTGAAGGTGATCCGGCAGCGATGCTGGCAATGGCAGTTCCATGCCCGTTGTTGTCTGTAGAAGGAACCACAGACAGCGGCTTCGAGGATAATAAAGCTTCATTTATCTGTTCTTTTTTGTATTCGCATCCAAAGGTAAAACTATCTGGAGGAGTTCCTTCCTGTATTGTCTGATCCCAGATGGAATAGATCCGGCTGGTACCGTCCGGATTTTGGAATGCCGGGTGTGTGTATTCAATTCCTGTATCAACTACGCCGACCAGTACGCCTTTCCCCATGAGACCCAGATAAGAGTTTTGCTGAACCAGACCGATGCCTGATTTATCCAGGCTTACCTCAGACTCCAATGCGTATAAGGAAGGAAAGCTGTTATAGGGGTAAGTTCCCAGGTCACAGGGATCCGGGGATGTAATGGGTATATGGAGAAGAGAGTAGCGATCACTGAGCGGGGTTATATTATCGCCCGTGTCGTAACCCGATATTATGGTATTGCCCATAATAAGGTCGTAATAGTTATTGTCCAGAATTTTATTCAATAAAAGTCCTCCTGTCTTATACTGAGGGCATATATGATAAGTTTATGCAGCAGGAATTCTAATATGAAAGGAGGGAGGAGAATGGAAAAATGTTACATCCTCTAAATATTGGTAAGTCTTTGAAACAGTTCATTCACATCTAACATTCCATAACCCCAGATATTATTGGGATATATAATAGAAGATTCCCGTCGTGCTCCCCGGGTAATCAGACTGTTGATTACATTACCTGACAGGGTGGTATAGTTGCCTCTGACAATACCCCACTCTAAAATCATTGCAATGGCACCGGTGGCATATGCGGTTGCAGCGCCTGTTCCTGTTAAGGTTCCAAATCGGTTTCCAGGAAGTGCACAGGGGATCTGGTGCCCTGGTGCGCTGATATCCGGCTTCACGAAATTATTTCTGGAATAACCTCTGCTGGCCTCTGTTAAAATGCTGTCACTAAACTGATTATAAGCGGTGACTGTCAGCTGATGAGATCCATTTCCAGGGGAGTTAATAGTTGTGTTGGGATTGGAATTTAAAAAAAACGTTTCATCGCTGATCATGCCGCCTGCCGGAAGCCAGGAATGAAAAGCAAGCGGTTCTTTTTCCATGCTTTGCACATTAAAACTCCAGATGCCTGGCATGGCGTTCTGAAAGCGCAGCAGTATCAGCTGATCCCCGCTTTCTTCCTCAAAGCTCATATTATTAACCCATAAAACGGAAGGGGTGAATACAAATTTAAATCTCCTGCATTCCCCCAGTCCCGGACGTATAAGCTTAGTCGATTCCCGGTTGGGCGTGGTAATATCAATGGAAAGCCTGCCAAGAGCAGATGGCCATATTTCCATGGAAAACATGCTGTCTTTTCCCCCGATTCTCAATTCTAACTGATTGGTAAATGGTTCCTGCTGTGTAAAATTAAAATAATGTCTTCGGGCATTACCCTGGTTTCCCGCAGAAACAGCGATTCCATAACCGGGAAGACGCACCAGATAATTCAGATAATTGCTGAATGCACCATTACCATCATGGGATCCCTGACTGCTTCCCATGGCAATACAGATGGCAAGAGGGCGGTTGGCTTTTTGCGCGATGGAAAGAAGATAAGTGATTCCCAGCATCAGATCAGTCTCCTGGTAACAGGAAATACCATCTGGAACAAAAAACAAATCCTTTAGATTTTTCTTCGCTTCCTTCAGCTTAACAACTGCCAGTTCGGCGAAAGGAACAATTCCAGAAAAATTCTGTTCTTCTTCCGATGCTCCGGCGATGATACTGGCGATTGCGGTTCCATGCCCATCTGTGTCATTGGAAGGAACAATGGATAACGGATTGCCAGAGGCCAGAGCCAGATTGATCATGTCTCTTGAATATTCAGTTCCATATGTAAAATGTTCCGGTGGAGTTCCATCCTGAACAGACTGGTCCCATAAAGACAGGATTCTTGAAGTGCCATCATTAAAAAGAAATGTATGGTGCTGATAATCAATGCCTGTGTCAATAATACCCACGATAATCCCCCGTCCGTTAAGATTTAAATATGGGTTACGCTGTACGGCTCCCATTCCGGATTTTTCATGGCTTACGGTGGAGGTAGGAGTATAAAGGGAGGGAAAGCTGTAATAAGGATATTTACCCAGATTACATGGATCAGCGTTTCCTACAGGAACATTCAGCACAGAATGTCTGATATTTAGAGGTGTGATATTATCCCCTTCGTCATACAGAGGCACAGAGACGTTATTAATAATGAGATCATAGTAATTATTGTCCAGTATTTTTTCCAAAAGGGGCCTCCCTTAAAAAAGGTAGGAGCATTTGTTCTATATTATGCTGAAAAAAAGTGAATATGAGAGAGCAGGTTATATGGTGGGGGGAGTTTTTGGTTACGATGAGAAATAATTTATCAAGGTTATTTTGATGCAGTCTGAGGATTAAATATTGATTGTTTCGAACTGATATATTAATATAATAGGAAATCGTTGAGTAGGAGATAAATAGAATGGATGAAATCAGATTAATAAAGCCAACAATGGATTATGCAGACGATATCATGAAGTATCGTCAGGAATTTTTAGATTCCGGTGACAGTCTGGATGGCTGCGGCAATTTAAAGATGTGTTCCTCGGCAGATGAATGGATTAGAACCATTGATCTGTTGGAAAATGATGAAACGTGTCCCGAAGACAGGGTGACATCTAATACATTTATTGCGGTCCGGTCAGCCGATAATAAGATTATTGGAGTCATTGACTTCAGGCATCACATAAACCATCCTATTTTGAGCGTATGGGGCGGACATATTGGATACTCCGTTCGGTCTGATGAAAGAAGAAAAGGGTACGCTAAATATATGTTGCGGCTGAATTTGAAAAACTGTAAAGATTTCGGCTTAGATAAAGTCTTAGTTACCTGCGATTATAATAATGTGGGAAGTGAGAAGACGATTTTGGCAAACGGAGGGCTTTTTGAGAAGGAAGTAGTTGTGGATGGGGACAGGATTAAGCGGTATTGGATTCATCTATAAGAAAATAGTTTTTTTATTCTTCGCAACAGGTCGCTTTATCTGTTGAAGGAGTGTTGTTTGTACAAGAATTCGTTATTGAACGCCTGACAGCAATTGCACTCAGAGCATCGCTCAGTAAAAGTATATCTGCTGCTAACAAAGATAATTCATCGTCGTCTAAGCAATCTGCTATTTGACAAGCTAATGTAGAAATTAATAATACATCACAACAATAACTCATTGTATCACCTCAATTAAGTATCTATAATTAATACTATTTTATGCCGTAAAGCCAGAATTATTTAAAAAAAAGGAGTTGCACAGTTTGCACAACTCCGATTAAAAAATTAGAATGGATATAGCCCATTCCTACTTATATATATTACACCTGCCATATCTCTGGGTCCTTGAAAGTAGTTTCCGCTTTGCATTGCCGCTTTCAGCTTGGTAATTACGTCATTAAAAGGACAATTTCTGGATGTAGTATTGAGTATTAATAATAAACCACATTTGGGTATCAAATCTCATAATAGTCCATAGAGATAAACCTTGAAGATCATATTCTGCTACCAGACCGGCTCTTGATTCAAAACTTCTCGCATCATTAAACCACACTAAGTGAAGAATCCCATTACTATCCATATAATAGAAAAAAGGTGACTGTGCTGCTTCGTTAAATTGTATTGGTATATTGTTATCTGCTGCAATCTGTATTGCATTATTGTTTGCTATAGCAGTTGCTTCTGTTGCACCCGGAACATAGGGGAGTGTCCAATCATAACCGAGTGTAGTGATTCCTAAGAATAATAAATCCAGTGGAATAATACTGGTTACGTAGGCTAAAAGTTCTCTTAAAACATTAACTGGGAAAATTGAGCTTGGATAACTATAAAATCTGGCCCAATCATAAGAAGCAAATAGAATTCCATCTACATATCCAGATAATCGTGAATAATCCAACTTTTCAAAGCTGACAATAGGCCCCTGAATATTCATAATCGGCGTAGTGGTGATTAGTACTCTATAACCTTCAGAACGAAATATAGCTGAAGCTTTTTTTATGTATTCTACAATACTATTTATGTTATCCGGTGTAATATCTTCGATATACATATTCACTCCGTAATAACCCTTTGTTTTTATCATTTGAAGAATATTATCAATAAGACGATCTTGCACAGAAGAGTTATTTAAAATATTCTGAGTTACTTCACGAATAATAGTTCCTTCTTCCGTAATCGTAGAAACAAACATCATGGGCGCAACACTATAAGATTTAGCCAACTGAATTACATCAGCATCGTCAGCAATAGTAATAATTTCTCCTTCACTTGTAGCCCTATAATTGAATATAGTCAAATATGTTAAAAAAGGAAGCGTTTTTATTAATATAGATTTATCTATATAGGAAAAAGTATAACCACTAGTGGCAATTATTCTTGTTTTATTCGATTGATAGCTAATAACTATGGATTCGCCAATGTACAAAATTTCTCTCTCGGAAAGATAGGGATTGTTTCTTAATAATTCCATTGGAGTAGTACCATGCTGCTTTGCAATACTCTCCAAAGTGTCGCCTGCCTGAACAACGTAGAGTGTTTCCGGTTGTACAATTACGATGGTTTGGCCGACTGCTAAATGATCGGGGTTTGTAATTCCATTTTCCAATATTAATCGGTCAACGGGGATTTTATAATACTCTGATATGGAAACGATGGTTTCACCTGGTTTGACAACGTGTATGATCATGAATTCCCTCAAATGATCTTATTAATTCTATTATATGCTAATGTGTTGGATTTATTGGTATATCCATGCTTTATTAAGCAAATTGTTACCAAACAAAACCACCGGAATCCCCTGCATACACAAGTGATTCCGGTGTTTTGGCTGTTTATAGAAAAATGGAAGTAATGGGGCTCGAACCCATGAAATCTATCATAAAATCCTTATTTTATAAGGGCTATTACTTTTTATGTTGCATTTCGTGTTGCATTGAGTCAAAATACCCGTTAATTGTATTTGTGAACTTACGCTTCTGATCATCTAATTCATTGCGGTAGACTGATTTCAGTACGTAATCAGATGCCCATCCCCCTCGACCCATAATATACTGATCAGGAACCCCTATTGCGTGCATGATACTGGCAGCGTAATGCCTAAGGTCGTGAAAACGAAAATGATTAGGTAGCTTAGCCGATTTCACGGCTCTTTCAAATCTATGTGATATTTGATCAGGAGTGGCTTTCACTAATCTACCTGTTATGCCATCAATTCGAGAAATAACAAAATCTGGATATTCTATTGTACGGTATCCAGCGTAAGTTTTGGGCTGCTTTATATCCCAGGTTTTATTTTCACGAAGGACCATACTCTTATTTACAGTAATATTATTTCCTATTACGTCAGTAGATTCGACGGCGCATATTTCCCCTCTTCTCATGGGACCAAACGCTGCGAGATATACGGCTATTTCAAGCTCTTTGCCTTTTATGTGCGATAGTAGGGTATTGATATCTTGACCCGTAGGAATGTATAGATCTGGTTTCTTTTTTGCAGGAAGTTCAATAGATAACTCTGCTTTAGGATTGTACATTTTAATTGCCGAGATAACTAATCCCCATGCATTTCGAACTGTTTTTGGAGATCTATCCTTTATGAGCGAATTGACCCACTTTTGAAGTTCAGTATTGTCTGGATCCCTTACACTTGATTCTGCAATATAATCCAGTAGATTATTCGATATAGACTTATATGCTGTTATGGTGGAAGGTGAGAGGACGGGAGTTTTCAATTCTATATATTCAGACACAGCTTGTTTTATAGTAATATTTTTAGGCCGCTTAACTTGATCTTTATTCAGAGCATATTGCGCAGCAAGATACTCTGATTCCTTTTTTGTATCAGCAGTAAATGACTCATACCGTCTTTTGCCATCCAAGTCTTTGTGGCTGTATACTAAGGTACGCCATTGACCTGAAGGGAGCTTCTTTGCCTTTGCCATTTTTTATCATTTCCTTTCATCGTTGAAATATTGCAATCAATTTTGAGTATAAAAAATACGTCCCCTTGCCAGAACGTACCAGAAATGATATAATTCCATTGAAGTGATGGATATATCTTTCCGGAAATCCGGTAAGAGATAATCTATGTTAAGCCGTTCCGATTGCAGTCGGGGCGGTTTTTAAGTTTATTTGCTATTTATATTCCATAAAGACTTTAATTATTTCGTCTCGATTTTCTGCTTTATCACACAGAAGCATATATTTATCATTAACTGCGCTTGGTTCGATTTTAGTTCCCATTCCCTGTAAAGTCACATATCCATTTTCAATCAAACCCTTGTAACTATCTGATTCTTTTTCATATTCGTAAATTGCCACATCACCGTACTTTGCGCCGCTTATTGCACCCAACATTTCAGCTGGTACACCTTTAGGTTCTCCTTGAATCATATTGTTTTCTTTTAGGTAGCTGGCTAGATCTTCTAATGAATTTGTAGAAGCAGCCGTCGGTGCTGTTTCCAAATCTTTTACTTTACTTTCTATGCTTTCGCTCAGATTCTCGACATTTTCTTCCAGTTCATGTGTGGTTTCAACCTGTGCCGGTGCTTGGGTAGCAGTTTCTACGGAATTTGCAGCACATGCAGATAATAGCAATGTGCTAATAACAAATACCGGGATAGATTTAAATACTTTCATACTCATCCTTCTTTTCTTTAGTTTTTTATTAAAAAAGCCATTAGCTATTTTAATCCTTTTTCTGCATTTTTTCGATTGTATCAATCAGAGTTTCTAAAGCATCTGGATCAATGCCTAAATCCAGTAACCTCCTAGCATATTCTAAGTATTTTTTTTCAGTGGCAGCAATTTCTAATTCTTCTTTTTCCGGGGATTCTTTACCGGTCATTAAATAATCCACCGACACACCTAATACTACAGCAATTTTTTTCAATTTGTCGCCACTAGGTGCATTTTTATTAAATTTATTAATCGAACTTCTGGCGAATCCCAATTCTTGCTCCAATCGATTTATTGAATAACCCTTTGTCTTGGCGACATCTCTTATGCGTTCATATAATCCCATTTATAATACCTCAAAATTTTGCGCAATTAAGCATTGACATTCGCAAAATTTTATGTATAATAAAATTATGAGTTGCGCAATATTTTGCGAATGTCATACTTAAGGCATATTTTATTTAATTGATTGTTGGCGCTTTCAATTGTAGAATATTTTACGCAAAAAGTCAAGTACTAACCTAAAATTTTGCGTAATTTTAAAATCATAGGAGGTGAGATCTTGCTTTATAGCAATATAAAGGCTTTATGCGACAAGCAAATGGAGAGGAGATTACAACATAATGGCAGTAGAATACGGAACAATCGGGACTAGACCCAGGGGCAGTTGGGATCCTGATACGAAATATGATTTATTAAACTTAGTAAGCTACGATGGCAGTAGCTATGTAGCCCATACGGATCCGCCTAAGGGTAGTTTACCTACTGATATCAATTATTGGCAAACGTCAGCCCAGGGAACCAGTAAGGCCACAGCAAATAGTGTCGGAACGGTAAAACCAGACGGAACAACAACGGAGGTAAGCGCTGACGGTAGTTTAAGCGCAAAGACAGCTACACAGAGCTCGCTGGGGTTGGTAAAAGGCAGTAATGGGATCAAGGTGGATACAGATGGCAGTATTGATGTAAATACGCTCTTCACACAGGCTACAGAGTTGGCTAATATCATAGCGGAGGAAGCGATTTCTTCTGTGCTTGGAAAGATATCCAAGTCCATAGCGGTGACGATGGGATTAAATGAAAATGCCCTGCTCAAGAATATGTTGACCAATATAGATGCAAATGACAATACTAAGATTAACACAGCAGCGTTTGTACATACTCTTTACGAACGGATCGGCATGGCTACGGAGCTGACAGCAGGGGAGAATTTAACGGCTGCGGCTAATGCGCTAAATAGCAATTTAACAACTGTAAGCAATAGTGTAAATAATATGTCAACTGGTCAATGTACCGCATGGAATGGTACAACATTTGAAATTAACTATGCTTATAAAATCGGAAAAATCGCAGTTATAAGTGTACAAGGAAACAATGCACAGTTGTCTACAAATAATGGTTTTGCTTTATTTACTGTGCCATGGACTCCAAGCCATAATTTAGGGCTGAATGCCATGGTTAGAAATCCGAGCACTGGGAATTACATACCTGCGCCATTTCAGCTAAAAACGGCAGGAATCGCAGTGGAGAACGAAAATGCAAATACTGGATATACTTGGTTTAGGGTAAATTTTGTTTATTTTACGGCATAAATAATCATTTAACATCATTAATCGGTAATGTAAACAATATATCTAGTGGTCAATGCACTGCATGGAATGACACGGTATTGAATCTAATCATGTTTATAAAATTGGTAAAATAGCAATTGCAACCGTTCAGGGAACAAATTCTCACATATCCAGCACACAAACCTCTATATTTACATTGCCATGGTTACCAAGCAATAACTTACTTATAAATGGCATACAACCAATGGAGATCTAAATATAACACGGCTCCTATCACACAATATTTTTACCGCCATTATCCCTATATCAATTTATTTAATAATGGTAGTTTTTTCATAACAAGTGTAATTGATGAACAAATTAAAAGAATACATGACACCCAAATAAGACACGCTAAAATACTAGGTAGGTGCAATACTGTTTTAAGAATATCAAGGATTGAGCGTGTTTGTTCTCTGACTATATTTTCAATTAGCATAACTCCTAACGTTGTGTTTCCTACTATAATTATTAGTTTATTCAGGCACATCGGCACACATAAACTTTCAAAACAATATTTTATTAAATAGAATATTGTTATACTTGGTATCAAAATCAGTGAATTATAAAAGGTTTGCATCGTTTGTTCTTGCAGAACCCCCGTAATATTGGCTTGGTACTGCGTCATTAAACAGCTAACTATTATACTGATAATACTAAAAAAGATAAGTAGAAATGCATTTTTTTTATTATAATACTCAGAACTAATGCGATTTTCAATAAAGTAGCCTACAAGTGGATAGACAATATATCCATTTGTTGCTATTAGGGGTGAAAAATCAGGAACGAAATAATTTTTACCATTCCAAATCAAAAATTGGGTAATAGGTAATAACCCCAGAAATATAATATTGAGTGACATTAAATACACGTATTCTTTGTTGCTAGTATTAACAGCGATTTTTCTTAAAAATGGCATCATAAGTATTAGTGCTGCAAATGAATATAAATACCAATAAGTGCCTGCCATACTAGTTGTAGTAACTGCTTTTATAAAAATTAAAATCGAAAAGGTGTATTTATGATCAAGGATAATTCTATACGCAAACTGTAAAAAAGAAAATAAAAGTATAATGACCCAAAATCTCAATTCTCTTTTTTTTAATACTTTTGTCAATGGCTCCTCTTTTGCAAGCAATAAACTTCCAGAAATCATCCAAAATATGGGGACTGCTGTTTTACATAAGATAGATAGAGACATATAATGCCAATAGAGAGGAGAACTTTGCCTAATAGTAAAGAGGGAAAACCCTTCACTACCAGTGTGGTTAAATATGATAAAAAAGATTGCTATAATACGAAGCGCTTCTAAATAAACCTTTTTAGCAACAGGATTTTCAGTTAATTGTTTATCGTTCATTTAATAGAGACCCCCCTAAAAATATTATATGTACAGATTAGTGTTTGTATAATAAAATGTCAACTATAAAATGATTCAGCGGGAAATAATCTCTATATTTTTCTAATTAAATAAGCAAGTTAATCTCACATGGAGTCGTAAGATTCTTATTCTATATACGAAGAAAGGAGTCGATTTATAGATACAATGATTAAAATAGATGGAACTATTACAAATTTTATATTGATTAACCTCTGGGAATATGGTGCGCCCTTTGAGATTATTAGCTATTACGGTAAATCCAACTAAATTGCTATTTAGCGTAGAATCGGAACTGTCCGTGAAACAGCAGAAAGGAATCAAAATGGCCTTACAGCTTTTTTCAGAATGGCTTTTGAAAGAAAGAATTGCAGAATTAAGTGAGAAAGAAAAGTTAAATGATATTGAGGAAATATGGCTCGATCAGTGTCAAAAGGAATTAGCGGTTATTTGGAAAATAAAGATTGAAGTTATAGATATGACCGGAACACTGGAAGAAGCAAAAGAAAGGTTTGAAGGCCAGTCATTAATTATGATGGATCCGGTTGAATTAAAGCTTTTACAAACTAAAGCAAGAAAATATGATATGGGGTTAATTGCTGGTGAAGAAAGATATTACCTGTAAACTAATAATCTGGAGCTGAAAGGCTCTTATTTTTATGCCTGAGAATAGGCAGAAAGGAATTATTTTATGAATATAGAAAAAATAAAGTTTGGGGATCAGCCTTTTTATCTGGTCCCTGACGGGGTAAAACTGGGAGAAGCTGGGGGTACAATTACCTTCCAGAAAGGAACGGATTCCTTTGATCAAATTAAGGCGATTCTAAAAGCGAACCATGAAATCACGCAGATTAATTTATCCGATAAACAGGACTGGTCACGTAACGATTTGGTCTATGCGGGAAGGCTGGCAGAGCAATCTGATTATGTGATCGGTAAGGATGAGGACGGAGTAACGGATATCAAAGAGGATGTAATGATTGCCTATTTTAAAACTCCTGATCTGAATGATCGGGTAGCAGCTCTGGAAGCGGAGAATGCCAATATTAAGAAAGATAATGAATCCTTAAAAGCAACCGTAGACACGCTGGTTTTATCAAATTTGGAGGTGTAAGCATGTTTGATACATTAATGAGACTATACGCAGGCGGGAAAGGACCTCTTACGGTTGCTATGCTGGCCAATGCGGTTATAAAGGGTTGGATCACTGATGTAGAGAAACAAGAGGTCATGGCAACTAAAGAATATGAGAAAGAGTGAGGATAATGAAAATGGATAGAATTACAGAACTGCTTGCCCTGGCATGGGGAAGCCCGATTATTAAACTGGTTATTTTAGCAGTAGTAATGGATACCTGCTTCGGCTGCATCAGAGCGATTAAGGAGCATGAGTTTAACAGCTGTTTCGGCATTGACGGTGCGATACGGAAGATCTCCATGGTAGCTTCCTTGGCGTTTCTACTGATACTTGATCGAATTGTACATCTAAACCTGATCGGCTTCATTCCGGAAGCGATCCGGTCATATTTGCCGGTTAATGCCATTGGAGTGGCGGAGTTCTTCGGACTTCTGTACATAGCGTATGAGCTTGTGAGTATTCTTAAAAACATGACTCTGTGCGGTCTGCCGGTTAAGCGGTTGTGGGAGACTGTGAAGAAATTTCTTACACAGTACACGGACGAGCTGCCGGATAACACTTAATCTGTTGCGACCGTCGCAACGGTTGTAATGTCACAACTTTACGGACCTGGGATTATCCTGGGTCCTTTTTCGATTGGAGGAAAATAATATGCAGATCAATAAATTGCTTACACCATATAACTACAGTAACGGAGAACTAAGTCGTATTAAGTATATCGTCATTCATTATGTGGGAGCGCTGGGAGGCGCAGAGGCTAACTGTAAATACTATGCCTCACAGTATGTTGGCGCCAGCGCCCACTACTACTCAGGATTTGGCGGTGAGACCTGGCAGTCTGTAGAGGATAAAAATATCGCCTGGCACTGCGGAGCCAAGTCCTATATACACCCGGAATGTCGCAACAGTAACAGCATTGGTGTTGAGCTGTGTGTTAGAAACAAAGGCAGTCAGTCTGACACAAGCCGAGATTGGTACTTTGAGGATGCCACAGTGCAGGCAGCCATTGAATTAACCAAAGAACTTATGGCGAAATATAACATTCCTGCAGATCATGTGATCCGGCACTATGACGTGACCGGGAAGATCTGTCCGAACCCTTACGTCTATAATCATACACAGCACACATGGGAGGATTTTAAGGCAGCACTGGCGGTTCCAGCAGAATATACTGTAGGCTGGAATCATGATGATAATGGCTGGTGGTATGCAGATACGAAAACCACTTACCATAAATCTTGTTGGCAGATAATCAATGGCCATAAATACCGGTTTAACCCAGATGGTTACGCTCTTACCGGTTGGCAGGAGATTGACGGTAAGTGGTATTACTTCGAGCCTAGAGCTGGGCATGATCTGGAGTGTGCAATGTATGTAACTGATCAGGAGGGAGTGCAGCACATTGGAGAGTTCTGAGATTAGTAAAATAGTGCTAAATTTGTTTGGCAAGGTTGCCGATTGTCCAGGTTGATATAAGATGATAATATAAATGCATTCTAAAACATAAATCAAGTGCTGAAATCCCAGAATAATATAATCGATTATAATTAAAAATTTATTAGTCATTTGTTAAATTCAAATGGCTTTCTTTTCTGCACATTATTTATTGGTTTAGATTGATTATAACTAAAAATACAAAAGATAAATTTCGGAGGTATATGTATGAGTAAGAGAACGGTACAAAGATTGGCAATGAGTATTTGCTTTATTCTTTGTGTAATGACTTGTGGGCATATCACTGTTTTTGCTGATGAAGTAAAACCTGTACATGAGTATAATTTCGATAGTGATAAAGATGGGATTGTCTATGATTCAATCAAAGAAGGAGCAATGAACAGTAGTATTAAGAGTGATTATTTTATTCCTGGCTATAACGGAGAGGGAAAGGCAAGGCATTTTGATAAGGACAATAAGGAATCTATAGGATTTCCAGGAAGTGTTATTCCAAGAGGTGATAAATCAATAAGATTTAAATTTAGAAAAGAGGCCTCATCAATTACAACAACTACTTATGACATCATCATGTCTACACACGCCTATAATTCTCGACCATTTTATATAAGTATTGTTGGAAATAATAGTAGTATTGAAGCAGGGTGTATTAATATTAATATTAATGGTAGTGGTGGACTTAAATCGCCTACAAGTATTTGTGATGGAACGTGGCATGATATTTTATTTATTTGGAGTGAAAGTTCAAATTCAATGAAATTATATGTAGATGATATGACAGCACCAGTTGATACTTTTACCTTTAAAACAAGAATAGATTTTGCTGCGTCAGGGTTTTATATAGGAGGATGTTATGATTGGTCGTATGGTACAGAACTATTTACAGGAGATTTAGATAATATTCAAATCTACAATAAAGCAATAATACCAGAGACCTCAATTCCTGTTATATCATCTAATTTAGAAGCATTAGGTGGTGATTCCAAAATAGATTTAACCTGGGACGCAGTAGATAAAGCTACAAGCTACATCGTAAAGCGCTCCACGACTGCAGGTGGCCCATATGAAACAATATCAACCGATGTAGCAGGTACTACCTGTACCGATACTAATGTTACTAATGGAACTACATACTATTATATTGTAACTGCAATCGTTGATGGCAGAGAAAGTGGTAATTCTAATGAAGCCTCGGCTATTCCAGAGGCATCTCAAACACCTCCTACAACTGAAGCTAAATTAAAAGTGGTATTAGAGGTTGCCGAATCACTCCGATTAAGTGTAGATGATGATATAAATGTAAATACACAAATGTCCTGGACTTCTTCAGAACCAACTGTTGCCACAGTAAATGAAAAAGGAATTGTGACAGCTCTAGCACCCGGTAACACAGTCATAACAGTTAAAAGTGCGGACGGATCCTATACAGATTATATAAATGTATTAGTTGTAGAGAACGCAGACGATTACAGGCTTGCAATTGATTTAAAAATTGGAGAGACAGCCAGATTGACAGCAGATGATTTTACTAACACAGCAAATATCACATGGGCTCCTATGGATTCATCAATTGCCAATGTAACTACAAAAGGAAAAGTCACTGCACTGAGCAAAGGATTGGTTTTAATCAGTGCAAAGGATGCAGACGGAAATATCATTGGCCGTGTATATGTAAGAGTAAGAGAATAGTTTGATTAAAGGCGGGTTTCCGGAATTCCGGACCCGCCTTACATTATCGTTTTTTATAATATTGTTCATACCAGCGTGGCTGCCTAAAATACTGGGGGATACTTTCTGTACTGGGCATTCTATAAAATCCGCAACAGCTATTATCAGAATTACATTCCTGCTCCACTGGATCAAAGTGGGGACACTTATTTAAAACTGGCTCAAGTTCACATTTCGCTTTCATTTGCAATCACCTCCTGGAAATGATTATAGGAACGCTTGTTCGAACGGTCAAGTATTTCCATATAATACCGAGTTAAAGAAATCTATTGTTATGTCAAATTTGTGTAATAATTTGTAGAATATTTGTCAACAAAACTTGAGAAAACAAACATGTGTTCGTATAATTGATAAAGGATTCTTACAAAATATTATACTTAAAATTAAATTGTATTATTTCACATAATGAATATCGAGGAGGGCGTAAGCATTTGTATGAGAAAGGGTTAGTGAATATAGATGGTGAAAGGATTGTTGTAATGGGTAGCATAAAGTATTCAGGAGCAAACAGAGAAAATGTAGTAGAGACAAGAAGTAAAAAAGAAACTAAAATGTTTAATCAGGTCAAAAGAATGTTTGATTTGCCAGATGTAATTTTTGAGAAAATTGCCAAAGCATTAAAAGAAAAGGAAGGGGTAAAAATAGAAAATGTTCTGGACCAGATACATAAAGAGAGGGAGTCGTGAGCTCTCTCTTTTTTTATAAGTAAAACATTTCGTGTTGCATAGTTATGAAAAAATGCAACACGAGAAGAAAAATAATGATATTTAGCGAAAAACAAAACCACCGGAATCCCCTGCATACACAAGTGATTCCGGTGTTTTGGCTGTTTATAGAAAAATGGAAGTAATGGGGCTCGAACCCATGACCTTTCGCGTGTGAGGCGAACGCTCATCCCGGCTGAGCTATACTTCCATTTCGTGGAGATAGCGAGACTCGAACTCGTGGCCTATGCGTTGCGAACGCATCGCTCTCCCAGCTGAGCTATATCCCCTTGTCTAAATTATAGCATGAAGATTCTGAATTACAAGTATTATTTGCACAAATAGAAAAATATTTTTGGTTCTTTTCTGTGGATTTTGTTGTAAAAAACTTCCAGAAATAAAATAGAAAAGAGGCATCATTGAGATGCCTCTCTGGCTCCTAATTATAAAATTTTATTAATCTGGTCGCCTTCCATCCATTTCATCAGGTTTTCAAATACGATCTGAGCTCTTAACTTCATCGATTCAGCAGAAGCAAAAGCAATGTGTGGAGTTACAATAGTATTTTTACAGTTTAGAAGTGGGTGGGAAGTATCAATCGGCGGCTCGTTCTCAAACACATCGATTCCGGCACCTGCCAGATATCCGCTATTTAAAGCTTCCGCAAGGGCTTCAGAATCAACTACCGGACCTCTTGCAGCGTTAATAATATAAGCTCCCTGTTTCATTTTGGCGATTGTTTCCCTATTTATTAAATGGCGGGAATCTTCGTTTAACGGGCAGTGGAGGCTCACGATATCAGAGCTGGAAAGAAGTTCATCCAAAGATACAAATTCCATGAAATCCGGTTCGTTTCCAGAGATGGTACGCTTGTACCCAAGAACGCGGCAGCCAAAGGCTTTGCAAAGCTCTGCAGTTCTTGTTCCAATTGCACCAGCGCCGATAATACCGATAGTTTTTCCCCTCAGCTCGCAACCGACCAGACCATCCTTTGTCTTTCCTTCCCGGCAGCGGGCATCTGTCTGCATTACATTGCGTAAAAGAGAGAGCATAAGACATAAAGAAAGCTCGGCAACCGCTTCGGTTGAGTAACCGGCGGCATTGCTGATGGAAATATTATTTTTTCTTGCTGCTGCCATATCTACATGGTCCACACCTGTAAAAGCAACATCTATAAATTTCAAGTTCTTACAGGCGTCGATGACTTCACCGTTTAGTGGCATGTTGGCAATCATAATGACATCGGCATTTTGAGCTTGTTCAATCTGAACTTTGGTATCTGCGTTTTTTTCAAAAGCTGTAAAACTATGACCTGAATCGATCAATGGTTTCGCACATTCATTTAACAGGCTGTCAGGAATTCCAAGAGATTCTAATAATACGATATTCATATGTATCACTCCGATCAATCATAAAATTACAGGGACTGAAAACCATAGCCCTGTAAAAACAATTATAACACCATATGACAGAATGAAAAGGGATAGTTATGAATTTGTTAAAATGTATGGGAGTTTCCGAATTTTTTCGATTAAGTATTTCCATTGTCCTGTTTCTATACTATAATCTCATAGATAGTGTGTCAGATGACTAACAGTGACAAAAATAATATTTGACAACAGAAAGGCACAGGCAATGGATAAATTGGATCATTTTATTAACGGAGAACTGGCGAAAAAAATAATCAGTATCATTCTTTTGGCAGTTTTTCTTTATTTCTTAAGAGGAATGCTTAATCAGTTTTTGCTGATATTTATGGTGACTTTCATCTTTGGTCAGCTTCAGAAATTTATATATGATAAGGTGAATAAGTATATAAAGATCAGCCGGAAGCTTATAACCATTTTAATGTATCTTATATTTTTGCTTATTTTTATCATTACCATGATTGCTTATATTCCTAAAGTTACCCAGCAGCTGATTGATGTAATCAATCTGATTTCCACCTTTAACTTAAATCAGTTACAGAATTATGACCGGTTTAATCTGTTAAGCAGCATTCCGGAGGATCAAATCAGTGACTACATTCGTATGGCGGAAAGCCGTTTGCTGGACTTTGTAACGACTGCAGGAACTTTCAGCATCAACATTCTGCTGTCTCTGTTGATCAGCTTTCTCTTTCTTCTGGAAAAGGAAGAGATTATAGCATTTTTTAAACATATGGAGCACAGTAAAGTGTCATTTCTCTATAAATACTTTACATTTTACGGAAAGAAGTTTTTAAATTCCTTTGGAAAAGTCATTGAATTGCAAATCGTCATTGCATTTATTAATTCGTTCTTGTCCGTAGTAGCATTAACAATTATGGGATTTCCCCAGACTTTGGGACTTGGAGCCATGATTTTCATACTTGGACTGGTTCCGGTTGCAGGAGTGATTATATCTCTTATACCTCTTTGCATTATAGCATTTAACATCGGAGGTGCGTTTAAAATTATAGAGGTTATGATCATGATATTTGTGCTTCATTCGTTGGAGACCTATGTGCTCAATCCTAAATTAATGTCGGCTAAAACCAAATTGCCTGTATTTCTGGTTTTTCTTATTCTTTTAGTCAGTGAGCATTATATCGGAGTGTGGGGACTGCTTTTGGGTATTCCCATGTTTATGTTCTTATTGGATGTTTTAGATATCAAAGTGAAAAATGAATAAGTATTCTGACCATTAAAAGTGGGGCTGCATTAAATAGAAGATTCTATTAGGGCAGCCCCTTACTGTTTAATGATACTACATTGGCTGACTGTAAATAGAATAGGCCAGCTGATTAGCAGCTTCCTTACCTGTATACAGCGCTCCCTGCATCCAGCCGTGCTTTGTGGATACGTGCTCGCCGGCAAAGAAAACCCTCTGATTAAATTCAGGCTTCAGCATCTCATAAGAAAACAATTGTTTCTGTCCTGGAAGTGACTCAGCAAAAGCCCCCCGGCTGTAAGGCTCATTATCCCAGACCACAGTCTTATGGTCTGCTACAATGGGATCTAAGAATCCCCTTGGCAGTCCGTGAACTTCCTCCACGCTTTCTTTTATATATTCAAACCGAAGGGGCTCTGGCATATTCCCCACTCTTGTTGAATTTAAATGATAATTATAGGAAGCGATCAATACACCTGGTTCATTTGGTGAGCAGAAAGAAGGATCCGGACACAGAAGATGATCTCCGGGATAGAAAATGTACTGAATCGGCAGATCTGTCTGGGAAAACCCTCCTACCATACGACCATAATCCGTATCCTGTTCCCAAAAACGTTTCCTGCATAAAAAAAAGGTTTTTTGAGAATTAGTATAATTATATTCTAAGATGGCCTGCATCTTTGGATTGGTGAAACTTGGTTTAATGTCCACTTCCCGCAGAGTGGAGTAGGGGATTGCACATATAACATAATCGAAAGTATCAGAAGTTCTGCTCAAATCCCGTACATTGCGATGGGCAAGAACAATCTGATCACTGTTTTCCTGTTGGTATATACCTGTGACTGTCTGACCGGGTAAATAAGTGACGGTGCCCAGCTGAGAGGGTGGAATATTTTGATATTGGGGTAAATTGTCTGTGTAGAAAGATTGAATAAAGGCGTAAGGCAGGTTTACAATCCCGTCTTCAATGGTATAGGTATTGCGATAGTCAAGGGTATACTCCTCCTGTACGGTTTCGGCGTAACTGGCATCAATCAAAGACCCGGTCCCAGGATCGACCCCCGAAATCAGGCTGATGGCCCCCTGGCTAAGACCCAGATTTTCAAGCATCTGCCGGACAGAATAGTTCATAAAAGGCAGAATTTCCGGGGAATACCCGGGTAAGATCTGTATCAGCTCTGAGCGGATATCAGGTGGAAGCTGCATCATTGGATAGGTAAAGGCGTAGTCATTTAGCTCTGACCAGGGAGTGTTTCGTTCCTGTGGAGTTAAGTCGTACAGTGGATAAAGATTCTGCTCGATGGAATCTGTTGTTCTTAAGCGGGTGTTATGTACATACAAAAAATTATTGCGCTGCCTAACAGAGAGAGGACGGGTGTTGAGACCAAACAAATTAATATAGTGCCAGGTGGTTTCATGGGTGACAGGGATCCTGTGGGCACCGAATTCGTTATAATATTCTGTGCTAAAATAGTAGGTATAAACTCTTCCTCCGATTCTGCTGTCATTGGCATCAAGAATAGTAATGTCAGCCCCCAGCTTTCGAAGCTCAAATGCAGCGGACAGACCGGCAAGGCCTCCTCCGATCACGCCGATTTTTACACCCTTTAGTTCTCCTGGCTGTGCATAATTTGTGATGTCGGGAGGCGGGCTCAGCAAACGGACAATATTTTCGTAATCTTCCGGGCGGCCTGCCATCTCCAATGTATTCCTGGTCATTTCCTGCCGCTGCTCATTGGTGGGATTAAGTATTTGAGTGAATGGAGCATTCATTAATTTCACCTCATAATGTCATTATTATAAGGGGACAATTGCCTGTGCAATGTCCCCTTTGTTGTTGAGATAATTATTTAGCAGCCTTCTCGGAATACTCAGTCGTCACAAGATTTTCATAAGGAACCCGCTCTTTTAACTGACCAGCCTCCTCCAGAATATTCTCTAAAAGCTCAAAGCTGTCTTTGTTAAATACAGTATCCTTTTTCCAGGTATCCTGTGCTTTATAACGGTCTACAATGGTAGCAATGGTTTTTACGTCGGTTTCCTTAAACTGGGGCTGGATTACTTTTGCAATTTCTTCCGAGGAATTAGAATTTACATATTCCAGGCCTTTTTGAATGGCATTGGTAAATTTCTGTATTGTTGCCGGATTCTTTTCCAGGTAACTTTTTTTGGCGCTGTAGGCGGTATAGGGAATATAACCTGAGTCTACGCCCAAAGAAGCGACTACGAAGCCATTGCCTTCCTTTTCCAGTCCTGTTGCAAACGGTTCAAATTCAACGGTATAATTTGCATCATTGCTGGTAAAGGCTGCTGCCGTCAGTCCAAAATTAATGCTCTGATCGATTGCCAGATCTGTGGCAGGATTAATTCCGTTCTTTTTCAGGATATATTCAAATACCATTTCCGGCATACCACCGGCTCTGCCGCCCAATACTTTCTTCCCTTTTAAGTCGGTCCATTTAAAATCAGGCTGTTCACTTCTTCCAACAAGGAAATTACCTGCACGCTGAGTCAGCTGTGCAAAATTAACTGCGTAATCCTTAGAGCCGTTAGCATAAGTATAGATTGAGGCCTCAGAGCCCATAAAACCAATATCTGCATCACCGGATATAAGGGCGGTCATAACCTTGTCAGCGCCGGCTCCGTTTACTAAGGTTAAATTAATACCCTCATCCTCAAAGTATCCCAGCTCTATGGCTGCATACTGAGGGGCATAAAAGATGGAATGGGCAACTTCATTTAATTTGACCGGGGTTAAGTCCGATGACTTTGTCTTTGAACCACAGGCAGTTAAGCTTAGTAAAGACGCTCCGGTGAGAACGGCCATGATAAATGTACGATAGGCTTTTCTCATAAAATCCTCCTTTTTCATATCTTAATACTACATTGTATTGTTATAATACGGGAAAGTACCTTGTCTTAAAAAATTTTAAATGATAAAGATCTGGGCGGATACATTGGAAAAAAGGGGTTTGATCTGTTTTCTGGATGTTGTTCTGCAGCTGGTTAGTAAGCTGGCGACTACAATTACAGCCAGAAAGATTGCAATTGCTTTCTTCATTTGGTTCTCCTCCATTCATCCTCCTGTTAAAATTCTATGTAGTCTGACAGGCAGAGTTTACGAACTATTCCATATTTTCTTATTTAAAGATGGTATATAGGTTAAAACTGTGCTATACTGCTATAGTAAAATTTACAAAAGCAGGTGAAGTACAATGAAATATCGTATTATAGTGCTTGATTTGGATGGGACGCTGACGAACCGGGATAAAGAAATCACGCCCAGAACAAAAGAAGCACTTTTTGAGTTGCAGCGCCAGGGCGGAGTGATTGTGCTGGCTTCCGGTCGTCCGACTTATGGAATCATGCCCGTTGCAAAAGAATTAAAGCTTCATGAAACAGGCGGTTATATTTTATCCTTTAACGGAGGACGTATTATAGACTGTAAATCAGGAGAAACCATCTTTGCAAAGGAGCTGCCGGTATCTTCCAACCAGAAGATTATCCGAATGGCCAAGGAGCACGGGGTTAATATCTTAACTTATGAGGATGACTTAATCATAACCGGGAATGCCAAAGATGAATATGTAGGCAAGGAATCTGCCATTAATAAACTGGAAGTCAGAGAAGTGGAAGATATGGAAGGCTATGTACAGTTTCCCGTAGTCAAATATCTGATGCTGGAAGAGGGGGACTATCTTGCCATGGTAGAGCCCAGGGTCAAGGCTGCACTGGGACGTGATTACAGCGTGTACCGCTCAGAACCTTACTTTCTGGAGATACTTCCTAAAGGAATTGATAAAGCGGCAAGCCTGGAACGGCTTCTTACTCATCTTAACATGAGCCGGGAAGAGATGATTGCCTGCGGTGACGGTTACAATGATTTGTCTATGATTGAGTATGCCGGGCTTGGAGTGGCAATGGAAAATGCAGTACTTCCTGTCAGAAAGGCGGCTGATTATGTGACTGCTTCCAACAATGATGACGGAATTGCTCTGGTAGTAGAAAAATTTATGCTTTCCTGATGCCACAAGGGGTGGATTTTATAACGTTAATATGTTAAAATACAGATAGACCATAAGGAATAAAAAGGGGATAGATCTCATATGAATAAAAAAATTAAGACAGATGCAGTTGATCATCTGTTTGAAGCAATTCTAACCTTAAAAACACCGGAGGAGTGCTATACGTTTTTTGAGGATGTATGTACGGTGAATGAACTGTTAAGCTTATCCCAGAGATACGAGGTGGCAAAGATGCTGCGCGAGGGCAGAACCTATCTGGAGATAGCAGAGAAGACCGGTGCGTCCACAGCTACCATCAGCCGTGTGAACCGTTCCTTAAATTACGGGAATGACGGTTATGATATGGTATTTAAGCGTCTGGAAGAGAAGAAAGAGATATAGAAAACAGGGGACAAGCCCATACCGGTTCTTGTCCCCTGTTCGTTATTTCTTCTTTTTTAAAGAAGGGTCTTCTCTTAAATCGTCAATCAACTGTTCGATCACCTGTTTTTTTACGTATACATCCAGTGAGAGCTCGCAGATCCAGGAAAAGAGGCGTAAGTATTCCAGATCATCACCCTCAATTCCTTTTTCTTCAAAGGTCTTGCTGGAATGCTGGTACTTTTCCAGTATGTCGGTTTTAATACGTTCTAAATCAGAATCTTCCTGGGAAAATACTTCCTTATAGATTGCTTCTAATGGCATGCCGTCAGAAGGGTTAAAGTGCTTATCGGTAATTGGTCTGAAAAGCTGTTCAATATCATTAAAGGATAATACATTTTTAAAATAGTAGATGAATATAAGCAGAAGAATATGTTCTTTGGTGTATTTCTTTTTATTAGGAGCGGGAAGAAGATTATTCTTGGCATAATTGTTGATCATAGTCTTGGTTAAGACTTTATCATCTGGATAACGCTTTGTTTCACTTAAATGCTTATCCATAAAAGTAGTGACCTGATCCATATATAAATCAATGTTTGGAATGGTTTCCGGCGAAATATAGCCGAGCTCATCCAAATGCTCTAAAATTTTTTGTAATCGTTCCTCGTTGGTTTTCATATGTCCTCCGTTCTGCACGGGAAAGCTCCGCACATGTGATAATCCCCTTAGTCATATTATATAGTATTCAATACCAGATGACAAGGGGTAAAAACTTCACTTAAACTAAATATTTTTGAGCATACCAAAATAATTTTCTTGACTTTTGAAGAATGTGTGTTAATCTAGAAATATCATTGTAGTGAACGAAAGGAGATACATAATTATGAAAAAAGTTTTGGCGACAGAAAAGGCTCCGGCAGCTATTGGTCCTTATTCTCAGGGTGTTCGCGGGGGCGATTATGTGTTCGTGTCCGGTCAGCTTCCCATTGATCCGGCAACCGGTGCATTTGCAGGTGAGGATATTGCATCTCAGACAAGACAGTCTTTAACCAATATAAAGGCCATACTGGAGAGTGGTGGTTTATCCATGGATCAGGTGGTTAAAACAACGGTATTATTAAAGAATATCAATGATTTTGCAGCTATGAATGAAGTTTATGCTACCTTTTTTAAAGGAGAATGTCCTGCCAGAGCAGCATTTGGAGTGGCAGCTCTTCCAAAAGACGCATTAGTGGAAATTGAAGCCATTGCATATTGCGGAGAATCATAAGCTGTATCAGATAAGCAGAAAGGGAATGCCGGTTAACGGGCATTCCCTATTTTAGATTCAGGCAATTTCCCCCTTTCCGGGAATGTAGGGGGACAAGATGTAGAAATAAAGGACTTTTTGCGAAAGAAATGGGTTGCATATTGGCAGACTTATATTATAATTAATTGAGGAAGTCGGATCAGTCCGTTTTTTTAACCTTAATAAAGTAATTGATCTATGAATTTAAGCAGGAAGTTGGTACTTTAAGGATGAGATTTGAAGAAACGGCAGAGGAATATCTAAGCCGTATCCCAATGTGGGCGAAAAAGAAGAATTCACTGGAAGTGATCAGGACGTTTTTAAAAGAGATGGGTGAGCCTGATGAAACCATGAGAATCATTCATGTTGCAGGGACCAATGGAAAAGGTTCTGTATGTGCTTTTTTGCAGTCTGTGTTCTTAAGTGCTGGATATAAAGTGGGTACATTTACATCCCCTCATCTGATTGATATAAGAGAACGTTTTTGTGTAAATGGAGAGATGGCATCGGAATCAGCTTTTACAGACAGCTACCGGGCAGTGAGATTGCTTTCTGAACGGATGATAGAACAAGGATACTGCCATCCGTCTTATTTTGAATTTTTATTTTATATGGCTATGGATTTATTTCAGAAATCCGGGGTTAATCTTGTTATACTGGAAGTTGGCTTAGGCGGAAGGCTTGACACAACCAATGTCATCCGGCATCCCCTGGTATCTGTTATCACCTCAGTCAGTCTGGATCATACGGAATACTTAGGTGATACGATAGAAAAGATCGCTTCTGAAAAGGCTGGTATTATTAAGAAGAATGTTCCCGTGGTGTTTGACGCAAATGACCAGAATGTTTCGGACGTGATCCGAAAAAGAGCATTGGATCAGGACGCACCTTATTTTGATACGGACAGGCAGTGTTACCGGATCACAGGATCAGTAAACAACGGCTTCCAGGCAGAACTAAAAGGGATAAAAGGGGATCTATATCAGGTAATGATTCCTTCTAAAGCCAGGTATCAGGTTATGAATGCCCTTCTCGCTTTGCGGGCAGTGGAAGTATCCGGATTACTGGGAGATATGAGACTTAAAAAAGCAAGGGAACAGATCCGGACAGGCTTTTTGAAAATGAGCTGGCCTGCCAGAATGGAAGAAGTTGAGCCAGACGTCTTTTTGGATGGGGCACATAATCCAGGGGGAATGGAAGAATTTGTAAAGACTGGGTCTGAACTATGTGCAGACAGGAAAAAAAGAGCGAATCTTTTGTTTTCTGCCGTTTCCGATAAGAATTATCACGAAATGATAAGATTGATTGCAACCAGTCTGCCACTGGATGAAGTTGTAGTGACCCATATAGATTCCGATAGAGGAATTAAGCCAGAGACAGCCTTACATGAGTTTGAAGAAGTGGTTCATTGCGAAATAACAGGATTTCAAAACACAGAGGATGCATTGCTTTATATGCTTCATAAACAGGATAAGGATCATCTGCTGTTTTGTGTAGGTTCACTCTATTTAATGGGTGAGATAAAAGCCGTTTTAAGGAGGATTAAACATGATTGATTTTGATTCTGAGATTAAGGACTACAGGCCAAGCCTGGAGGTCGATGCAGTTGAAGATGCCATTGTAAGAAGTGATTTAACCGATATGAATGATCTTATGATGAATCTGATTAAAGAAGTCAGCAAGGAATAGGCGGATAAAATATGGATTATGAACGAAGAATCCGGGTGATTGCAAACAGCTATTATAATATGGGACTGGAGAAGGCTAAGCTAAGAGATTTAACCGGATCGGCTGATTGTTTAAAAAAGTGTCTTCATTTTAATAAATATATGACAGATGCAAGGAATCTTCTTGGTCTCATCTACTATGAGGTAGGAGAGGTCGGCGATGCACTGGTTCAATGGGTTATCAGTAAGAATTTACAGTCTGAGGATAACCGGGCCGATTACTACCTGGAAGTGATTCAGAAGAAAAAGGGCACCATGGATCTGGAGCGGAGGGCAGTGCGCCGGTTTAATCAGGCACTGGCCTACGTCAAAAGCGAAAGTGAGGATCTGGCCATACTGCAGCTTAATAAAGCAGTGGAGGACAAGCCCAATTATGTAAAAGCCCAGCTTTTATTTGCACTCCTGTATATCGTACGGGAGGATTACCAGAAAGCAGGGAAAGCAGTAAATAAGGTGCTTCAAATTGATCATAATCATCCGAAAGCGCTTTATTATAAATCAATTATGAAAGAGACCGGTACCAGGGTTAAGCCAGAACGGGAACCGGAAAAAAGAAAACTAAAGAACGTGGTTTCCCACAGGCAGATGCAGGATGATGATGTGATTATCCCGCCAAGCTATAAGGAAAACACCAGGGATCAGGCGGTCTTAAACATACTGGCAGGACTTTTGCTGGGAGCCGCGGTGGTGTTCTTTATGGTTATGCCTGCGAACACCAAAGCCATTAACGATAACCATAACAAAGAGATGTTAAAATACAGCGAGCAATTAAGCCAGGCCAATCAAAAGGCGGATCTTTTAACTGGGCAGCTTAATTCTCTGGAATCAGAAAAGAAGACAGCAGAGGATTCCCTGGCCTCCTTAACCAATAACTCTGACAGCGTTCTGGCTCAGTATCAGTCGGTTATCGGTATTTTACAGGCATATAAAAAGGATGATTTTCCATCTGCAGTCAAAATCTATGCAGATCTCAATCCTGGGCTCATTGCTTCAGCAGATGTTCAGGCGATTATTGTTGAGATAAAAAAGGATATGGCACAGAAGGGATGCCCCATTTTAGAGAGTCTGGGTGATAAAGCCATGGAAGCAGGGGATAGTCAGTCCGCCCTTAATTATTATGCAAAATGTATTGAGTTAAAACCAGACAGCTGGCAGGCGAAGTTTAAGACTGCCGTTATCTACAAGGGAATGGATCAGAAGGATCAGGCCAATGGTTTGTTTTCTGATATCATAAATAACAGCAAAGACGAAACGTTATCTGCTAAGGCGAAAACAGAACGAGGTTTTTAATGGCAGAATTCGAAAAGACACTACAGAAGAAACATATTTTTGTGGTGTCTTTTTTTATTCACCCGGATTATTTTTCGGTATAAAAAACACTCTTCTCTGGTATTACGGACAGACAATAAGAAATGGAGGAGTATTGCATATGAATCAACCACACTTTACGTATGAGGCAGAAGGTCACACATTAATCGTTCATCTGCCGGAGGAACTGGATCATCATAACTGTTCCGGGTTAAAATATGAAACAGATTTAATCCTTTCCGAGAATTATATCCGCCGTATTATATTCGATTTTTCCAGTACAAGATTTATGGATTCCTCCGGGATCGGAATCCTGCTTAATCGTTACAAGCAGATGGCATTAAGCGGAGGAAGTGTAGCCATTTACGGTGCGGGATCTCAGGCTCTCCGCATACTGAAAATGGGAGGAATTTTAAAATTAATGAAATTATATGACTCTAAGGAAGCAGCAGTCACAGGTTGAGGAGGAACATATGTCAGAACAAAACAAACCAGAAATTCTGAAAATGGAATTGGAAGCCCTGTCCCAAAATGAAGAATTTGCCAGAGTAGCAGTCGCCGTTTTTATGGCCAGGCTGGATCCTACCCTGGAGGAGGTGGAAGATGTGAAAACGGCTGTCTCAGAGGCAGTCACCAACGCAGTCATCCATGGATATCAGGGGAAGGGAGGAATCATCTACATAGAAGTGACGGTTGAGGGACAGGAACTGACTGTTTCCATCAGGGATACAGGAATCGGGATCACAGATATTAAACAGGCGATGGAACCCATGTTTACCACGGATCCTGACGGAGTCCGGTCTGGTATGGGATTCTCTTTTATGGAAGCATTTATGGATCAGGTGGAAGTCAAGTCGGAACCAGATAAGGGAACTGCGGTGATTATGAAAAAGAAGATTAGCAGGTGAGCCCTATGGATGAGACCATGAGATTGATACAAATGGCTCACGATGGTGATAAAGCGGCAAGAGACCGGCTTGTGACCGAGAATTTCGGTTTGATCTGGAGTATTGTGCGCAGATTTACGGGGCGTGGTTATGAGCCTGAGGATTTATTTCAGATTGGAAGCATTGGTTTAATGAAAGCCATTGATAAATTTGATTTATCCTATGAAGTTAAGTTTTCAACTTATGCAGTTCCAATGATAACCGGAGAGATCAAGCGTTTTTTAAGAGATGATGGAATCATAAAAGTCAGCCGGTCCATTAAGGAAATGGGAATGAAGGTAAAAAATGTGCGGGAGGAACTGGTTTACCGCTTTGGAAGAGAGCCTACGGTAGAAGAGATTGCAAGAGAAATCGGGGCCAGTAAAGAAGAAGTGGCAGCTTCTATAGAAGCTGGAGCTGAGGTGGAATCGTTATATCGTTCTGTCAATAAAAATGACGAAAACAGTCTGCTTCTGATTGATAAAATAGAAGAAGAAAGCTCTGCACAGGAAGAATTGTTAAACCGCATGGTACTTCGGGAATTGTTAACCGATTTATCGGATAAGGACAGGGAAATTATTATACGCCGGTATTATTACAATGAGACTCAGAGTCAGATTGCTGATAAGCTTGGCATTTCCCAGGTTCAGGTTTCCCGGCTGGAAAAAAAGATTTTAAAACAGATGCGCGAAAAATTATAGAATAAAAAATTTCATACGGCTCATACTAATTTTGAAAACCAGAGAAAAGGATGTGAGCATGTATGGAATCCATGAAACATAAGCTAGTCATGACACTACTGGTCATATGCTTAATTGCAATTGCAGCTGCAATCTGGTATATGATCGCTGTTATGCCTGATGGTACACAGAAGGAGGGAACACTTGTTGAGGCCGCTCCCAGATGGGAGATGGTTGCATGAGTAAGACCGTATATCTAAACATCAGTGAAATTACAGAGGTACACCACAAGGAAGTGCAGCTGAAAGATGTAGCTGATGTCTATTGCGACGATTCTGCCGTTTTAAATAAGTGTAATGCGCTGCGGATTAAAACCATTCATTCAGATCGTAACAAGCGTTATATTGAGAGTACACTTGATGTGATAAAAAAGCTGGTGGAAATGGATCCGGCTATTTCTGTCAATAACGTGGGTAAGGTTGATTATATCATTGATTATCACAGACCTAAATCTCCGAACTGGGTGTGGCAGTGGATAAAAACAATTTTTGTCTGCGTGATCTGTTATTGCGGTGCTGCTTTTGCAATTATGACATTTAATAACGATGTAAGTGTTACCGATGTATTCAAAGAAATTTATAAGATTATTATGAAAGAGGAATCCAATGGTTTTACGATTCTGGAAGTCAGTTATTCCGTTGGACTGGCAGTTGGAATTGTTGGATTTTTTAATCATTTTGCAAAAATTAAGATCAATACCGATCCGACCCCACTGGAGGTGGAAATGCGTCTTTATGAAGATAATATCAGCAAAACCCTGATCCAGAATGAAGGGAGAAAGGAGTCTGATATCGATGCTTCTTAAAGAGGTGTTGCTATGCTTTGTCGGATTAAGCGCTGGCGGCATCATAGCAGCCGGCGTTTTTGCCTTTCTGGCAATCATTGGAGTGTTTCCCCGCCTGATTGGATTTACTCATACAAAGAAACACATTATGCTGTATGAGTCATGTATTATTCTTGGAGGTGTGCTTGGAAATATCGGTGACATTTATGAAACACCCATTGGCTTTGGAGGTAATATTTTTTTAGGCGTCTTTGGACTTGCTGTGGGAATATTTGTGGGCTGTCTGGTAATGTCTCTGGCAGAAACATTAAAAGCCCTACCTGTTTTTTGCAGAAGAGTTAATCTGGGGGTTGGGCTGCAATATATCATTCTGTCCATCGCCCTTGGAAAACTGACCGGTTCCCTGGTATTTTTCGCAGAACGCCTTGGACAATAAAAGCAATTTTTGCAGAATGGAGGAAAAGAATGGAAGTTAATAAAAAAGCATATGAAGCATATGTAAAGGAAGTAACTCCGGTAAATAAAAAATTCCCTAATATTATCAAAGCTTTTCTAGTAGGAGGAATTATTTGTACGATAGGCCAGATTTGTACCACGCTGATTATGAACCAGGGAGTGGAAAAGGATACTGCGTCTGCCTGGACGACTCTGATTTTAATTGCAGCCAGCGTGATTCTTACTGGTTTAAATATCTATCCCAAAATAACGAAATTTGGGGGTGCCGGAGCTTTGGTACCCATAACCGGCTTCGCAAACTCCGTAGTGGCGCCTGCGGTAGAATTTAAAGCAGAGGGACAGGTATTTGGAATTGGCTGTAAGATTTTTACCATTGCCGGTCCGGTTATTCTTTACGGCATATTAAGTTCGTGGATACTGGGAGTGATCGCCTATGTCCTGAAAGCCTTCGGCATAGTGTAGACCAGACTGAAAGAGAAATGGAGTGAATAAAATGCAGGTTGGAAAAGCAAGCATAAAATTTGAAGAACCTCCGGTGATTGAGAGCATGGCTTCCATTGTCGGAAAAAAAGAGGGTGAAGGACCCCTTGGCAAGCTTTTTGATGTAGTGGAGCAGGATGATATGTTTGGGGCAGATACTTGGGAGAAGGCAGAAAGTGCACTGCAAAAGCAAACCGCGGACCTGGCAATTGAAAAAGGAGATATCCGTAAAAAAGACCTCCGTTATTTGTTTGCCGGGGATTTACTGGGGCAGCTGATTGCAACATCATTTGGTACGGTAGATTTGGAAATACCTTTATTTGGACTTTTTGGTGCCTGCTCCACCATGGGAGAGGCCTTAAATCTTGGCTCTATGACAGTGGCTGCAGGTTATGCAGACAAAGTAATGGCAATGGCCTCCAGCCATTTTGCAACAGCTGAAAAACAGTTTCGGTTTCCTCTGGGTTATGGAAATCAACGCCCGTTTTCTTCTTCCTGGACAGTGACCGGCTGCGGAGCTGTTATTCTTACCAAAAACAGAAAAGAAGGAATTGCGGCAATTACCGGTATAACTACCGGCCGTATGGTGGATATGGGGATCAAGGATTCCATGAATATGGGAGCGGCTATGGCACCTGCCGCATTTCATACCATACAGCAGAACTTTGACGATTTTAATGTAGATGAAAATTATTATGATAAAATCATAACTGGAGATCTTGGCCGGGTTGGCCGCACCATTCTCCTGGACTTCATGAGAAACAAAGGGCATGATCTGGAGAACATCCATACAGACTGCGGGATAGAAATCTTCGATCCTGATTCCCAGGATACCCATGCGGGAGGAAGCGGCTGTGGCTGTGCTGCATCAACGCTCTGTTCTTATATATTACCAAAAATCAAGGATGGAACGTGGAAGAGAGTTCTTTTTGTACCAACTGGTGCGCTGCTGTCCACGGTAAGCTTTAACGAAGGAGAAACCATTCCTGCCATTGCCCATGGAGTTATGATCGAGCATATAGACAACTAATCTGGAAAGGAGAATTCTATGGAATTTGTAAAAGCATTTTTGGTAGGCGGAGCAATCTGTGCAGTGGTTCAGGTTGTGATGGATAATACCAAGTTGATGCCCGGGCGGATTATGGTGCTTTTAGTAGTAATCGGAAGCATTCTTGGAGCCCTTGGAATCTATCAGCCCTTTAGTGACTGGGCAGGAGCTGGAGCAACGGTTCCTCTTCTGGGATTTGGAAATTCTCTGTGGAAAGGCGTCTTAAAGAGCATGGGAGAAGACGGTTTTCTGGGAGTATTTAAAGGTGGATTTACTGCAAGCGCAGTGGGGATATCCGGTGCTTTGATTTTTGGATATCTGGGATCCATTATATTCAAGCCGAAAATGAAAAGCTGATTTTATATAAGAAAAGGGCATCAGACCTGTTTTAAGGTTTGATGCCCTTCTTTTGATCAATAATCTTCCCAGGGATAAATGGGTTTGTTTGCGCCGGGATTTTGTGGAATGTAGCCCGGTGCGTATTGCTGGGGAGATGTTTCATCCTCGTAAGGATAACTGCCTGGAGGTATGGTAATGGAATTTGCTGAATGAATGGTGCAATATCCAGGCATTGCGTATTTGGAATCATCTGTCTGACCTGTCTCGCCGTTTGGAAGTACCATAAATACGGCAGTTGTCCGTTCCGGACAATAAGGAGTGGGTAGCTGATGAGATACGGAACATACGGTTGCTCTTACGTGATTGTTACATACGTCTGTAGGTACCGTTCCCTTTGCAAAGTATTCTGTATAAACAGCATTGCCTCTTGGATCTTCCGTACAGACACCGGTCACTGCCAGTTTGCCGGATTTTCGGCAGATCTGAGCAGTTTCTACACTGTCAGGCATAGGAAAACCGGGATCTGGCTTTCCTTCATGGATTCTGGTCATGATCTTACGCCAGATTGCCTTGTGGAAGGAGGCACCTCCGTTTTGCTTCGTCAGTTTCTGGTTATCGTCGCATCCAGCCCAGATACCGGCCGTATAGTAGGGGGTATAACCTACAAACCAGATATCGTTGTTGGCTGAGGTGGTACCGCTTTTTCCAGCAGCGGACATTCCCGGTATTTTAGCAGCAGGGCTGGTGGAACTGGGTCCTGAGCTGGAAAATTTCCGGCTGCTTTCCATGGAAGCTGCCATTGCATCGGTTAAGAGAAATGCAGTGGAGTCTTTTAAAACACGATGGGTCTCGGGTGTATTATCAATTAATACCTTGCCGTCGTGATCCAGGATCTTGGTGAAAAAGACCGGTTTTGTATAGACTCCGCCATTGGCAATGGTGGCAAAAGCGCCGGTAAGCTCTAAGTTTGAAACTCCCTTGGTGATTCCTCCCAGTGCAAGAGCCGGATTGTAATCGGTGTCAGTCAGGGAAGTAATTCCAAAGTTTCTTGCATACTCCACTCCCAGCTGGGGCTTCACTGTTTCAACCAGACATCGCACAGCAACGATATTCATGGAATAAACAATACCTTCACGGATGCTTGAGTATCCCTGATATCCGGAGCTGTACCAGTTTGAAAATGTTTTATTGCCAATCGTATAAACAGAATCATAATAAACGGATCCCAGGGTAGCACCGCAGGTGTCCAGAGCCGGAGAGAATGCGGTGAGGATTTTAAAGGTAGAACCTGGCTGACGATAGGTATTGCTGGCACGGTTTAATGTCAGGCTGGCCAGTTTCTGTCCCCGTCCTCCGTTAATTGCTTTTACTTCTCCTGTTTTCTGATCCATAATAACAAAGGATGCCTGAGGCTGCAGGGTTTTATGAAGGCTTTCTCCAATTATGGTATCTCCTTCTTTCAGCTGATAGCTTTTATAGCCCTGTATATCTGCCTCCGCCGCTTCTTCGCTATTGTATAGCCCATCATAGCCGTTGTCCCCCATCTCTTTGTGATAGCGCTTGACATTTTCTTCGGAGTAGTGGGTGGTTGTTCCATCCTTGTGAGAGACAGACAGCCTGTATTCGATGGAATAGCGTGCTGCAGTATAATTTTCCGGATTATTGATTTCCTCATCTACAATGGTCTGGATTCCAGGATCCTGGGTTGTGTAGATGGAGAGACCTCCGCTGTATAGCATATTATGAGCCTGAGTGTCGGTATAGCCTAATCGTTCTTTCATGGAAGTGATAACTTCTTCCACCAGTTTGTCTGTAAAATAACTGTATGGAGATGCAGTTTCCTTAGTTACAGTGTCAACATTCTGGATTCGGGAATAGACGTCATCTGCAAGAGCCTGGTCTTCCTCTTCCTTTGTAATATATCCCTGATCATGCATGTATTGAAGAATGACCTTCTGCTTTTCTGCGTTATTCTTCTGACCGGATATTGGGTTAAATTTAGAAGGGTTTTGGGTGATTCCTGCTAAAACAGCACATTCAGATAAAGTCAGTTCCGATACATTTTTGTTGAAATATCTCTTGGCAGCCACTTTGACGCCCAGAGTATTGTTGCCTAAGTTAATGGTGTTTAAGTAGTTGGTAATGATCTGCTCCTTTGACATAACACCGTCAAGTTTAATGGCCAGAAACCATTCCTGAAATTTTCGTTCCAGACGTTCTCCAAAACTTTTTTCCATACCTCCGCCAAACACACTGTTTTTAATCAGCTGCTGTGTAATGGTGCTTCCGCCTCCGGCTGTGGAATCGCCGGTCAGTACTCCTCTTACCGCTCTCATAATGGAGCGCAGATCGATTCCGTTATGTTCCCAGAATCTGGAATCCTCATAAGAAACAAAAGCATTGACCAGATTTTTAGGAAGTTCCTCGTAAGTGGCTTCCTCTCTGTTTGAACCTGCAGTTACCAGGGTCTCGGTGACATTGCCCGCACTGTCGTAAACGGTAGTGGCATATTCGTTGGGGACAATGGTTGAGATGTCCACATCAGGAGCATTGTCTATGATTCCTTTTACCATGCCAAATAAGACGCTTGCAGCCACAATGCTTCCAAACAGGCATAGGATAAACAGACTTTTTAAAAAGGCAAGAAAAACCTTTGTGGTGTATTTCCTCGCTTTTGAATTGGCAGATTTGATCTTTCTCTCTGTCGCTTGCTTGCCGTAATTCATGGGAAACCTCCTTTACCGGTTCATTATACCAAAAATTGTCGTGCAATTCAACACTTACCATTTTTGGAAGAAATTTATCCATTTATACATGGAACCTTGATCCTGCACCTTATTTTGGATATAATGGGAGAGGATTGTTTATATAGAAGAAATGAGGACGCGTATGAGAAAAGCCTATAAAATATTATACAAAGAAGGTACGGGAGAAATTATTGAAAAGAAATCCCGTTTTATAGCCAGCTTTCGGCCTGTTAAAACAGAAGAAGAGGCTCAGGCGTTTATAGAAGAAATAAGAAAAAAATACTGGGATGCCAGTCATAACTGTTATGCCTGGATTCTGGGAGAGAATGGGGAAGGGAAGCGATGCAGTGACGACGGAGAACCCAGTCAGACAGCCGGAAAGCCCATGCTTGATGTTCTGGAAGGGGAGGAAATTGTGAATCTCTGTGTGGTAGTTACCCGCTATTTTGGCGGAACCCTTCTTGGTACTGGAGGTCTTGTAAGAGCTTATTCCGGGGCAGTAAAGGAAGGCCTTAAGTCCTGTACGGTTCTGACTCTGCTACCGGCAAAAAAACTTATCATTGATACAGATTATAATGGAGTGGGAAAAATACAGTATCTTTTGGGCCAGTCAGATATTATAACGTTAAACAGTGAATATACGGATCATGTGGTGCTCACGGTGCTGGTACCTGATGAGGAAGTTTTAAAGCTTCAGGCAGACATTACGGAAGCCACAGGAGGAAAAGCAAATCTTGTGACAGGGGATTCCGTATTTTTTGGCATACACGAAAAAGAAGTATTATTGTTTCCAGAAGGGGAATAGTTTTCAGAAAATATAAAAAAATCTTGCAATATTATATTTCAGGTGTTATACTAATAAATCGTGATAATGTAGATGAAACTAAGGGCATAGCAGGTCCTTAGTTTTTTATGATATGGGAATGAATTACCTGTATTATGCTTGAATAACAGAAAGAAGAGTACATTTATGAAGATGAAAAGAGAAGACGTCAGGAATGTGGCAATCATTGCCCACGTCGATCATGGTAAAACTACGCTTGTGGATGCCCTGTTAAAGCAGAGCGGTGTGTTCCGTGAGAATCAGGAAGTGGTAGAACGCGTTATGGATTCCAATGATATTGAAAGAGAGCGCGGAATCACCATCTTATCCAAGAATACAGCAGTTCATTTCAGAGATACAAAGATTAATATTATTGATACGCCTGGACATGCGGATTTCGGCGGAGAAGTAGAGCGTGTATTAAAGATGGTTAACGGAGTTATTCTGGTAGTAGACGCTTATGAAGGTGTTATGCCCCAGACCAAGTTCGTATTAAGAAAAGCACTTGAATTAGGACTTTCTGTCGTAGCCTGTATCAATAAGATTGACAGACCGGAAGCAAGACCGGAGGAAGTAGAAGAAGAAGTGTTAGAGCTTCTTATGGACCTTGACGCAAGTGAAGAGCAGCTGGATTGTCCGTTCCTCTATGCTTCAGCAAAAGCTGGATTTGCAAAAAAACAGCTTGATGATGAAGGCGTTGACATGGCTCCTTTATTCCAGACTGTCCTTGATCATATCCCTGCACCAGAAGGAGATCCGGAAGCTTCTACCCAGCTTTTAATCAGTACCATCGATTATAATGAGTATGTTGGACGAATCGGAGTTGGTAAAGTAGATAACGGCAAAATCAAAGTTAATCAGGAATGCGTCATAGTCAATCATCATGATCCTGACAAATTCCGCAAGGTTAAGGTTGGTAAGCTTTATGAATATGAAGGCCTTAATAAGGTAGAAGTACAGGAAGCAGGAATTGGTGCCATTGTAGCCATCTCAGGTATTGCAGATATCCATATTGGTGATACCCTCTGTTCTGTGGAAAACCCGGAAGCCATTCCGTTCCAGAAGATTTCTGAACCAACAATCGCCATGAATTTCATGGTAAATGACAGCCCTCTCGCAGGACAGGAAGGTAAATTTATCACTTCCCGTCATTTAAGAGAACGTTTATTCCGCGAATTAAATACAGATGTCAGCCTTCGTGTGGAGGAGACAGAATCACCCGACTGCTTTAAGGTTTCCGGCAGAGGAGAACTTCATTTATCTGTACTGATTGAGAATATGAGACGAGAAGGCTTTGAATTTGCAGTAAGTAAAGCAGAAGTTTTGTATCATTATGACGAAAGAAACAGAAAACTGGAACCAATGGAAATCGCTTATATCGATGTACCGGAAGAGTTTACCGGAGCTGTTATTCAAAAGCTGACAGGCCGTAAAGGTGAACTTCAGGGTATGAGCCCGGCTAACGGCGGATATACAAGACTTGAATTTTCCATTCCATCCAGAGGATTAATCGGTTACCGCGGTGAATTTATGACAGACACCAAGGGAAACGGAATTATGAACACTACATTTGATGATTATGCACCGTTTAAGGGTGAATTGTCTTATAGAAAGTCCGGATCCTTAATTGCTTATGAATCAGGAGAATCCATAACCTATGGTCTTTACAACGCCCAGGAGAGAGGAATTCTGTTTATCGGAGCTGGAGTTAAGGTATATTCCGGTATGGTAATCGGACAGAACCCCAAGGCAGAAGATATTGAAATTAATATCTGTAAAGCAAAGAAACTGACCAATACCCGTTCTTCCGGTGCAGATGACGCTTTGAAACTCAGTACTCCGAAGGAGATGAGCTTAGAGCAGTCTCTTGACTTTATTGATGTTGATGAGCTGTTGGAGATCACCCCTGTCAGTCTTCGAATCAGAAAGAAAATTTTGGATCCAACAATTAGAAAACGTACTTCTCAGAATAAAAAATCATCCGTATAAATTGTTATAAACAGGAGAATGCTGACGCAGATCGCCGAAATATCGCCGATCAGTCAGCATTCTCTGTTATTTTTTGTGCATTCTGCCTCCTTCTGTCGATATTTTTGGTATGCTTTTTATCATTTTCATGTATTCTGCCACATAAATTTAATATTAGCTGTGAAGCATATTAGCAAATTAGTGAAAGAAGAGGAGAAATACTATGTCAGAAAAAATGATTGAAAACAACAAAGTAAGCGTTATCGGAGAGATTGTCTCCGGCTTCACCTTCAGCCATGAGGTATTTGGAGAAGGATTCTATATGGTGGACATTGCGGTAAACCGTCTCAGTGATCAGGCAGACGTGATCCCGCTGATGATCTCCGAACGTCTCATCGACGTGGAAGGAAATTACGAAAGTTGTACCATAGAAGCGGTTGGTCAGTTCCGTTCCTATAATCGTCATGAGGGAACAAAGAACCGCCTTGTACTTTCCGTATTTGTTCGTGAGATCCACTTTATGGAAGAGTTTACAGATTACACAAAAACCAATCAAATTTTTCTGGATGGATATATCTGCAAAGCGCCCATTTACAGAAAAACCCCGTTAGGCAGGGAAATTGCAGATTTACTCCTTGCAGTCAACCGCCCTTATGGAAAGTCCGATTACATACCCTGTATCGCATGGGGAAGAAATGCAAGATATGCTTCTGGTTTTACAGTAGGCACCAGAGTGAAAGTCTGGGGAAGAGTCCAGAGCAGAGAGTATACCAAAAAGCTCACGGATACGGAATGTGAAAAGAGAGTGGCTTACGAGGTATCGGTCAGCAAGCTGGAGTGCTCTGAATAAAATATTATTAATATGTTAAGGAAATAATAAGAAAACTTGAAAAAATATTAATTATATGATACGATAAGCAGGTTCTAACATAATAAGTAAATAATTGCTTTTTAGCTGTTATGAGGTGCTGAAAGATGAATCGAGGTACGATACAGGTTATATGCGGGGAAGGAAAAGGCAAGACGTCTTCTGCACTCGGCATGGGAATCGAGGCTCTGACAAAGAACAGAACTGTCATCATGATCCAGTTTTTGAAAGGCTGTCAGGGACGGGGATCTCTGGAGATTATGAAAAGACTGGAACCGGAGATGAAGATCTTCCGGTTTGAAAAGTGCGATGGATTATTTGAGAATCTGTCCATGGAACGGCAGGAAGAGGAACGTATGAATATCCGCAATGGTCTTAATTTTGCCAGAAAAGTAGTGTCTACGGGAGAATGCGATATGCTGATCCTGGATGAAATTCTTGGACTTTTGGACCAGGGCATTGTAGAAGCGGGAGAACTCATAAAACTTCTTCAGTCTAAAGTGGATGAGATGGAGGTCGTATTAACCGGTAAGGTATTTTCAAAAGAGATAGAACCTTATGTAGACAGTATTCTGGAAATCAATCATGTAAAAGTTGACAATACAAAATAATAATGTTAGTATGGTAACATACATAATATAGTAGAGGTTGCGTTGCTTATCAGTATATTGTCCGATGTATCAGGTACAGAGGAGGACAGTGGAAAGGAAGAGACGCCGAAGAACGGTATGGCCTGAACATATCTGTTCTGGGCATATGGTTAAGAGCCATATGACTGTCATCCGTATGGATGGGGAGCTACTTAAAGAAAGATGAGATTACCAGATTCTGGACTTTAAGAGCTGACCCTGTTGTCAGCTCTGTTTTTTCGTTTTGACAGGAAGAACAGAGTGCCAAAGGGCCCTTAGAAGTTTACTATGTATAACGATAAAGAATCAGGAGGATAAGACCATGGCAATTTTTGAAGGCGCAGGAGTAGCGCTTGTAACACCATTTCAGGAAAACGGACTAGTCAATTATGAGGTACTTGAAAAATTAGTAGAGGAGCAGATTGCGGAAGGAACCGATGCGATTGTTGCATGTGGAACCACTGGCGAAGCATCTACCATGTCTCATGAGGAACATCTGGATGTAATCAGATACGTATGTGAGGTAACGAAGAAAAGAATTCCAGTCATAGCCGGAACTGGTTCTAATTGTACGGAAACAGCTGTTTATCTGTCTGTGGAAGCACAAAAACTGGGAGCAGATGGTCTTCTTCTGGTATCTCCATATTACAATAAAGCGACACAGAACGGATTAAAGGCTCATTTTAAAGCTGTGGCAGATGCTGTGAATATTCCGATTCTTCTATATAATATCCCAGGCAGAACCGGTGTAACCATAAAAGCTGAGACCATTGCAGATCTCTGCCTTACTGTTCCTAATATTTTAGGCGTGAAAGAGGCCAGCGGTGACTTTTCTGCCATTGCTGATTTAATGAGTCTGACAGATGGAAAAGCCGATGTTTATTCCGGCAATGATAATCAGATTGTTCCCATGATGTCTTTAGGCGGAAAAGGTGTTATTTCTGTTTTATCCAACGTTGCTCCTGCAAAGACACATGAGATCTGCCAGGCGTATTTTGACGGTGATGGTAAGCGCAGCGCAAAGCTTCAGTTGGAAGCAATCCCATTAATTAATGCCTTATTCAGTGAAGTCAATCCCATCCCTGTAAAAGCGGCGTTAAATCTCATGGGAAGACAGGCGGGACCAATGCGTCTTCCGTTAACTGAAATGGAAGAGAAAAATCAGGAAAATTTAAAAATTGCCATGAAAGAGTATGGAATTTTATAAGAAGTATATGCTATACATATGGAGGAAATCATGATTAAGATGATAATGCACGGCTGTAACGGGGCCATGGGACAGGTCATTTCCGGTATTGCAGCGGAAGAGAATAATATAGAAATTGTTGCCGGTATCGATCCCAACATGACGAAAGAAAATCCGTATCCGGTATTTTCTTCTTTAGAGTCCTGTGATGTAGAAGCGGATGTTATTGTTGATTTCACTTCTGCAAAAGCTGTGGAGGGTCTCCTTCATTACAGCATTGAAAAGCAGATTCCGGTAGTTTTATGTACAACGGGACTTTCTGAGGATCAGGTAAAGCTGGTTGAAGAGGCATCCAGACAGGTAGCGGTGCTTCGGTCTGCCAATATGTCTCTGGGCGTTAATCTGTTAATGAAGCTGATAAAGGATGCTGCGCTTGTTCTTGCAGGGGCTGGTTTTGATATTGAAATTTTAGAAAAACATCACAATAAGAAACTGGATGCCCCCAGTGGAACTGCCCTTGCCCTTGCAGATTCCATTAATGAGGCGATGGATCAGGAATTCCATTACATTTATGACAGAAGCCAGGTAAGAAAAGCAAGAGATAAAAAAGAAATTGGAATTTCTGCAGTCCGCGGCGGCACCATTGTAGGAGAACATGACGTGATTTTTGCCGGAACAGATGAAGTTGTTACCTTCCAGCATACCGCATATTCCAAAGCTATTTTTGCAAGAGGAGCAGTTTCTGCTGCCAAATTTTTAGCAGGGAAAAAGCCGGGCCTTTATACAATGAAAGATGTGATAGAAAACTAATTTTACAAAATTTTCCACTATAATTCATTTCTCCTTGACACATACTAAGCATAGAACACGAAAGGAGAAGTATTATGAAGAAGATAAAACCATATGTATTTGCGATTCTTGTTATTATGTCAGTTATGTGCCTGACTGCATGCGGCACAACAAAGGGAACTACCGGCACAAAAGGTGGAACAGGAACAACTACAGCAGCACAGACAACTGCAGGTGCCACAAAAGAATCTACAACAACCACAACTGGTACGACAAAAGCTGATGAGGGCAAGGAAAGTACAGGCGCTATCAATGGTGCTGTAAAAGACGTGGAAAAAGGCGTTGATAAAATTACCGGTGAAAGTAATGGTCAGCCTACCACAGAAAGTACAACAGCAGCAAAATAATCTTTCATAAAAAGCTTCGGCATAAAATTATGCTTGAAGCTTTTTTTACTTTCGTATATAATTAAATCAGACACACATCTTAAATTCTTTTCATCTGTTATCCCGTTTTTCTTCCTTTCCCCTTTATGTTATGCCTTATATCAGTCAGGAGCTTGTTTATGAATTATATTTTAAAAAATTATCGCGTATTGAGATATAATAAAAGAAAGAAGCCATGGAGAGATCTGAAATGGGCATTTAACCGCGAGAAAAGTCAAAGCAGATTGCGTTATTTTTTGTATTGCTGCCTGTTTATAGAAGCTGCATTGATCTTTCCCAGTGAAAGAGAACGAATTTGCAGAGAGCTGGTAAAAATATATACAGTGAAAGACGAGATCATGGAAGAAGCAATTTCTAAAATATCATCATTTGAAGGAACGGAGGGAGAATTAAGAGAACGTGGCGTTTTGCTGGATTTAAAAGAAGGTGAATTAAAATTCTGGCAGAAAGTGGAGCGGAAGATCCTAAGCGAATCACATTGAGAAACAGACATGTATATTGGTCATTAGTATTTATAATAATAAAACCAGTTGCAATCCAATTTTCACTGTATTATAATTTCTACTGAAACACCAGAGTTTTATTTGAAAAACTTATAAATTAATTCAGAAAAGGACAGGTGGATACCGTGGAGAAAAAAGAAATGCTGTATGAGGGAAAAGCAAAGAAGGTCTATACTACTGAAGATCCGGACGTGTTAATTGTTTCTTATAAAGATGATGCCACAGCTTTCAATGGTCTTAAAAAAGGTACCATTGTTGGAAAAGGTGCAATCAATAACCGTATGACTAATTTCGTTTTCAAAAAATTAGAAGCCAAAGGTGTTCCGACTCATCTGGTTGAAGAGTTAAACGACCGTGAGACTGCAGTTAAAAAAGTAGAGATCGTTCCTCTTGAGGTAATCATCAGAAACTATTCTGCAGGAAGTTTTGCAAAAAAGATGGGTATGGAAGAGGGAATTATGTTTGCCTGTCCGACACTTGAATTCAGCTATAAAAATGATGACTTAGGAGATCCGTTTATTAACGATTATTACGCTCTGGCTCTTAATCTTGCTACAAAGGAAGAGATCGAAGCTATCACAAAGTATGCGTTTTTAGTAAACGAGGTTCTCATTGAGTATTTTGACACCTTAAACATTGATCTTATTGACTTTAAAATCGAGTTTGGCCGTTACCACGGACAGATTATTCTTGCCGACGAGATTTCTCCTGATACATGCAGACTGTGGGATAAAGACACTCACGAAAAACTGGATAAGGATCGCTTCCGCAGAGATTTAGGCGGTGTGGAAGACGCATATGAGGAGATATTCCGCCGTCTTGGAATTCAGTAAACAGCACAGAGAGGGTAGATATTTCATGAGTAACGAATTGAACTTCAATATAGAAGAAGAGTTACATGAGGAGTGCGGTGTCCTCGGCATCTATGATTTTGACGGCGGCGACGTTGCTTCCACCATTTATTACGGTTTGTTTGCATTACAGCACAGAGGACAGGAGAGCTGCGGAATAGCTGTCAGTGATACCGAAGGTCCGAAAGGAAAAGTAAGTGCGCATAAGGGGATGGGATTATGTAACGAAGTTTTTACTCCCGAGGTTTTGGAAGGTCTTCATGGAAATATCGGAGTAGGCCATGTTCGTTATTCAACGGCAGGCAGCAGTACACGGGAAAATGCCCAGCCTCTTGTTCTTAATTATGTAAAAGGTACTCTTGCCATGGCTCATAACGGAAATCTGGTGAATGCGCCGGAGCTTCGCAGAGAGCTGGAGTACAGCGGTGCTATTTTTCAAACTACAATCGATTCAGAAGTAATCGCGTATCATGTTGCCAGAGAGCGGGTTAAGACCCCTTCCGTCGAGGCGGCAGTTGCCAATGCCATGAAAAAAATCGTGGGAGCCTACTCCCTGGTTGTCATGAGTCCCCGTAAGCTGATCGGAGCCAGGGATCCATACGGATTTAAACCCTTGTGCATTGGAAAACGGGATAATTCTTACATCATTGTATCAGAAAGCTGCGCCCTTGATACCATAGGTGCGGAATTTGTCCGTGATGTTCTGCCTGGTGAAATTGTAACTATAACAAAAGACGGAATTGCTTCAGATACAAGCCTCTGCTTTAAAGAAAGAGCCAAAGAGGCCAGGTGTGTATTCGAATATATTTATTTTGCAAGGCCGGACAGCGTATTTGACGGAGTGAGTGTCTATCATTCCAGGCTTTGTGCTGGCAGGGCTCTGGCTGTGGATTCACCGGTAGAGGCAGATGTGGTTGTAGGAGTCCCGGAATCAGGAAATGCAGCTGCCCTTGGGTATTCCCTTCAGTCGGGAATTCCTTATGGAACTGCATTTGTAAAAAACTCCTATGTAGGCCGGACTTTCATTAAGCCAAAGCAGAGCTATCGGGAATCATCGGTGAGAATCAAGTTAAATGTACTTAGAGAAGCAGTTGTGGGGAAACGGGTAATCATGATTGATGATTCCATAGTCAGGGGAACTACCAGCGCCCTGATTGTAAACATGCTTCGGGAGGCCGGTGCCAAAGAGGTTCATGTACGGATTAGTGCGCCGCCCTTTTTACACCCCTGTTATTTCGGAACGGATATTCCCGATGAAGATCAGCTGATTGCCCATAACAGAAGCATTGACGAGATACGGGATCTTCTTGGAGCAGACTCCCTGTCTTATTTAAATATAGAACGTCTGAATGAAATGGCGGAAGGACTGCCTATTTGTACAGCATGCTTTAGCGGAAACTATCCCATTGAACCGCCAAAAGAAGACATACGCGGGGAATACAGCAGATAATAGGACTTAAAAAACAGGGGCTGTCAGGCCGGTTTGCGCTGCATAACCGGAAGACGGTCCCTGACTGCTCTTCCCATAAGAAAGAAACTATGATAAAATAGCTCTACAACGAAACCCAAGGAGGAATGAAAATAACATGACAGATCGTTACCAAAGCCCGCTGTCTGAGCGTTATGCCAGCAAGGAGATGCAGTACATTTTTTCTCCTGATAAAAAATTTAAGACCTGGAGAAAACTGTGGATTGCTCTGGCAGAAGTAGAAAAGGAACTTGGACTTCCCATTACGGAAGAACAGATAGAGGAACTGAAGGCGTTTCAGGATGATGTAAATTACGAGGTAGCCATACAGCGGGAAAAAGAAGTCCGCCACGATGTAATGTCTCACGTATATGCATATGGAGTCCAGTGCCCCAAGGCAAAAGGCATTATTCATCTGGGAGCCACCTCCTGTTATGTTGGTGATAATACAGATATTATAGTTATGACAGAAGCACTTGTGCTGGTGCGTAAAAAACTGATTAATGTAATTTCGGAGCTGGCAAAGTTTGCAGACAGCTATAAGGAGTTACCAACCCTTGCATTTACCCATTTTCAGCCTGCCCAGCCTACGACTGTAGGTAAGAGAGCTACGTTATGGCTCCATGATCTTACCATGGATCTGGAGGATCTGGATTATCTTCTTGATTCCATCCGCCTTCTTGGTTCCAAGGGAACAACCGGAACTCAGGCCAGCTTTTTAGAGCTGTTTGACGGTGACATGGACAGAGTGAGAAAAGTGGATGCCATGATTGCAGAGAAGATGGGATATAAGGGGTGTTACCCGGTATCTGGTCAGACCTACTCCCGGAAAGTGGACAGCCGTGTGGTCAACGTTCTGGCAGGAATTGCACAGAGTGCTCATAAGTTCTCCAATGATATCCGCCTTCTCCAGCATTTAAAAGAGGTGGAAGAGCCATTTGAAAAGAGCCAGATCGGTTCTTCAGCCATGGCTTACAAGAGAAACCCCATGAGAAGCGAGAGAATCGCCTCCCTGTCCAATTACGTTATGGCAGATGTGATGAATCCCATGCTTGTTTCTTCCACTCAGTGGTTTGAACGGACACTGGATGACTCTGCTAACAAACGTCTGAGTGTGCCGGAAGGCTTTCTTGCAATTGATGGAATTCTGGATCTCTATCTGAATGTGGTTGATGGTCTTGTGGTTTATCCCAAGGTCATTGAAAAGCATATGATGGCGGAACTTCCTTTCATGGCGACAGAAAACATCATGATGGATGCGGTGAAAGCAGGCGGCGACAGGCAGGAACTCCATGAGCGGATCAGGGAGCTTTCCATGGAAGCCGGAAAGAATGTGAAAGTAAACGGACTTGATAACAATCTGCTGGAACTCATTGCAGCAGACCCATCTTTTAATCTTTCATTAGAAGAACTGAAAAAAAGTATGGATCCTAAAAAATATGTTGGCTGCGCCCCGGCTCAGGTTACCATATACCTTGATGAGGTGATTCGTCCTCTTCTTAAGGACAACCAGGAACTTCTTGGTATGACAGCAGAAATTAATGTATAAGAAAGCTGCGGACAGACTGATCTTTAACAATGAGTCTGTCTGCAGTTTTTTGTGTGCAAGGAGGAATGATGAGCAGTAGTCTGGAATATTATAAAGTTTTTTATTATGTGGCAACGTTAGGCAGCATTACACTGGCATCTGAAAAACTCTGTATCTCCCAGCCAGCAGTCAGCCAGGCAGTCCGGCAGCTGGAACAGTCACTGGACTGCCAGCTTTTTATGCGGATGTCAAAAGGAGTAAAGCTGACCAGAGAAGGAGAATTTTTATTCGATTATGTAAAATCCGGTTTAGAGAGCATCTGGCACGGGGAAAATATGTTAAGACGGGTACGGGATTTAGAGACCGGTGAAGTGCGCATAGGAGCAAGTGATATGACACTTCAGTTTTATTTACTTCCTTATCTGGAAAAATTTCATGAACTTTATCCGGGAATTAAAGTAACGGTTTCCAATGGTCCCACACCAGAAACACTTCGCTTCTTATATGAAGGGAAGATTGATTTCGGTGTGGTCAGCACTCCCTTTGAAGCAAGGAACGAGGTAAAAAGTACTCCTGTAAAGGAAGTACACAATGTTTTTATTGCAGGTGAGAAGTTTAAGCATCTGGAAGGGAAAAAACTGAGTTATGATATCCTGAAGGAACTTCCCTGTATCTTTTTGGAAAAGAATACCAGCACCCGGACATTTATGGACGAGTTCTTAAAAGAGAGGGAAGTGGAGGTGGAGCCGGAATTCGAGCTTTCCACCAGCGATATGATCGTTCAGTTTGCCATGCGGAATTTAGGAATTGGCTGTGTGATGTCTGGATTTGCCCAAATGGAGCTTGAGAAAGGTAACCTGATAGAACTGCAGTTTAAGGAGTCCATGCCGGGGCGGCAGTTTGCAATTATAACGGACAGTAAGACTCCGATCTCTCCTGCGGGGAAGAAGATTCTGAAACTGATGACCGATGATATAAGTTAAACTTATGTCAAATATAAATAATATTGACTTTACTTATGTGAATCTTTGCGCTATCATAGGGAAGTAAAAGGTATTTTTTCACTCATAGGAGGATTAATCGAATGGTAAGAGCAATCGTAGGCGCCAACTGGGGCGATGAAGGAAAAGGTAAAATCACAGATATGCTGGCAAAGGAGTCCGATATCATTATCCGTTATCAGGGCGGAAGCAATGCCGGGCATACCATTATCAACAATTATGGCAAGTTTGCCCTTCACCTTCTGCCGTCAGGTGTTTTCTACAACCACACAACCAGCATTATCGGCAATGGCGTGGCATTAAACATCCCTTATTTAATTAAGGAAGTGAATGATCTTGTGAGCAAAGGAGTTCCAAAGCCGGCTATTCTGGTTTCTGACCGTGCACAGATTCTGATGCCATATCACATTCTGTTTGATCAGTATGAAGAAGAGCGTCTGGGAAAACGGTCCTTTGGTTCCACAAAATCAGGGATTGCACCATTTTATTCAGATAAATACGCTAAAATCGGTTTTCAGGTATGCGAACTTTTTGATGAAGAGTCATTAAAGGAAAAGGTGGAACGCGTTTGTGAGATGAAGAATGTTTTAATGGAACATTTATATCACAAACCAGCCATTGATCCGGAAGAATTATTTAAGACTTTACTTGAGTATCGCGAGATGGTAAAACCGTTTGTCTGCGATGTTTCCAATTATCTTCATAATGCAATTAAGGAAGGTAAAAATATTTTGCTGGAAGGACAGCTGGGATCTTTAAAGGATACCGATCACGGAATCTATCCTATGGTTACCTCTTCCTCCACTCTGGCAGCATACGGTGCAATTGGAGCAGGCATTCCTCCATATGAAATCAAGAACATTACCACTGTTGTAAAGGCATATTCCAGTGCAGTTGGTGCCGGCGCATTTGTCAGCGAGATCTTCGGAGACGAGGCAGACGAGTTAAGACGCCGTGGCGGTGATGGCGGCGAATTTGGCGCAACGACTGGAAGACCAAGACGTATGGGATGGTTTGATGCAGTGGCTTCCAGATATGGCTGCAGAATTCAGGGAGCTACCGAAGCAGCACTTACTGTTTTGGATGTACTAGGTTATCTGGATGAGCTTCCTGTTTGTATCGGATATGAGATTGATGGAAAGGTCACAAAAGATTTCCCAAATACGGTTGAGCTTAATAAGGCAAAACCAGTTTATACCACACTTCCAGGCTGGAAATGTGAGATCAGAGAAATTAAAAAATATGAGGATCTGCCAGAAAACTGCAGAAACTATATTGAATTTATTGAGAAAGAGCTTGAAACTCCCGTTACCATGGTTTCCAATGGACCGGGAAGAGATGATATTATTTATCGCTAGGGTTTAAAAAAATTAAGCAGAGCATTAGGATTATTTCCTATTGTCTCTGCTTATTTTTGTTTTCTATTTTAGTCAATTATTCTTTTTTTGTGGTATCAGTATGGTTGTTATTATCATTGGGTTTAATTACCCGGACAACCAGCTGTGCAGCATATATAAATGCAGGAATAACTACTGTGGAATAGATAGCCGCCATCAGCCATTTCTTTGATTCCGCGCTATGAGAAAATGCGGATACCAGTGCAATAAGATAAAGGGAACAGATTAGTACCAGACCAACAATAGCCAGGGCGCGTTTCCATTTCATGGGGAAACCTCTCTTTCTGAAAAAATTATACTGGGTTTATTATATCCCAAAACAGTACATTTGGAAAGAAATGTTTGGAAAATGTTCACAAAATCTTCAGATATTGGAAACTGTACATTTCTCTCAATCTATAGTACACTTCTAATAGATTACAGACAACGGGGAAGGAGTGCTTGGTACCCTTGAGGAAACAATGGTTGGTAGTAATTTCAGCAGGGATCCTTCTGAGCATGGGAGGGATGATGAGTTCCCTTGCTTCAGAAGATAATGGGCAGGAACAAAGCACCCCCATTAATCTTATGGAAGCCACGAAGGAATGGCAGTGGAAGGAAGATTCCGGTGGCTGGAGATACATAAAAAAGGATGAAACCTATAAAAAGAACTGCTGGGAGAAGATTGACGGAAACTGGTATTATTTTGGCTATGATGGTTATATGAGCACAGACTGGACAACGATCCGCGGTATGGATTATCTCTTTTCCGAGACCGGGGAGCTGCAGCTTGGATGGTGCTATAACGACGAAGAGGAAAAATGGCATTATTACAAGGAAGATGGTACTCCGCAAAAAGGCTGGTTTCAGGACCGGGATGGAAGCTGGTACTGGTTTTCTGCAAAGGGGGAGATGACTTCTTCCGGATATAAGTATGTAACCGGAGGAAAGTATTATTTCTTTGACAACGGACAGATGGCCGCTAACCAGTATGTCGGTCTCTTTTATATGGATGAAACCGGGAACAGAAACAAAAATTTTGATATCATAATTGAAAGTAAGAAAAAGAATACTGCCATCTCTGCTGAAGTAAAGGAAGGATTTACAGAAGCCTCCAAGAATCTGCCCCGGGAATGGGTGAAGCGTTTTACGGATCAGGGCTGGGAAATTCTCTATTATCCGGAAAAGCAGTATTTTTCTGCGCCCAATACCGGGAGTGGTGTTTATTACGTAGGTCATTCGCTGGATACCACTTATAAGAAAATAAAGATATGCAATCCTTCTGAACTAACAGAAGCATTTTGCGAATATATCGGATATGAATACGGTTTATATAAGGGAACGCTTCAGGAGGCGACGGATTTATCCATGGATAAATCTTTGATGGACGAATATGTTTTTATACCGGATTACTATGCGGATGATATGAAATTTTATTTTGGAAAGCTGGCAGCAGCATATTTGGGAAGTACATCAACCAGGTCAGAGATGGAGGCAGAAGCCCCGGACGTGACCAGGATATTAAAAAAGATATTATACGGGCAGAGTTGAATTACGAATAATTCTTATAGCAGGCAATAGTCTGATATAGATTATACTGATTCAGCGCTGCTTTTTTAATTTAAAATCTGGTTGACAAATCAACGAATATATAATATTATAAAATTATATTTAATAAAATTGAATTTAGCAATATAAAAGGAGAATGGGAATGGATTTAATACCCCGTATTGTTGTTCTATTGATTGCGGCAGAACATTTATACATTTTATGGATGGAGATGTTTGCCTGGAAGACAGCTGGAAAAAAGATGTTACCCGGTTTTGAATCGTCGTTTTTTGAGGAAACAAGAGTAATGGCGGCGAACCAGGGGTTGTATAATGGGTTTCTTTCCGCAGGTCTTATATGGTCCTTGTTTGTGGGAGAAGGGATATGGGCAGACAGAATATCCATCTTTTTTCTTTCCTGCGTAATTATCGCAGGGGTATATGGAGCTTTGACTTCATCGAAAACTATTTTTTTTAAACAGGCGATGCCTGCGATTGCGGCACTTTTCATTGTGATAATTTTTTAAATTAAAGGAGTGATATATATGAATGAGACAATAAGAACAATTCAGAATCACAGATCAATCAGAAGCTTTCTTGATAAAGAGGTTGATGACGTTATCATCGACGAGATCCTAAGGGCTGCACAGTCCATGCCCAATTCGATTAATGGCCAGCAGAGTTCGGTCATAGTAATTAAGGATAAAGAAACAAAAGCAAAAATAGCCCAGCTGGCCGGTGGCCAGAAATGGGTGGAAGATGCACCGGTATTTCTTCTGTTCGTACTGGATTTTTATAAAACCAGTCTTGCGGCTGAGAAAAACGGGTTGACACAGGTGATACATGAGAGTGTGGAAGGAACCATGGCAGGAACCTTTGATGCAGGACTTTCCATGGGCGCTGCAATTATAGCCGCAGAGTCGCTGAATCTTGGGATTGTACCAATCGGCGGAGTCCGTAAAAATCCAGGTGAAATCATAAAGCTTTTAAATCTTCCTCCTTATACCTATCCGGCAGTTGGCCTGGCAGTGGGATATCCAAAAGACGAATCACACAAGAAACCAAGACTACCATTTTCTACATTTCGTCACAATGAAGTTTACCACACAGAGGAAATGAAAGAAGCCATCGACCGGTACGATATGGAGATGGAAGAATATTTAAAAGAAGTGGGGCGTCAGCAGGAAGGAAACTGGAGTAAATACACCTCGGGAATTTATCAGAATGTTTATTACCCCGATGTCTATCCCACCATGAAAGACCAGAAGTTTTTAAACGACAAATAAAAGAAAGGGAAAGCTGCAAAAAACAGCTTTCCCTTTCTTTATTCTGCCAGCTCACCCCAAAGCTCATACAGCTCTTCCAGACGTTTGCTGATCATCTCTTTTTCCTGGTTTAATTCCATAAGTTTTGGTACATCTGTGAAAATCTCTTCTTTTATAAGAAGTTCATCGATTTCCCCGTCTCTGGTTTCCAGTTTATGAATTTCTTCTTCTGTTTTTTTCAGTTCGTTCTGGCGTTTGCGGATCTTTGCCTGTTCTTCCTTTTGGGCTTTCCAGTCAAGCTTTATTCCGGAAGTGTCTTCGCTGGTTACAACAGCGGCTTCGGGCACCGGGGTCAGAAGACCAGTCATAATATCCTTCTTTTCCAGATAATAATCGTAATTTCCGATATAGTTAATAAGGGTCTGGTTAGTCAGGTCCAGAATTCGTGTGGCAGTTTTATTAATAAAATAACGGTCATGGGATACGTAAAGCACGGTGCCGGTGTAATTAACCAGGGCGCCTTCCAGTATCTCTTTTGAGGTGATATCCAAATGGTTGGTCGGCTCGTCAAGGATCAGGAAATTGGCTTCAGAAAGCATAAGCTTTGCCAGAGAAACACGTCCCCGTTCCCCACCGCTTAAGTCCTTGATCCGTTTATATACGTCATCGCCTGTAAAGAGAAAGGCGGCCAGGATATTGCGGATCTGGGTATTGTTCATATATGGATAGGTATCCTGAAGTTCATCGAATAAAGTTTTGTCCATATGAAGAACCTGATGCTCCTGGTCATAATATCCGATATGTACCTTGGAGCCTAAGGAAACTTCTCCCTGATCGGGCGCCAGTATGCCGTTTAATATTTTTAAAATTGTGGTTTTCCCGGTACCGTTGCCGCCGATAATGGCAACCCGTTCTCCACGCTTGACTTCAAATCCGATGTGTTCAAATAGGAGATTGTCTCCAAATGATTTTTTTAGATCTTTAACAGTCAGAACGTCATTTCCACTGATTACGTTTGGTTCCAGCTGGATACGCATCTCGTCGTTAACCTCGGCAGGCTTTTCCAACAACTCGATCTTGTCCAACATCTTTTCTCTGCTTTCTGCCCGTCGTATGGATTTTTCCCTGTTAAACGATTTTAATTTTGTAATTACTTCTTCCTGATGCCTGATTTCCTGCTGCTGGTTTAGATAGGCCTTCATCTTGGCTTCCCGAATCATGGCTCTTTTGCTGCTGTACTCCGTATAGTTACCCTGATATACGGACAAAATGCCATTATCCAGCTCAATGATCTTTGTCACCACACGGTTTAAAAAGTATCGGTCATGGGCTACGATGATTACGCTGCCGTCATAATTAATCAGATAACCCTCCAGCCAGGCAATGGAATCCATATCCAGATGGTTGGTAGGCTCATCAAGCAGGATGATGTCTGGTTTTGTAAGGAGAAGGCGTCCTAAAGCTACCCGGGTTTTCTGTCCGCCGGAAAGAGCAGATACCGGCTTTTGAAAATCATCTTCTGTAAAACCAAGACCCTTTAATACGCCGGTAACCTCACTTCGGTAAGCGTAGCCGTTTTGCAGCTCAAATTCATGGTTTAAGCGGCTGTAAACGGTAAGCATCTCATCCAGTTCCTCACCAGTGGCATGCTTCATATCCAGCTCAAGTTTGCGGATTTTTCCTTCCATATCCATAAGGGGGCGTTTCACTTCCAGAACCTCTTCATAGACCGTGCGGTCTCCGGATAAATCCTGATGCTGTGATAAATAGCCTAAGGTTTTCCCCTTGGATATGACCACCTCTCCTTCATCCGATGCCAGTTCGCCGATAATCATTTTTAACAAAGTGGATTTACCGGCTCCGTTAATTCCTACAATGGCGGCTTTCTCATGGTCTTCTATATGGAAGGAAGCGTGTTTAATCACTTCGTTGGTGCCAAATGCTTTACTGATATTGCTGCATGAGAGAATCATGGTTTCTTTCCTCCTGAATAAATTGGGACAATAGTACCAGTATAATATAGGTCCATTTATTTTTCAAGGATACAATCGTAAAACTCGTTTGACATTATTTTATCACCCAGTTATAATGGTGATAGTTAAATTCTAAGTTAAAGAAGGTGAAGATGTGGCAGATAAAGAAATTTCAAAAGCAGTGATTGCCAGGCTTCCCAGGTATTATCGTCATCTGGGAGAGCTTATGGAGGATGGAGTGGAACGGATATCTTCCAATGAGCTGAGTTTGCGTATGAAAGTGACCGCTTCTCAGATACGCCAGGATCTTAATAATTTCGGCGGATTCGGACAGCAGGGTTATGGATATAATGTGAAATACTTATATACAGAGATAGCGAAGATATTAGGAATTGACAGACAGCACAATTTAGTGATTATTGGTGCGGGCAATTTAGGACAGGCGATTGCAAATTATGCAAATTTCGAAAAGCGTGGTTTTTTAATCAAAGGAATGTTTGATATCAATCCACGTCTGATCGGTCTGGTTGTTCGCGGAATTGAGATCCGAAGTGTAGATGATCTGGAACAGTTTGTAAAAGATAATGATGTTCAGATTGCAGCCCTGACCATACCAAAGACCAAGGCACCGGAAATTGCAGACCGTCTTGTAAGGGCAGGCATCAAGGCTATCTGGAATTTCGCTCATACAGACTTAACTGTGCCGGATGATGTTGTGGTAGAGAATGTACACTTATCAGAGAGTCTGATGAGACTGTCTTACCGGGTCTGCAGTATGCAGGATAACTCGGTTGATGAAAAGCAAAGACAATCAGCAAAGAACAGATAATATGCCTGCCGGCAGCCAAAGAGGAGTTTCTCCTCTTTGCTGCCGGTAGTTTGCTATGGAGAAAGGCGGGTGCAGTATGAGATATCTGGTAACGGGAGAACAGATGAAGCAGGTTGACCAATATACCATCGAACAAATTGGTATCCCATCACTGGTACTGATGGAGCGGGCAGCCCTGGCCGTTTTTAAAGAAACAGTAAATCATGTGAAACAGACGGAACCGGTGTGGGTGCTGTGCGGGAGCGGTAATAACGGTGCTGACGGAATTGCTGTTGCCAGAATGCTTCATATAAGCGGTTATCATGTTCTGGTTATTCTTGCTGGAAAAAAGGACAAAGGAAGCAGTGAATATTTAACCCAGCTCTCTATTGCAGAGAAAACAGGAGTAAAAGTATTGGAGGGCATGGATGGAAACCCGGGAACCTGCAGTCTGCTCATTGACGCGCTGTTTGGCGTAGGGCTTGACAGGGAGATACTTGGTACCCATCTGGAGATTATGAAATCCGTAGCCAGGTGTAAGCCGGGATTTACAATAGCTGTGGATATTCCCTCCGGCATTCACTCCAATACCGGACAGATTCTGGGAACTGCAATCCCCGCAGATGTAACGGTTACATTCGGATATGAAAAACTTGGCACCATGCTGTACCCTGGAAAAGAATACAGCGGCAGGGTGATTGTAGAGGATATTGGTTTTCCTCCTGAAAGTATGAATGATGTGAAAACGGAATATTTTACATTTCAAGAGACAGACATGACGCTGATCCCCAGCCGGCCGGCTTATTCCAATAAAGGCAGCTTTGGTAAAGTTCTACTGGTTGCTGGTTCCAAAAACATGAGCGGGGCTGCATATTTAAGTGCGCTTTCCGCTTATCGGACTGGTGCTGGTCTGGTTCGGATCTTTACTGTAGAGGAAAACAGGGAGATTTTGCAGACCTTACTTCCTGAAGCTGTGATTGTTTCCTACCGGTCATCAGATGCTGAACGAAAAACGGAGAACTTTGAACAGCTTTTGATTGAACAGTGTGAGTGGGCCAGTGTGATTGTTCTGGGACCGGGACTGGGGCAGGGTGTTTATGTGAAAAATCTGGTGGAATCCATTCTTGTAAATGCCTATGTTCCGGTAATTGTAGATGCTGATGGGCTGAATACCATTGCCAATAATCCGGAGCTTACCAGTTATTACACGGAGAACATTATCATTACCCCTCATCTGGGAGAGATGGCAAGACTTACCGGAAGCTCGGTAGAACTAATAAAAAAACATCTCATTCAGACAGCCAGAGAGTATGCAGACCGGTTTGGTATAACCTGTATATTAAAAGATGCAGTTACCATTGCTGCCCTTAATGATCAGAGAACCTATGTAAACAGCAGCGGGAACAGTTCCATGGCAAAGGCTGGAGCAGGAGATGTACTGACCGGAATTCTGGCCGGGTTACTGGCAATGGGAATGGAAGGACCAGATGCAGCGGCTCTGGGTGTATGGCTTCACGGTCTTGCGGGGGATATGAGAAAGAAGAAATATGGAGATTACGGTCTTCTTGCCAGAGAACTGGCAGATGAGACTGGTATAATATTGCAGGAGCGAACGAGGGAATAAAAAATGAAAACATATGGAAGGGTATATGAAGCAGTAGATTTAGATGCAATCCGGTACAACATGGAAGAGATGAAAGCAAACTTAAAGCCGGAGACAAAGATGATCGGGGTTGTAAAATCCGATGGATATGGTCATGGTTCTGTCCCTGTGGCTCTGGCAATTGATCCTTATGTGTGGGGATATGCAGTGGCAACAGTGGAAGAAGGCGTGATACTTAGAAAACATGGAATCACAAAGCCCATTCTGGTTCTGGGAGTGGTTCCCTGTGATGGCTATCAGCTTCTGGTGGATTATGAGATCAGCTCTGCCGTATTTCAGCTGAAGAAAGCCATGCGCCTTTCTGAACTGGCGGAAAAAGCAGGAAAGAAAGCGGTGGTTCATCTGGCTCTTGATACCGGTATGAGCCGTATTGGGTATCCGGTGACCGAAGAAGCAGCAGAGGAAGCGGCAAAGATCTGCAGACTGCCGGGAATTTATGCGGAAGGGCTCTTTACTCATTTCGCAAAAGCAGATGAAACGGATAAAAAAGCAACGGGATCACAGATTGAGAAATTTCAGGCATTTGTAGATATGCTGGGCGAAAGAGGAATTACTATCCCTGTCCTTCACTGTTCTAACAGTGCAGGAATTATTGATTTGCAGGAGGCTAATTTTCATCTGGTTCGTGCAGGAATTTCTATCTATGGGTTGTATCCTTCCGCAGAGGTAAAAAAAGAACCCGTAAAATTAAAACCTGCCATGGAATTAAAAAGTACCATTACCTACATAAAAAAAATCGGACCTGGAACTTCTGTCAGCTATGGTGGAACGTTTACTGCCGAACAGGAAATGACAGTGGCTACAATCCCTGTGGGATATGGAGATGGCTATCCCAGAAATTTATCTGGAAAAGGCGAGGTCTTAATCAGGGGACAGCGGGCTAAAATTCTTGGCAGGGTATGTATGGATCAGTTTATGGTTGATATCACATCCATTCAGGGAGCACAAGAAGAGGATGAGGTTGTTTTAGTAGGAAGACAGGGAAAGGAACAGATTACAGTGGAAGAATTGGCCGAGCGTTGCGGCGGCTTTCATTACGAGATTCTCTGTGATATCAGCAAACGGGTTCCCAGGGTCTATGTGGAACACGGTGAAGTAGTGGGAACCAAAGATTATTTTAACGATTGTTACAGCTCCTTTTTAAAGGTGTGATAACCAACTCCATGTCCATATCATATGATAAGGTATGCGGCGGAAAAACTTAAGTGAATACACGAGTCAAAGTAGGTCAATAATAGACTTAAATAAATTGACGGAGTGTGAGAATGTGATAATCAGACGTGGAGACATTTATTATGCCGATCTAAGACCGGTAGTAGGCTCTGAACAGGGCGGGATTCGCCCGGTTCTTATTATACAAAATGACATCGGTAATAAGCACAGCCCCACTGTGATCTGTGCAGCGATTACCTCAAGAATGAATAAGGCAAAGCTGCCTACCCATGTGGAACTGGATACAAAAAAGTGCGATATGATCAAGGATTCAGTTATACTTTTGGAACAGCTGCGGACCATTGACAAGCAGAGACTGAAAGAGAAAATTTGTCATATTGATGAAAAACTGCAGCAGGAAGTGGACTGTGCATTAAGAATCAGCTTAGAACTGAATACATAGTTCACCATTGACGGAATGCTGATAAAATGGTATATTCTTAAATAGTTGTGAGAAAAAATACGAAAGAAAATCAACAAAAGGAGTAGAATTTTCAGATGGACGATGGCAATCCGCTTATACGCGTGATTATTTTTATTGCTTTTATCGTATTGGATGCAATTTTTTATGGATTTGGTGCAGCAATTCAGAATGTGAATACGACAGAATTGGAACATCAGATGGAAGAAGGCAGCGAGAAGGCTGCAAAACTGCTGCATATTGTTAACAGACCAACCAGATTTGTGAACACCATTCAGATTACCACCAACTTAATTGGTATGGTGACGGGAGCGTTTGTATTAGGACAGTTTAAGATCTGGCTGGAGGCAATCTTAAGCCGGGGGAGCGATGGCCCCAACCGGTGGATTTCTCTTTTCAGTCTTTTCCTTGTAGGTGCCTGCCTGATTATTCTGCTGATCAGCTTCGGTATTATTATTCCAAAGCGCTGTGCAGCTGAGAATCCGGAAAAGTGGGGATACCGTATGCTTCCCGCAGTAACTTTTATTATGATTCCCCTGATTCCCTTTGCGTGGGTTGCAAACCTGATTGCTTTCATCGTTCTTAAGGTCATGGGCATAGATATGGCATCAGACATTGAGAACGTAACCGAAGAAGACATTATGTCCATGGTTAATGAGGGGCATGAACAGGGTGTGTTAGAAGCCAGGGAAGCGGAGATGATCACCAATATCTTTGAGCTCAATGACAAGGAAGCTGCGGATATCATGACTCACAGAAAGAATCTGGTTTCCTTAGACGGAGAGATGATGTTAAAAGAAGCGGTGACATTTATCCTGACAGAGGGGTATAATTCCCGGTATCCAGTCTATAAAAAAGATGTGGATGACATCATTGGTATTCTTCATATGAAGGATGCACTGATTGCCGCTGAAATAGAAGAGAATGGCAGCCGGCAGCTCTGGGAGATTGAAGGACTTTTAAGAGAGGCTCATTTCATTCCCGAAACCAGGAATCTTGATACGCTGTTTAAAGAGATGCAGTCCAGAAAGATCCACATGGTAATTGTGGTAGATGAATATGGTCAGACTTCCGGTATTGTTACCATGGAAGATATTCTGGAAGAGATTGTAGGCAATATTCTTGACGAGTATGATATGGATGAAGAATTTATCGTACCATCGGATGACGGTACTTACGTTATGAATGGTATGACTACGCTGGAAGACGTGGAACGGGCATTAGACATTGAATTTGATGAGGAGGATTATGACTCCTATGACACAATAAATGGTCTGCTGATTTCCAGACTGGACCGGATTCCCCAGGAAGGGGAAGAATCAGAAGTATCCATTATGGGTTATAATTTTAAGATTCTTCAGGTGGAGAACAAGATGATTCAGACAGTCCGTGTATGGAAGGAAGAGCCAGAGGTGCTTTCTGAGGAAGAAAAAACCGTCAGAAAAACGGAATCCGAGTTAAAAGACTCTGAAAAAGAATCATAAGCGCACAGCTGCCAGAACTTTCCTGCATCAGACAGGAAGGATATGGCAGCTGTGTATTGTTTTTTTCTTGCAAGATGAAATAAATAGTGATAGAATAGAAAAGATGTTATTTTTCGATATAAAGAGGACGAAATAGAGAAAGAAAAGGAGTGTTGGAAGCGATGTCAGGACATTCAAAGTTCGCAAATATTAAGCACAAAAAAGAAAGAAACGATTCCGCAAAAGGTAAAGTATTTACTGTAATCGGAAGAGAAATTGCAGTAGCGGTAAAAGAAGGCGGATCAGACCCTGCGAACAACAGTAGGCTCCGTGATGTAATAGCGAAAGCAAAAGCCAACAACATGCCCAATGACACCATTGACAGGGGCATTAAAAAAGCTGCCGGAGATGCCAATTCTGTTAACTATGAGACAATTACATACGAAGGATACGGCCCCAATGGAGTGGCGATCATCGTAGATACACTGACAGACAATAAAAACCGGACTGCTGCCAACGTAAAGAACGCATTTACAAAAGGCGGCGGAAATGTGGGTACTCCAGGCTGTGTATCTTTTATGTTTGACAAAAAGGGACAGATCATTATAGATAAAGAAGAATGTGATATGGATGCGGATGAGCTTATGATGATCGCTCTGGATGCAGGTGCAGAAGATTTTTCAGAAGAAGAGGACAGCTATGAAGTACTGATTGCGCCAGAAGAGTTCAGCGCAGTACGTGAAGCATTGGAAGCAGCAAAAATCCCCATGATTCAGGCTGAAGTTACCATGATCCCACAGACATGGGTGGAGCTGACTGATGAGGATTCATTAAAGAAGATGAATCGGATTCTGGATCTGTTAGATGCAGAAGATGATGTACAGGCGACCTATCATAACTGGGACGAATAAAATAAAAACGGGCATGCACGGGAATAAGTGCATGCCTTTTTATTATAGATACTTTACACAATCTCAGTTAAGTTTCTAACCGACTTCTGAATATCTGCCACCAGTTCATGAATTCGTTCGTAGACCTCACCAGAGCTTTTGGAGATTTCACCGAATTCTCTTGCTACTACTGCAAAGCCAACCCCTGCCTCACCGGCTCTGGCCGCTTCAATAGAGGCGTTAATGGAAAGAATATTTTCCATGGAAGCCACTTTCTGCAGGTCATGGGTTTTTGCTGTTACTTCATTCAATGAGATTTTGATGCTGTCAATTTCTTTATCCAGTACGCTGTCTCTTTTGCCGGAGATTGCCTGTATGTATTCCATATTAACCAGCTGGTTCACTATGCTGCCAAGCATCTGTGCAGCTGCCTTGATGGTGGCTTCCGATCGCACCGGTACTTTTCTCAGTGCACGGATATATTCCTCTTCGTTAATTCCCAGCTCTCTGGCAATGGTACGAAACTTTTCTTCATCTGGCTGAGAGGGCAAAACCTGTCCTCCGATGATTGCTCCCACCTTTTCACCTTTCACAACGATGTCAGAGGAAAAATCCATAAGCCCCGCATGGCAGAAATAAGCTCCGCTTCCTTCTTTGTCGCAGGCTTCACAGCGCTTTAAGCCTTCTTCACTGTTTCTGGTGTATTTCATGCAAAACTCAGTGAAATTGCTTCCTTTTGTAATATAATTACCCTCTGCATCCACCGCGATTGCTGCTAACCCTGTCGCTTCCGAAAACTGGTCCTGAATCGACTGCAATGCCTTTAAATCAATAAACTTTTTAATATCGATCATAGTATGCATGCCCCTCTCTTGTAATTAGCGGTACCTTTTTATCATTCTTATTATATAATAATGGTAGGATAAATACAAGCAAGGAAGTAAGCAGTAATATCTGCGAAATCCATTGAAGCTTGATGATTATTGTGCTACAATCACCGTGAAAAAGATTAAAAAAAGAGGCTCAGGATTATGGAAAGTGACCGATTGTACCGGGTGCAAAAAAAGGATATTGAGAAATTAAAGCAACTGCTGACAGAGTGTTTTGAGGGGGACCCACTTTATTGCAATCTGATCCCGGACGCAGATACAAGGAAACGTCTTCTCCCCGAACTGTTTGAATGTGACATGGAAGAATTTTTTGAGACTTGTGAGATTTATGCGGACAGTCCCGATATTAACGGAATAATGGTTGTAGATGATGAATCGGAAGTTTACAATCCTGTTCATTATTATCTGGCAGAAGCAGCAGCGACTTTGAAAACGGATAGTTATTTAATCAAGGAAGACAGGTCGCTAAAGACATTCTGGAATTTTTTTCAGGGAAGGGATTATTTAAATTCCAGATGGACTGACCAGCTTCATCAGGAAGAACGGCTTCACATCATCTATCTGGCAGTGAGACCCAGTATGCAGCATCATGGGATTTCTGCCTGCCTTCTAAAAGAAGCCATACAATTTGCAGACAGAAATCATCTCATGATATCACTGGAAACCCACAAACACAGCAATGTAAGCTTTTATGAACATTTTGGTTTCAGACTTTTCGGCGTGGTAGAAAAGCATTTTGAGTTAAAACAGTACTGTATGATAAGAGAGACGTACTAGAGCTTAGTATAAATAGTAGGACAGGCTTTCCCGAATCTTAAAACCGGCTTTCTTATACAGAGCCACGGCCGGAAGATTGTCGCCGGATACCTGTAAATAAATGGTTTTCGTTCTTTGATCTGCGGGAAGAGAAGTAAAAGTCTTTAAAAATAAACCCAGGCAGGCAGTTCCAAGACCCTGCCCCCGCAGTGGTTCGGATATTTCAAATCCATATAAATAAGCGCTTTTTTCCTGAATATCAAGACTGCACATCCCGACTGCTTCTTTATCCTTAAAAAACTCATAGCAGATTTGATCATCAGAATTTTTATATGATGAGATGGTTAAATTATTCCTATCTTCATTTCCTTCCTCCAAACCGGATTTTGCTGAAACAGGAACGGAACGTTCCATAAAATGTTCCGTGTAACAGAAAGAAGCCTCCATAGCCTGTAACGTTTTTATCCCATCCCTGCAGTTATCGTACACTGGGAATAAAAAATCGCAGTCAGGATAATCTTTTGCCAGCTCTTTTAGGAGAGATGTAAAATGTCCTTTCTGCCGATCATCAGGAAGAGTACAGCCGTAGCATTCCATGGTGTCAGAATCAGTAAAAAAAGCGATAAGAGCGGATAAGAGGCGTTCATTTTCATATAATAAACAGCAGATGCACTCTTCCTCCAAAGGAAATGAGAAAGAGATATGATCGTATTTATTGCAGGTTTCCTGTAAAAGACGGAGGTCTTTTGTCAAACGGGCATCTGGTGCATTTGTTCGGATAAGATTCATGGTTTTACTCCTGGTTTGTTTTCGTATAGTATAATACAATAAAATAGTAAAATTCAATCAAATATTTTCCATATTGCTGATTGTCTCTTTGAAATATGGGTGATAGAATAAACACATGTAAAGCAGTTGGAGGGATCAAATTGAAAAAGAGAGAAGAAATACCAGTTTGCGACACCTGGAACCTGGCGGATATACTGCCGTCTGAGGAGGCCTGGGAGAAGTTATTCCACGAAACAGAACGCTCGCTTTCAGGTTATAAAAATTTTGAAGGACATCTGGCCCAGTCTGGCGAGATGCTTTTTTCCTGTCTCAAATTTGATGAAGAGGTGTCATTAAAGATTGAGACTTTGTTCGTATATGGAAAACAAAAATCTGACGAAGACACGGGGAATGCCAGATATCAGGGGCTGTCATCAAAAGCCAGGGCATTGTCCTATCAGGCAGCAGGTTTATCATCCTATATTGTACCTGAGATCTTAACCATATCCGAAGAACTGTTAAAGGAATACCGTGAAGCAGTTCCTGAGCTGAACCGCTATAACCGCACCTTTGAAGTTATATTAAAAAAGAAAGCACACACACTTCCGGCAGCCATGGAAGCGCTGCTTGCCGGTTCTATGGAAGCGACCTCCGGCTCATCGGAAATTTTCAATATGTTTAATAATGCAGATGTAAAATTCCCTGAAATCAAGGATGAGAACGGAAACACTGTAAAAATCAGTCATGGCAATTACGTTGCCCTTATGGAAAAACAGGATAGAGAAGTTCGAAAATCCGCATTTTATGGTCTTTATGGAGTATATAAGCAGTTTGGTAATACTCTGGCAGCTACTTTTTCTTCTAATGTAAAAAAGTCTGCATTTTACGCTACAGCAAGAAATTATCCCTCTGCCAGAGCCCATTCGCTGGCAGAAAATGAAGTTTCAGAAGAGGTTTATGATAATCTCATCAAGGCTGTCCATGACGGTCTTCCATACCTTCATGAGTATGTGGCATTGAGAAAGAAGGCACTGGGAGTGGAGACACTTCATATGTATGACCTCTATGTGCCCATGGTATCCAGAGAAGAACGGAATATTTCCTTTGAAGAGGCAAAGAATATGGTGCTTGAAGGATTAAAGCCTTTGGGAGATCATTATCTGTCTCTGCTAAAAGAAGGTTTCGATCACCGGTGGATCGATGTGTATGAGAACGAAGGAAAACGAAGCGGTGCTTATTCCTGGGGAGTATATGGAGTTCACCCCTACGTACTTTTGAATTTCAATGGAACCCTTGACAGTGTCTTTACCCTGGCTCACGAGATGGGTCATGCGCTCCACAGCTGGTTTTCTGATAAAAACCAGACTTATGTAGATGCAGGTTATAAGATTTTTGTTGCTGAAGTGGCCAGTACCTGCAATGAGGCTCTCTTAATCAGACATCTTCTTGAGATTACAGAGGATAAAAAGGAACGAGCCTATTTATTAAATCATTTTATGGACAGTTTCCGTGGCACCCTGTATCGGCAGGCGATGTTTGCGGAATTTGAAGACAAGGCTCACCGCCTTGCAGCCCAGGGAGAGGTTTTGACATCAGAGACGCTGTGCCAGATGTATCATCAGCTGAATGCAGATTATTTTGGCCCTGAGATGGTGATTGATCCTGAAATCGACTGCGAATGGTCCAGGATACCCCATTTTTATACGCCGTTTTACGTTTACCAGTATGCTACCGGATTTTCCGCTGCAGTGGCGATCAGCAGCCGGATTTTAGCAGGAGATGAGACCGTTATTAAGGGGTATTATGAATTTTTAAGCGGAGGAAGTTCCATGCCTCCTGTTGAGCTCTTAAAGCTGTGCGGCGTTGATATGTCCACAGCAGAGCCGGTGAAAGACGCCCTTTTGGTATTTTCAGGCCTTTTGGAAGAGATGAGAAGGCTTATATAAAACTGATTTCCAGATAGAGGAGAGGGGGAGCAGGTATGAATCTGTATCAGATGATATTTAAGAGAAGATCCATTAAAAAATATAAGAAAGAACCGGTTCCGGAGCAATTAAAAAGGGATATTCTTTATTTTGGGGATTGTGTTTCAAGGTTATACGGCGATATTCAGGTAAAGATGGAGATCTGTGACAGTACGGAGGATGAACCTCCGTCAAAAGGTCTGTGGAAGGTAGATGCTCCTTATTATCTGATCTTTTATTCGGAGGAGAAAGAAGGATACCTTGTAAATGCTGGTTATGTGGCGGAACCTGTTTTATTATATATGACTGGAAAAGGTCTTGGTACCTGTTATCTTGCCAATGCAAAGAGCTCAAAACCGGCACCGGCTGGTTTTAAACATGTCATAACCATTGCCTTCGGATATCCGAAGACGCTGCTTTACCGTGATCCGGCAACTGCCAGGCGGATGCCCCTTAAGGAGCTGTGCGTGTTTAAGGAAGAAGCAGGGGAGTCCGTAAAAAATATATTAAAAGCGGTACGGCTTTCTCCATCAATTATGAATACCCAGCCATGGAGGTTTATTGTTTATCACGATAAAATATATGTATTTTCCTGCAGGGAGTTTTTGCCCTATCCTTATCTGGTCTCACTTCGGGAGATCAGTGTGGGGATCATGCTTTCCCATCTGGCCATTGCGGCGGAAGAGATGTGGATCAATGTCAGCCTGGAAGCGGATAAGGCCATGGAAAAGAAATCATACAAAAGCGGCGCATACGTAGCCACTGCATATCTGAAGGAATATAAACTATAAGTAAGCTTCATGACAGTGGAAAGAGAAGATGTGTAATAAAATCTTCTCTTTTTTCACATTTAGACTTTCTTCAGATGGCAGAAGATGATAGAATGACACTGTTTGGCTACAATGGAGAAGTGAGGATAAATTCATGAAGCGGGAAATTGATATAAAAGAAATTTCAGATGGAAAATTGTATGACTTAAATGATATGGTAAAAGCGGACTGCAAAGACTGCGAAGGCTGTTCTGCCTGCTGCAAGGGGATGGGCAATTCCATTGTGCTGGACCCTCTCGATGTATTCCGGCTGACAAAAGGGCTTAACTGCACCTTTGAAGCGCTCATTCAGAATCAGGCAGAGTTAAATGTTGTGGATGGAATAGTCCTTCCAGGTATCCGGATGGGACAAGAGGGAGAGGCATGCGGATTTCTCGATGCCCAGGGCCGGTGCAGCATTCATTCGTTCCGCCCCGGGATCTGCCGTCTGTTTCCTCTTGGAAGAATTTATACCGAGGAAGGGATCCGGTATTTTCTACAGATTTATGAATGTGCAAAGAAGAACAGAACCAAGGTGAAGGTACGCAGCTTTATGGACAATCCCGATGGGAAGCGATACGACAAATTTATTGCGGATTGGCACGATTTTTTAAAGAAAGCTGAAAATGAGATGGAAAAGCAGAATGATCCAAATTTTACCAGGGAGTTGAGCATGAATGTTCTGAAAATGTTTTATTTAACCCCCTATGAGAAAGAACAGGATTTTTATGATCAGTTTGGTAAAAGGCTTGAAGCCATAACTTTCTTATGATAGAATTGGTAAGATAAAGAAAAAACAGGGCGAAGAGAACCGAGGAGGAAAACATGATCAGGAAATTAATTGACAGAATTCAAAAAACAAATGCACCGGTTTGTGTGGGACTTGATCCAATGCTAAGTTATATTCCCGATCACGTAACAAACAAGGCATATCATGAATTGGGTGAGACATTAGAGGGTGCTGCAGAAGCAATCTGGCAGTTCAATAAAGAAATTGTAGATCATGTTTATGATCTGATTCCCTCCGTAAAACCCCAGCTTGCCATGTATGAGCAGTTTGGAGTGGAAGGCTTAAAGGTATACGACAGAACAGTGAAATACTGTCAGGAGAAGGGACTCATTGTCATTGCTGATGCAAAAAGAGGAGATATTGGTTCTACATCTGCAGCCTATGCTATGGCTCATATCGGTAAAGTACAGGTTGGTTCTAAACGTATTCCGGCGTTTCACACAGAATTTCTTACAGTCAACCCCTATCTTGGAACAGACGGCATCGCTCCCTTTGTTGATGTATGCAAAGAAGAGGACAAAGGTCTGTTTGTACTGGTTAAAACCTCCAACCCTTCCAGCGGAGAATTTCAGGACCGTCTCATAGACGGAGCACCTCTTTATGAACACGTAGCCAAGAAGGTTGTGGAATGGGGCGCAGACTGTATGGACGGAACCTACAGTAACGTAGGTGCAGTAGTAGGAGCCACATATCCGGAGATGAGCGCTGTATTAAGAAAAATGATGCCAAATACCTATTTCCTGGTACCTGGCTACGGAGCACAGGGAGGAACTGCTGAAGATTTAAAACCTTGTTTTAATGAAGATGGCCTTGGAGCAATCGTGAATTCTTCCAGAGGCATTATCGCCGCCTATAAACAGGAAGCATATAAGAAATTCGGTTCCCAGCATTTTGGAGAAGCTTCCAGACAGGCCGTGATTGATATGGTTTCTGATATTAACCGGGTGTTATAGGGGGAAATCATGGGAAAAATAAAAATTACTGCATCAGTTGCCAGTCAGGTCATGCTTTCAGACGGTGTGTACAGCATGTGGATCGACGCCAGGGAAATTACTGACCAGTCAATGCCTGGACAGTTCATCTCCGTTTATACAGGGGACAGCTCAAAGCTGCTGCCCCGTCCAATCAGTATTTGTGAGACAGATAGGGAAAAAGGACTTTTAAGAATTGTTTACCGCATAGCAGGAAAAGGAACCGATGAGTTCTCCCGTTATCAGGCTGGTGACCCGGTTATTATTATGGGACCTTTAGGCAATGGATTTCCGCTTAAAGCAGGGAGCTCCGGGAAAAAGGCGCTGTTAATCGGGGGCGGTATCGGAATACCTCCCATGTTAGAGCTGGCGAAGAATCTTACCTGCACAAAACAGATGGTTTTAGGATACCGGGACGAGCTGTTTTTAAATGAAGAGTTTCTCCCCTATGGAGATACGTTTCTTGCAACAGAAAGCGGCACTGCAGGAACCAAAGGCAATGTTATGGATGCAATCAGAGAGCATGGCTTACAAAGCGATGTGATTTTTGCATGTGGTCCGACTCCCATGTTAAAGTCCTTAAGAGCATATGCTTTGAAACACCATATTGAATGCTATCTTTCCATGGAAGAGAAGATGGCTTGTGGAATCGGAGCCTGTCTTGCCTGTGTCTGCAAAAGCAGTGAGAAAGATGACCATTCCATGGTTCATAATAAAAGAGTCTGCAAAGACGGTCCGGTATTTAAGGCTGAGGAGGTTGAATTCTAGATGAATATGAAAGTAAATCTTGCCGGTGTTACATTAAACAACCCGGTCATGACAGCCTCAGGCACTTTTGGTTCCGGTGAAGAATACAGCGAGCTTGTGGATTTAAACCGCCTGGGTGCAGTGGTGACCAAAGGAGTTGCCAATATTCCCTGGGCAGGGAATCCCACTCCCAGAATTGCAGAAACTTATGGTGGAATGATTAATGCCATCGGACTTCAAAACCCTGGTATGGATGTATTTATTGAGAGAGATATTCCGTTCTTAAAAAAATATGATACAAAAATCATCGTCAATGTCTGCGGAAAGACCACGGAAGATTATATCCAGGTGGTAGAGCGTCTTGCTGATGAGCCAGTGGATATGCTGGAGATTAACATTTCCTGCCCCAATGTGAAGGAGGGCGGAATTGCATTCGGTCAGGATCCAAAAGCAGTGGAAGCCATAACAAGAGAGGTAAAGAAGTATGCAAAACAGCCTGTCATTATGAAGCTCAGCCCCAATGTAACGGATATCACTGTGATGGCAAAAGCCGCGGAAGCAGGCGGGGCAGATGTCTTATCCATGATAAATACCCTGACAGGAATGAAGATCGATGTAAACCGCCGTACATTTGCAGTGGCCAATAAGACAGGCGGGTTATCCGGTCCTGCAATCAAGCCAATTGCAGTGCGCATGGTTTATCAGGCAGCGTGTGCGGTTAAAATACCCATTATCGGAATGGGTGGAATTATGACTGCTGAGGATGCACTTGAATTTATACTTGCAGGAGCGACCGCTGTTTCTGTAGGAACAGCCAACTTTGTTAATCCTTATGCGACCACGGAAATTATTGCAGGTATTGAAGATTATATGATAAAATATCAGATAGAAGACATCAGCGAACTGATCGGTGCAGTACGATAACGGAACGGTTTTTGAATAGAGAGGACAGAAAGATGGAACAGTATAAGCAGGAGTTTATTGAATTTATGGTGGACAGTGATGTCCTTAAATTTGGAAGTTTTACACTGAAAAGCGGAAGAAAATCACCATTTTTTATGAATGCCGGTTCTTATGTAACAGGAGCACAGTTAAAGAAGCTGGGTGAGTATTATGCCAAAGCGATTCATGATAAGTTTGGTACTGATTTCGATGTACTGTTCGGACCGGCTTATAAAGGGATTCCGTTAAGCGTTGCTACTTCAATCGCATTCCATGATCTGTATGGAAAGGAAATTAAATACTGCTCCAACAGAAAAGAAGAAAAAGACCATGGCGGCGATGCCGGGATTTTGCTTGGAAGTCCTATAAAAGATGGAGACAGAGTAGTCATTATTGAAGACGTGACCACATCCGGAAAGTCCATTGAAGAGACCTTTCCCATTATCAAAGCTCAGGGAGATGTAACGATTCTGGGTCTCATGGTTTCCTTAAACCGTATGGAGAAGGGAAAAACAGAGCAGAGTGCACTGGATGAAATCCAGGAAAAATATGGATTTAAAGCATCTGCCATTGTGTCTATGGCAGAAGTCATCGAACATCTTTATAACCGGGAATACAAGGGACGAGTGCTGATTGATGATGAATTAAAGGCAGCAATTGATGATTATTATGAAGTGTATGGCGTAAAATAAGGAGAGCAGGATATGGAAAGAGTATATAAAACCATGAGAAATGCAGGTGCATTAAATATTGTTGTTGGAATTATAGTGACAGCCATCGGACTTGCTGCCGGTATCATTTCAATCGTAAACGGAGCAATCTTAATGAAAAGAAAATCTGAAATTACATTTTAACCGTTATCACAAAAGCGGAGGCTGTCAGAATCCATAAAATTCTGGCAGCTCTCTCCTTTTGGAATAAAGATGGAGCTGTTATGATTAAAAATGCGACGAAACGGCAGAAATTTGGTTGGGTGATTTTTATAATTTACCTGATCTTTTTGGCGTATTTTCTGTTTTTCTCCGATTATTTTGGAAGAAGCGGCCATATACGGGAGGAATACGCTTATAATCTGATTCCGCTAAAGGAAATTAAGAGATTTATTATTTACCGCCATGTGGTGGGTTTTAAATCTTTCTTTTTAAATGTGGTTGGGAATATAGTCTGTTTCATGCCTTTTGGTTTTTTTCTGCCGGTTATAAGCCGCAGGAGCCGCCGCTTTTTCAATACAACTCTGCTCAGTTTTTTATTCAGTCTCTGCATTGAAACCACCCAGCTTATTTTCAAGGTGGGAAGTTTTGATGTGGATGATATGATTTTAAACTCCCTGGGAGGAATGATTGGATATATTTTTTATAAAATAGTACAGCACATAAGAGTAAGGAGGATGAGGCGTGGCAAAGCAGAAAAGAGTATCCTACATTAGAAAACCGTATGCTAAAAATAGTTTTCTGGCGTTGGGACTGGCTTTAGGAGCACTGGTTTTAGGGATACTTGGAATATCCAGTGCTGCAATCACTGCAGGACAGGCGCAGTTAAACGTTGCGGCTGTCTGCTTTTGCAGCATGTTGATTTCTATGTTTTCCGTGTTTTATGGTGTTCTTTCCTTCTTTGAAAAGGAAAAAAAATACATACTGTCTAAGATCGGAATTGGTATTAGTGTTTTGCTGATTATTTTTTGGATAGTTCTTCTTATTATTGGAATGAAGGGGTAAAAAAATGGATAGTAGAAAAATGTTTGAACAGGAAAATGAAGGAATTATGGAACGGTTTCAATTGTCTATGGAGCGGATCAGTCAGATCTCTTCCGAGAAGACAGTGTCACAGCCGTTTCATGATTATTTTACAAGGACAGCCTCATTTATATGCTTAATGGGGGAATACCTTGACTTTATAGAAGAGGGAAAGCTTAATACGGCTTCCTTAAATGAACTGAAAGAATGGAACTTAAAATTTTATGAGGACATTCTTCCTGACGCTTATGAAACCAGTTATGCCAATCCAGCTTATGCAGTGGAAAAACTGGGAGATGGATTCGGACAGCTCCTTTGCTATCTTTATAAAGAAATCAGAGGGGATATTGTTTTTGTCCATGAAAACAGGCTGACTGATATCACGATTTTAAATGAGGCATTGATAGAAATCTATAACATGTTTGAAGAGGGAGTGCCGGATGTGGCCTCTGTAAAGGAGGTTATTTACTGGTTTGTCAGTGATTATACGGACCATACAGTGACTTTCCGTGTAAGAGAGGGCTTAGATCCTTCCCTTTCCTTTGCAACTGATATTATTCGGAACAGTGATTTAACGGATCTTCGCTATCTCTACCGCTTTGGGGAATATATCTCGGATTCCGAGCTTAAAGTTGCAGATTATCTTAATTCTCTTCCAGAGGAGAAGGTTCGTCTGATGGCGGATACCTATACGGAAGGTTACAGAAAAGGTTTTCAGGTAATGGGCAGAGATTTATCCAAAAAGAAAGCAGTCCAGATACGCTATGAGCTTGGCTTCGAACGCATGGTAAAATATGCCATGGAGAATTTTGAAAAAATGGGGCTTAAGGTGATTTTATGCCGTGCTGCAGTCTGGGCAGTGAATACCAATGCAGGACGGAAAGCAGGCTATTATAGTACCTCGCCAAACCGTCAGTATGATTATGATCACCGTTACGATGATGCTATCTATGTCAATAAAGCCTTTAAAGACCGAAAGGCTTCTGTACTGAAAGTCGCATACGAGACATACAAAGATCTGGCTGCCGCTTTTGCAGGTCCTGCAGTAATTCAGACATTTGGAAAAGAGGGCTTCCAGCCGGTTAATAAACCGGAAGCCAACCACCTTGATCCCAAACAGGAGAAACTTTCTGTGGAGATGGCCGGTGAAACTGCAAGAATTTTAAATGAATATGTTCCCGGTGATGAAATCAGCTTTACCATCATCGCATTTCCTGTTCCGGAAATCGGTGATAATTTTGAAGAGATATTTAATGAGACCATTGCCATCAATACCCTGGATTATGAAAAGTACAAAGGTCTGCAGCAAACCATTATCGATGCACTGGATGAAGCAGATTATGTGGAAATTACAGGAAAAGGGAATAATAAAACCAGGTTAACAGTTGCACTCCATCATTTAAAAGACAGAGAAAAAGAAACAAATTTTGAAAACTGTGTGGCCGATGTGAATATTCCCCTTGGCGAAGTGTTTACATCACCCAGACTGGCTGGAACAAGTGGTGTTTTAGAAGTCAGTACGGTATACATTACTGATTTTCAGTTTAAGGATCTGGTAATGACATTTGAAGACGGCATGATCAAAGACTATTCCTGCAGTAATTTTGAAGATCCAAAGGAAGGAAAAGAACTGATCAGACAGGTGATTTTAAAGAACCATGACACTCTGCCCATGGGTGAGTTTGCCATCGGAACCAATACCACTGCTTACGCAATGGCAAGAAAGTTTGATATTCTTGATAAGCTTCCTATTTTAATTGTAGAGAAGATGGGACCACATTTTGCGGTTGGTGATACGTGCTACAGCTGGTCGGAAGACAGCAAGCTGTATAACCCCAATGGCAAGGAGATTATCGCCAAGGAAAATGAGGTTTCAGCCCTCAGAAAAGAGGATGCTTCCAAGGCGTATTTTAACTGCCATACAGATATCACCATCCCTTACGCGGAACTGGATAAGATTGAAACGGTTTGTGGAGATGGAAGACGAACTTTAATTATTGAAGATGGAAAATTTATATTAAAAGGCACAGAAGAATTAAATCTGCCATTTTCCGGGCTGTAAGCCTTCATAATCGAAAACTTAAGGATTTTCATTAAGATTTATTGATAATTGCCGATAATACACTATCGGTATGAGAAATTTACAAAAGAGATAGTTGGAGGATACCATATGAAGAATTTGAAGATTGGCAAAAGGATTGCAGTCTCTTTTGGAATTATTTTTATTTTGTTTTTAGCTGTATCAGGCACTTCGTTATACAGTCTGATCGTTAATAATTCCAGGTTTGTAGAATTTTATAACAACGGTCATGAGGTATCTATGCTGACGGTTGAGATGAGACGCAATGTTGAGTCAGCAGCAAAGAATGTGGGCTATGCAACCATGATTTCGGATTTAATTAAAAAAGGGAACTATATTGACCAGTCTGAGGCTGATTTTAATGAATTAAAAGAAAATCTTCAACATTTAAAAGATAAATACAAGGGTGACCAGGCCTTGGTTGAAGATATTGAAAAGGCGCTTAGTGATGCAGAACCTCACAAAGAAGAAGTTTTCACCCTGGCAAAAGAAAACAGAACCAGGCAGGCGACAGAGGTTTTCTTTGAATCACTGGAACCGTGTTTTGACCAGATTCAATCGGATCTGATCCAAATCAGTGATTCTGCCATGCAGAGTGCAGACAGAGATTTTAACAGATCCCAGTCTGATATGACCGGCACAGAGGTGATAGTTATCCTGCTTCAGATTATTGGAGCGGCAGCCACCATCATTCTTGCAGCAGCCATGACCAAAAGCATTATTACCCCTGTTAAACAGATTGAAAAAGCAGCAGCTGAGATGTCAAAAGGAAGTCTCCATGTTGATTTAAATTATCAGTCAAAGGATGAACTTGGTGCCCTTGGCAACAGTATGCGTTCCACCATACTAAATATTGGCAATATTATTGATGATATTATCTACATCCTTGGATCTATGGCTGCCGGAGATTTTACGGTTGTTTCAAAGGACCAGGAACAGTATGTTCTGGATTATGAACCAATTTTACTGGCAATCAGAAATATCAGGGATAATCTAAGCGATGCGTTTACCCGGATTAATGAATCCGCTGACTTAGTTGCAGGTGGTTCTGAGCAGGTATCATCCGGAGCTCAGGCTCTGTCCCAGGGAGCGACGGAACAGGCCTCATCCATTCAGGAACTGGCAGCAACCATTAATGATATCTCCAATCAGATTAATAAAAATGCCGAGAACGCCAAAGAGGCACGGTTAAAATCAGAAGAAGCTAGTCTTAATGTAACAAAGAGCAATCAGAAGATGATGGAAATGAATCAGGCCATGACTGAGATTAACACTAAATCCAGTGAAATCGGCAAGATCATTAAAACCATTGAGGATATTGCATTCCAGACCAATATTCTGGCATTAAATGCGGCAGTAGAAGCTGCAAGAGCCGGAGAGGCAGGAAAAGGATTTGCTGTGGTAGCTGACGAAGTCCGAAACCTTGCCAGCAAGTCTGGAGAAGCCGCTAAAAATACTACAATACTCATTGAAGAAAGTCTGCAGGCAGTAGAGAATGGAAGCAGAATTACTGCTGAAACAGCAAAAGCCATGCAGGAGGTTGTAGAAGGAAGCCGCCGCATTAATATGATTATAGAAGAAATAGCTGCCGCTTCTGACAAACAGGCTGCCGCTGTTAACCAGGTTACTCTGGGAATCGATCAGATCTCCAGTGTTGTTCAGACCACTTCTGCTACGGCAGAGCAGAGTGCAGCTGCCAGTGAAGAATTATCCGGACAGGCACAGATTATGAAAAACCTGATTGAGCAATTCAAGGTACATGGCAGCACAGCTGAGAAGAGCAGCCAGCCTTTAAACGCGGAAAAGAAAGATGCAGACATTGATTTTATTCCGGTTTATCAGGAAGATGCAGAGCTGGAGCCGGTTGTCATTGACCCGGTATATTTCGAAGACTCCTCTTCATTTAAGAACAGCAAATATTAAATACAGTACAGGTGGGAAAAGCAGGAGGTTGTTTAATACTTCCGGTTTTTCCCGCCTGTTTTTTTTCGTTACCGGGTATACTTAAAATTATAAAGAAAGATATTGACGAGTCAGAGAAAAACTAGTATTATAATTAATAAGCGCAAATTAATTAATGAGCATATAATATTAGATATACTTATTAATAGCATTATTCTTAATAATGAATTACACACGATTGGAAGAGAAAGAGGAGAAATTACTATGGCAAACGTATCTATTGTTATGGGAAGTGATTCTGATATGCCTGTTATGGCACAGGCTGCAGAGGTTCTTGAAAAACTGGGAGTAGAATTTGAAATGACTGTTATTTCTGCACACAGGGAACCGGATATATTTTTTGAATATGCGAAAACAGCAGAAGCCAGAGGCATCAAAGTAATCATCGCCGGAGCAGGTAAAGCAGCTCACCTTCCGGGAATGTGTGCCGCATTATTTCCAATGCCTGTCATAGGTATCCCTATGAAGACTTCAGACCTGGGGGGAGTGGATTCCCTGTATTCCATCGTACAGATGCCTTCCGGTATTCCGGTAGCTACGGTTGCTATTAACGGAGGAACCAACGCGGGAATTCTAGCAGCAAAGATATTAGCTGCAGGAGATGCAGAGCTTTTGGCAAGGCTGAAGGATTATTCTGAGAATTTGAAGAATGATGTAGTGAAAAAGGCAGAGAAGCTGGATAAGATCGGGTATCGGGAATACTTGTCCCAGATGAAATAGAGGAAGAAAAAGCGGAGGAAAAAGAGATGGATTATAAGAATGCCGGAGTAGATATTGAAGCTGGATACAAATCGGTTGAATTAATGAAAAAGCATGTACAGGAAACCATGAGACCGGAGGTACTTGGCGGACTTGGCGGATTTTCAGGAGCATTTTCCATGTCAGCATTTAAAGATATGGAGAAGCCGACCCTGGTGTCCGGAACCGACGGAGTAGGAACTAAGCTGAAGATAGCATTTCTTATGGATCAACATAATACCGTTGGTATTGACTGTGTAGCCATGTGCGTCAACGATATTGCCTGTGCAGGCGGTGAACCTCTGTTTTTCCTTGACTATATTGCCTGCGGAAAAAATTATCCGGAGAAAATTGCCGGGATCGTCAGTGGAGTGGCAGAAGGCTGCAAGCAGGCAGGAGCCGCACTGATTGGAGGAGAAACTGCAGAGATGCCTGGTTTTTATCCTGAGGATGAATATGATCTTGCAGGCTTTGCAGTAGGAGTGGTTGATGAAAAAAATCTGATTACCGGTACATCAATTAAAGCTGGTGATATATTAATCGGTATTGCCTCCTCTGGTGTTCACAGCAATGGTTTTTCCCTTGTCCGCAAGGTATTTGATGTGACAAAAGAGAATTTAAATGTTTATTATGAAGAACTGGGTAAAACCCTTGGGGAATGTTTACTTGTGCCCACCAAAATTTATGTGAAAGCATTAAAAAGCGTAAAAGAGAACGGTGTGAATATCAAAGGCTGCAGCCATATTACAGGAGGCGGATTCTACGAGAATATACCACGTATGCTTCCTGATGGAATTTGTGCCGAAGTGGAGAAGAACAGCTATGAAGTACCTGCGATCTTTAGACTCATGGAAAAAAAGGGTGAGATAGCAGAAGAGATTATGTACAATACCTTTAACATGGGAATTGGCATGGTGCTGGCTGTGGATCCTGCCGATCAGGATAAGGCCATGGAGGCAATCAAAGCTGCAGGAGAAACCCCTTATGTAATCGGCTGTACAAAAGCCGGTGAGAAGGGTGTGGTCTTATGCTAAGAGTCGGGGTTCTGGTATCCGGCGGGGGAACCAATCTTCAGGCGGTTTTGGATGCTATTGACAGCGGGGAGATTAGAAACGCAGAAATCAAAGTAGTCATCAGCAATAACCGAAATGCCTATGCACTGGAACGTGCAAAGAATCATGGAATTGATGCTCTTTGTATTTCCCCTAAGGAATTTGAAAGCAGAACGCAGTTTCACGATGAACTATTATCGAGAATTGACGAGTATCATCTTGATTTAATCGTACTTGCAGGATTTCTGGTTACGATTCCTGAAGCGATGATTCAGAAATACAGAAACCGAATTATAAATATTCACCCTTCCCTGATCCCTTCTTTTTGCGGGACCGGCTATTTTGGACTGAAGGTTCACGAAGCAGCATTGGCCAGAGGGGTCAAGATTACAGGTGCTACAGTCCATTATGTTGATGAGGGAACGGATACAGGTCCCATACTTCTGCAAAAGGCAGTGGAAGTAAAGGAAGGCGATACGCCGGGAGAACTTCAGAAAAGAGTCATGGAAGAAGCGGAGTGGGTCATTCTTCCCCAGGCGATTGCACTGATTGCAAAGGAACAGGAGGAAAAAGCATGAAGGTTCTGATCATTGGAGGCGGCGGCAGAGAGCATGCCATTGCATGGAAGGTCGCCCAGAGCCCTAAGGTTTTAAAGCTGTACTGCGCTCCGGGAAATGCCGGAATTGCTGAAATTGCAGAATGCGTTGACATCGGAGTGATGGATTTTGACAGTCAGGTGGAATTTGCCAGAAGCAAAGAGATTGACCTGGTAATTGTTGGACCTGATGATCCTCTTGTGGCAGGTGCTGCTGATGCGTTTATAAACGCAGGAATACGGGTATTTGGTCCGGAGAAAAAGGCTGCCTGTCTGGAAGGCTCCAAGTCTTTTTCCAAGGATCTGATGAAAAAATACGCAATACCTACGGCTGCTTATGAAACCTTTGATTCGGCAGAGGATGCGCTTGCTTATCTGGAAACTGCCAAAATGCCAGTTGTTTTAAAGGCAGATGGTCTGGCTCTTGGCAAAGGAGTTTTAATCTGCAGTACGTTAGAAGAGGCAAAAGACGGTGTCAGAACCCTGATGCTGGACAAGCAGTTCGGCTCTGCCGGTGACCGGATTGTAGTGGAAGAATTCATGGTAGGCAGGGAAGTATCCGTACTTTCTTTTGTAGATGGTAAGAACATAAAGATTATGACTTCTGCCCAGGATCATAAACGGGCACAGGATGGAGACAGAGGTCTTAATACCGGCGGAATGGGTACATTTTCCCCCAGTCCCTTCTATACAGAGGAAATCGACGCATTCTGTAAAAAGTACATCTATCAGGCGACAGTGGATGCGATGCTGTCTGAGAACAGGGAATTTAAGGGAATTATCTTTTTTGGTTTAATGCTGACAAACGAGGGTCCTAAGGTTTTAGAGTATAATGCAAGATTTGGTGATCCAGAAACACAGGTGGTACTTCCAAGAATGAAAAATGACATTGTAGAGGTGTTTGAAGCATGTATCGATGGAACACTAAATGACATTGACTTACAATTCGAAGATAATGCAGCGGTCTGTGTGGTTCTGGCTTCTGATGGCTATCCGGAACATTATGAAAAAGGATTTCCAATCAAAGGGCTGGAGCATTTTAAAGGAAAGAATGGATACTATGCATTCCATGCAGGAAGCAAGTTTGATAAAGAGGGAATTCCCGTTACTAACGGTGGAAGAGTTCTTGGTGTGACAGCTCTTGGAGATAATTTAAAAGAAGCAAGAGCCAACGCTTATGAAGCCGTTAAATGGGTGGATTTTGAAAATAAATACATGAGACATGATATTGGTAAGGCGATTGATGAAGCGTAAAACCGCCAAATGTCAGCGGGTTTTCTGCATAAAAAAACGTTGACACGACAGAATTTTCATGATATTGTATCTCTACAGTAGGACTTTGTTCTTTTAAAGTGTTTTTCTACATCACTATCTAAAGACGGCATAGGATAAGACTGGATTTACACAGTTTCATAATACCGGAAGACATATAAACGGGTTGCATAAAGGTGTAACTGAGCCGATATCCAGGTTACGGGTATCGGCTTTTCCCATAATGCCTGATAAAGGGAGGCTGATCGGCAGGAATAAGAAAAATAAAGTTCATGGTTAAGGGTAGAGGGTAAGTTAAAATTTAACAAAATATGCTGGGCGAGTAATATGACGAAAAATGTCTAAAATAAACTATGTAATACTAATGTTTGGGGTTTTGAAACTACATAGTTTGTACCAGTGCGGTCTTCGGTACAAACTTCAGGTGCATAATTATGCACAGGAATGGAGGAAAATATGCTAGAATGTTTACGTAAATTAAATTTACCGGAGTATGTACAGGATATTTTAAATCAGTCACAAGGTGTGGTCATTCCAAAATCAAGAAATGAACTGTTAACTCTTGCCATGGGCGGCGATGAGAACATTACATTTGATATTGATTATGAAGTGGAAGGCAAGGGAAGAGTTTTAGAGGCGACTGCAACCAAATGTAAAAATGGTATTGTAGTGAATTATATGGAAGATTACATGCGCAGACGTGATCCAAACTCCATGCTGATCGCAGATAAGAATCCTACGGATAAGCCAAGATATGAAGATGTTTATCACAAAGATTTTGAAATTCTCAGAATGGATACCTTTGACTGGCTGAAAAATCAGGAACTGATATTTTTCCCATTTAAATCCGGCGGTCTGGAGTATGGTTATGATTCTGTTTTAGTAGCTCCGGCCAATGCAGGATTTTTCGCAGCAGGCCTTGCGGATCTCCAGGGATTTTTAAACATAGACGAAATAACATATGAATTTAAACCGAGAGCAGTAGTTTTTCTCGCACCGCCATTCCGTCATACCCATTTTAATGGGAAACAGGTAGTGGTTCATAACCGTCTGCAGGGAATACATGAAGTATATGCCTATAATCTCTATCCAGGTCCAAGTGCGAAAAAGGGTATTTATGGCGTGCTTTTAGACATTGGTGAGGAAGAGGGCTGGGTAACCGCACATGCTTCCGCAGTAAAGGTTATCACTCCCTACGACAATGAAATTGTAATTATGCATGAAGGCGCTTCCGGCGGCGGAAAAAGTGAGATGCTGGAAGATATCCATAAAGAGATGGATGGAAGAGTTGTTTTAGGAAGAAATACGGTGACAGGAGAGAAGAACTACTTAAATCTCTCAGAAACCTGTGAATTGATTCCTGTAACGGATGATATGGCTCTTTGCCATCCCCAGATGCAGCAGGGCAGTAAGAAGCTGGTTGTAAAGGATGCAGAATCCTCCTGGTTCTTAAGAGTGGATAACATTAAGCGTTACGGAGCTTCTCCCCAGTATGAAAGAATATTCATTCAGCCGGAAGAGCCATTAATCTTTTTAAACCTTCAGGGAGTACCGGAGGCCACATGTCTGCCATGGGAGCATACCATGGACAGCACTGGTAAACCATGCCCGAATCCACGAGTTATTTTGCCAAGAAAGCTGGTTCCAAACTCCATTGATGAGCCGGTTGAGGTTGATGTCAGAAGCTTTGGTGTCAGAACACCTGCCTGTACAAAGGAGAATCCGTCATACGGAATTATGGGTATTATGCATATCCTTCCACCTGCTCTTGCATGGCTGTGGCGTCTGGTAGCACCAAGAGGCTACAACAACCCAAGTATCATTGATTCCCAGGGAATGACCAGCGAAGGAGTCGGCTCCTACTGGCCATTTGCAACCGGTAAGATGGTAACACAGGCAAACCTTCTTCTGGATCAGATATTACAGTCTACCAACACCCGTTATGTACTGATTCCAAACCAGCACATCGGAGCATATGAAGTGAGCTTTATGCCTGAGTGGATCTCCAGAGAATATATTGCACGCCGCGGAAGCGCGAAGTTCAAACCAGAGCATCTGGTAGAAGCCCGCTGTCCTCTGTTAGGATTTGGCCTTGATTCCTTAAAGATTGACGGACAATATATCAGAAGAGCATTCTTAAGACCGGAGACACAGCAGGAAGTGGGAATTGATGGCTATGACGCAGGTGCTGCAATCTTAACTGAGTTCTTCCGACAGGAGCTGGTGAAATACAATACAGATGACTTAAATCCGTTAGGAAAGCAGATTATTGAGATGTTCATGAAGGGTGCAACAGTTCAGGATTATCTTGAAATTATGCCTATGAGATA
>SVDS01000003.1:79259-93540 GCA_015057715.1 Paenibacillaceae bacterium
TTAGGAAAGCAGATTATTGAGATGTTCATGAAGGGTGCAACAGTTCAGGATTATCTTGAAATTATGCCTATGAGATATTAAATAAAAATACCGAATCAGGTTTTTATATAAGAAAGCGCAGCTCATAAGATGAGGTTCATCCATTGAGCTGCGCTTCTTTTTGTCATTTGTTATTTCTTTCGTATCGGATTCTGCCAGGACATTTTTCAGGATCAATCCGCCACATACAGATTTTGCAATGAATGCAGGCTCCTGTATCTTTTCCGTTCCTGGCGTCATTTGCCCAGTTTGGGTTAACCAGAGTTCCTCTTCCGATATTAACCATATCGATACCGGTTGCAGTTAATATCTCATCGGCCTGCTCTGGGGAAATGATTTCTCCTACGGTGAAAACCGGAACAGAGACCTGTTTCCTGATTTCCTGAGCTGCGTAAATTAAGTCCGTAAATGGGTAGCTATCTGGCTTAAATGGGTCTGAAAGCTGCATAAATCCAAAAGAGATGTTGAGGAAATCAATACCGGCCGCCTGAAAAATCTGGGCATGATCAATTCCGTCAGCCAGTGTGGGCTCAAACGCACCCAGGCGCATTCCCACGATAAAAGAATCAGGTGTTCGTTTCCGGATCTCTCTGATAATTTCCAGAGCAAACAGCGCCGGATTATTTCCATATTCATCATTTCGCACGTTCACCCGGCTGTTTAAGAACTGACTGATTAAATAGTTGTGGCATCCGTGAAGCTCCACACCATCATAACCTGCCTGATATGCCCGTACTGCAGCATCTGCAAATGAGTTCTGAATCCGGTGCAATTCCAAACGTGTGAGTGCTCTGGATTTTTTCATGGTTCCCTTCACCATACATTCAATATCACTGGGGCAGACGGTTTCTTCCATATAGCCGAAGACGCCGCCGTGATGAATCTGTACAAAGATCGGTGTCCCTGTTTCATGAACCGCATTTGTAATTCTTTTCAGTCCTTCGATCTGTCCGTCTTCCCAGATTCCAATCTGTGAATCACAGAGTCTTCCGTCCTTTTCCACACAGGTAGCTTCTTGGATGATGAGTCCCGGTCCGCCCTGGGCAATCTTACGGTAATGTTCTACCTGAATATCAGTTACATAGCCTGTGTCATCGGTACGGTTGTAGATTACCATGGGAGGTACGGCAATTCTGTTTTTTACCTCCAGATTTCTAATCTTCATTGAGTTAAATAATTTGTCCATTGATGATCTCCTTTTTATAATTATGATTATATCCATTGTCAGTCAGAAAGTAAAGAAGGGCGATAAGTGGCATGGCCATTCCTATGAGAGAAGCACCAGACCAGCTTGCACATGCATAAGCCCAGCCGCCCAGAAAAGAGCCAAGCGCTCCTCCGGTGAAGAAAACTGCCATGAAAATTCCATTCATCCTACCGCGGGTCTGATCACCCAGTTCGTAAATTGCCTTTTGGCTTAGTACCAGGTTTCCCGAAACAGCCATATCAAGAAGAAGTGCAGCCGCCAGGAAGACCATAAGGGAGATTCTGGTGGGAGATAAGATTCCGCGGGTGAGCAGGAATGCCGCCGATGCAGTGAGGAAAGCCAGGAGGGTAAGCGGTTTTGTAAACCCTCTGTCAGCCAGCTTTCCGGAAATCGGGGATACCGCCGCTCCGCCCACACCAGCCAGAGAAAATAATGCAATTCCGGTCTGGGTCAGATGATAATGTTCTTCCAGCCACATGGGAGCCACAGTCCAGAAAAGACTGAAAGAGCAAAAGAGGCAGGCCTGGTACACCGCCCTGCGCTTTAGTACAGGTGTGTGAATCAATAGAGGTAACAAAGATGCGATCAGACTCCGGTATGACTGATTCTTCCTGGGACTGCGGGGAGGAAGCAGATACACCAGTAAAGCTGCAATGACTGCCATAATACCGGCAGATATAAGGAATACGCTCCGCCAGCCTGTAAATTGGGCAAGCAGGCTGGAAAGCGGGCGTGCTGCCATAATACCAAGTAAAAGTCCGCTCATGACATTTCCCACCATACGTCCCTGCTCCTTTGCCGGAACCAGTGAAGCTGAGTAAGGAACTAAAATCTGTGCAGATACAGAACCAAAACCGGTCAGGCAGGCTGCAAAAAGAAACAGGCCGGCGTGGTGAGTGAGAGCACTAATGAGCAGACCGCAGGCAGCCGTCATCAGGCCTAAGCCGGTTAAAAGCCGGTTTTCTGCCATATCGCTTAAAGGTACGATGAAAAGAAGTCCAATTACGTATCCCAGCTGAGTCATGGTGACAATAAGCCCTGTCATTGATCTGGGCATGGAAAGGGAATTGCCGATCAATCCAGCAAGAGGCTGGGCGTAATATAAATTTGCGGCAATCAAACCGCAGGAGGCAGCCAGCAGAAATACCAGCCACAGAGGAGATTGATTATTGTTCATTTTACTTTCTTTCATAAAGAAACCTCATTTCTCTGAATTATATAAACTGTACGTATCGTTTAGTAATTAAATCTTAATCTTATTCTTTATAAATGTCAATGGATTTTCCTTGAAAAAAATTAATGAAAGATATATAATAAACGAAACGTTCATTATATAAAATTGCTAATAGAAAGGACAATACGCAATATGGCAGGCAAGGGAAGACCGCGCAGTGAATCAACAGAGAAAGCAATCCTTAATTCCGCCCACACGCTGGTGACAGCCCATGGATTTCAGGCTGTTACAATAGAAGGGATTGCAAAGCATGCAGGCGTGAGCAAAGCAACGATTTATAAATGGTGGCCTAATAAAGCGGCTGTAGTGGCAGACAGTTTTTTCACAACTCTGAAGGAGCAGTATCCTGTGCCGGATACCGGTTCAGTAATAGAAGATCTGGTAATCCAGATCAGTAACCTTTCTTCGTTCCTGGCTTCGGACGAAGGACGGATTATAAGGGAATTGATTGCAGAAGGCCAATCTGACTCTGATGTAGCAGAGGCTTACCAGTCCAGATATTTTTCACCTCGCAGAGAAGTTTCCAGAACAATTCTGGAACGGGGAGTTGAGCGGGGAGATATGAAGAGCGGACTGAATCTGGAATTATGTGTGGAAATGATTTATGCCCCATTGTTTTACAGGCTTTTAATTACCGGGGAGGGGATTGATGAAGAATTTTTAAGAAATGTGGTTTCCTGTGTACTAAAAGGGCTGGGGGCGGTTTGAACACTTTAACGGCAACATTACCCTATTGGGAAAGGTTTTTGCCGGGTAAATGTATGACCGGAGAGATGGAACGATTAAAATGCAGAAAATATGGACATGTATTTCCCCGGATAATAAGGCATTGACATTGCCCTAGAGGGAAACGCTTATAATTGACTGGTAAAGTATATATTTGCATGGATCGAGGTGGTATTAAATGGGAAATGAATATGGAGCTTCATCAGAACAGGGAGAGCAGATCCGTATCGTTCAGGAAACAGTGGCAGGAAGAGAAATTACTCTGGCTCATATTATCGGAGGACCGCTGCCAGTGGTATATCGTAAGCTGGGTTTAAATCCGGAAATTGATTACCGTTCATCTGCTATCGGAATTATGAATATGACGCCTCCGGAGTCCGCAGTCATTGCATCCGATATTGCGGTAAAGAGCGGAAATATTGATCTGGGATTTGCGGACCGGTTCAGCGGCACACTGATTATAACCGGTGAAATCGCAGAGGTTCAGGCTGCGATTACGGAGATCGTACAGTATTTTCATGATGAACTTGGGTATGTGACCTGTCAGATTACAAAGCGGTGATAAGATGAAAAAATTGTTTTTATGCGGAAGAAGCGAAGCAGGCAAGACTTCTCTGACCCAGGCATTAAAGGGAGAGCCGGTGGTTTATCATAAGACCCAGTATGTCAATCACTGGGATGTTACCATTGATACGCCGGGAGAATACGTGGAAAATAAGAATATATCCATGCAGGCTCTCTGCTGTTTTTCCTATGAGTCAGATGTCATTGGCCTGCTGTGCGGGGCAGACGAGCCCTTTAATCTCTTTCCGCCGGGGATTATCAATGCCTGCAACCGGCCTATGATTGGTATCATAACCAAAATAGATGCTCCTGGGGCAAAGGTTGCCATGGTACGGCAGTGGCTGGAGGAAGCCGGATGTGAACGGATATTCCCAGTCAGCAGTATCACCGGGGAAGGCATTGCCTTGCTGAAAGAATATTTAGGGGAAGAGAAAAAAGGATAAACCCAGAAAGGGTGTGTTTAAATGACAGAAAAGCGGCCTGATCAGGAAGCATTGCAGCAGATTTTAGGAAAAACACACAGACATGGGGGAAATGAGCAGATGCGTGTGGTGAAAGTCTCCGTTTCCGGGAAAGAAATATCAATGGCCCATGTCATCGGAGTTTCCGAACCTTCTGTATATAAGAATCTGGGCCTGGATATAGGTACCCATGCAGGAGAGGACTTTAAGGGAATGTCAATCGGCACCATTCATATGTCCCCTCCGGAATCCACAGTTATTGCAGCAGATATCGCGGTAAAAGCCGGGTACGTGGAACTGGGATTTTTAGACCGGTTCAGCGGTACCCTGATTTTGACTGGTCCTTTGGAGGAAGTGAAAACTGCTGTGTTTGAGATTATGAAATATTTTCGTGAAGAATTACAGTATAAGGCCTGTCCGGTTACAGTAAGATAGTATAAAAGCGGTTTTGCATGGAGTAAGGATGCAGAGCCGCTTTTTTTCTGTTAAAATCACTCCACAAAAACCGCCAGCCCATCCGCCCGGATTAAGTCCTTTAACTCCTCCAGATAATTCCGGGCAAATATACTCAAATGTATCCTTGGATTCTCAATCCAGCCAATTCTCATACATTCCGAGGTAACAAGAGGAACGGCAATAATATTATCTCCATTTAAGTTGCTGTTTAAGATTCCACTGCAGATGGTATAACCATTTAATCCAATTAATAAATTAAATAACGTAGCCCGGTCACTGACGTAGATGATTTTCTTCCTTGGAACAGTGCTTAATATCTCCTCAGAAAAATAAAAGGAGTTATTTTCCCCCTGTTCAAAAGCCAGAAAAGGATAAGCCATTAAATTCTCCATTGTAACAGATAAGCGACTGGAAAGAGGATGGGATGAACTGATAAATACATGGGGAGAAGCTTCAAACAATGGATGAAAGATCAGTCCGCTGTCTTTAAAAAGTTTTTCAAGTACCTTCTCATTGAAATCATTTAAATAAACAATACCAAGTTCACTTCTAAAATTTTTCACATCCTCAATGATCTCAAACGTTCTTGTTTCCCGTAAAGTGAATTCATATTCGTCATTATCCTGCCTTTCCACCAGATTGACAAAGGCATTTACAGCAAATGCGTAATGCTGGGTGGATATGGAGCAGATACGTTTTGCCGGAGTTTTTTTCAAATAATGCTGTTCCAGTAAATCTGCCTGCTCCAGAACCTGCCTTGCATAGGAAAGAAATTCACTTCCGTCTGAGGAAAGAGAGATCCCCTTTGGATTTCTGTTAAATATGGTGATGCCGTATTCCTGTTCCAGTTCTTTCACTGCATTGGAAAGGCTGGGCTGGGTGATGAAAAGCTGTTTCGCAGCCTCTGAAATAGAGCCGAAGTTTACGATTGTGATAATATAGCGAAGCTGCTGAAGGGTCATTGCAACAGATTCCTTTCTTTTTCGTTCTATTTTTATTCTAACACATAGTGATATAGTTTAAAACTATATCAGGTCATAAAAATATAGAATTTTACACATTTCCCTTTATCCGTTAGAATAAAGAAAAACAAGGCAGGAAAAAAGAGAGGAGAGTAATAGTATGACACAGTTGAAAAAAAGAGCACCATTTAAATTTGATATAGTAGGAAGTTTTTTGCGTCCCGATTATTTAAAGGAGGCAAGAGAAGGCTGGAAAAATGGAACCGTCACAGAGGAAGAATTAAGAAAGACTGAGGATAGAGCCATCACAGAGTTGATCGAAAAGCAAAAAGAGGCAGGACTTCCCGTCATAACAGACGGAGAGTTTCGCAGAAGCTGGTGGCATCTGGATTTCATGTGGGGGCTTCAGGGGGTTAAAAAACTGGAAGTGGAACGTGGCTATGCGTTTCATGACGAAGTTACCAGAGGAGAATCCGCCGGTCTGAGCGGGAAAATCTCTGGGGAAAATCACCCCTTTGTAGAGCATTTTAAATTTGTGAAGCTGTTTGAGGATGATTCAGTGACTGCAAGACAGACCATACCGGCACCAGCCCAATTTCTGGCTGAACTGGAGCGGGGAGATAATCTGGAACAGACAAAGTCTTACTATCCGGATGAAGAAGAGCTGATCCGGGATATTGCATCTGCTTATCACACCGTACTCCTTGATCTGTATGAAGCAGGCTGCAGAAATGTCCAGTTTGACGACTGTACCTGGGGAATGTTCTGTGACACAAAGTATTGGGAAGCCAGACAGAAGGGATCAAAATCTGTTACTACCGAGGCAGAAAAGTATGTGAGACTGAACAATCTGGCAATGGAGATTCTGCCGGAAGATCTGGTAATCAATACACATGTATGCAGAGGCAATTACCATTCTACCTGGGCTTCATCAGGCGGATATGCCCCCATTGCCCCCCATTTATTTGGAAAAGAAAATGTTTCTGCTTACTACCTGGAATTTGATGATGAGCGTTCGGGAGATTTCGAACCCCTTCATTATGTGGATGGAGATAAGCAGGTAGTCCTTGGACTGATTACAACCAAATCTCCAGATTTAGAAGAAAAATCCCGGATCATTGAGCGAATCCGCAAGGCTTCCCGTTATATCCCTCTGGACCGCTTATCATTAAGTCCCCAATGTGGTTTTGCATCAACCGAAGAAGGAAATAAACTGACAGAAGAAGAGCAGTGGGAAAAAATAAAACTGGTAAAAGAAATTTCAGAAGAGGTCTGGTAAAATTATCTTTAAAATGGTATTGTTGTTTGAGACATAAAAACAACAGTACCATTTTTAGTTTGGCAAAGGAGGGCACACCATGAATGTACAGATATTCGGAACCAAAAAATGTTTTGATACAAAAAAAGCAGAACGTTATTTTAAAGAGCGTAAAATTCCGTATCAGATGATTGATATGAAGGAAAAAGGAATGAGCAAAGGGGAATATAACAGTGTAAAACAGGCGGTGGGCGGTACAGATGCCATGCTTGATGAGAATAGCCGGAACCAGGAAATTCTGGCACTTATCAGATACATTGCTCCTGAGGATAAAGATGATAAGATATTAGAAAACCAGGAAGTGTTGAAAACACCCATTGTCAGAAATGGAAAACAGGCAACAATCAGTTATCAGCCTGATACGTGGAAAGACTGGAAATAAAACTGACAGGTAGGATACGGCTGTTAGATCATCTTGACATTATGGGTAAAATTACTTAAAATTAAGAAAACTACAAAAAGGAGCGGCATAACATGAAAACGGAAAAAAATCAAAGATGGGTATTTAATCAGGATATTGAAGGAGAGAAAGCAGGAGACGGTGTTGTCAGAAAGGTATTGGCATACTGTGACGGCATGATGTGTGTGGAGAATCATTTTGAACAGGGAGCCATTGGCAAGATGCATAATCACCCCCATACTCAGATTACATATGTGGCAAGCGGTGCGTTTGAATTTACCATCGGTGATGAAGTAAAGACAGTTAAGGCCGGAGATACTTTATTAAAACAGGATGGTGTGATGCATGGCTGTGTATGCCTGGAAAAAGGAATTTTAGTTGATATTTTCACCCCAATGAGAGAAGATTTTATATCATAAAGCGTTTTTAAGAGATCTGTGTTTTGCCTGAAATCAAGGCAGAGACAGATCTTTTTCCTCTTTTCGGATCAAAATGGATTGTCTAAAGTGACATGGTCACGGAAAAATTGGAAAAAATCTGTTAAGATCTAGAAAAAAACATGGAGGAAGCAATGACGTTACAAAAAAACAAGAGGTATGCAGTTGTAGATGAGACCCATTGTGTCGCCTGCGGCAGCTGTATGAAAGTATGTCCGAAAGGAGCCATTACAATACCATGTGGGATCACAGCAAAAATAGACACTGAAAAATGCGTTGGCTGTGGTTTGTGCGCAAAGGCCTGTCCGGCATCCGTGATTCATATTGAAATGCCAAAAAGGGGGGAAGAAGATGGGAACAAATAAGAAAAAAAACTGGTATGATTATATCTGGCTTGCATCCCTGCTCTATCTGATCCTTGGTTTCTTTAATATTCTTTTTGCCTGGCTGGGACTCCTTTGTTTCCTGATTCCATTGGGAATCTCTGCAGTGAAGGGAAATAAAACCTATTGCAATCACTACTGCGGCAGAGGCCAGCTTCTGGATCTTCTTGGAAACAAACTGAAATTATCCCGGAAAAAAGATATACCTGCATTTATAAGAAGCCGTAGATTCCGATATGGATTTCTCATCTTTTTTCTAATCATGTTTGGAAATATGCTGTTTACCACCTATCTGGTTTTTTCAGATGCAGGAAGCTTAAAGCAGGCAGTACAGCTTTTATGGACCTTTAAACTTCCCTGGCATTTTGCTTATCATGGAACCATAGCAGCGGACTGGGTTGCCCAGTTTGCTTTCGGATTCTACAGCGTCATGCTCACATCCACAGTGCTCGGTATTATTACCATGGTTTTGTATAAACCAAGATCCTGGTGCGTATACTGTCCCATGGGAACCATGACACAGCAGATTTGTAAGTTAAAGGACAAATCATCATAAATCTATTGATAAAAAACATATTATATGCTATAAAAGAAGCACAGAGAAATGTAAGGAGGTGACAGGGATGGCAAAGTATGTTTGTGAACCATGTGGATACGTATATGATCCGGAAATCGGTGATCCTGATTCTGGTATTGAGCCAGGCACTGCATTTGAGGATATTCCGGAGGATTGGGTTTGTCCAGTATGCGGAGTTGGTAAAGATATGTTTGTTGAAGAATAAACCTGCAGTCATCTTTGAACGGCAGACATGCCTTCAAGCCACTGGCAATTTATTATTGCCTGGCTTGAAGGTTTTTTTTAATTACTGGTGAAACGCTCAAACAGCCGGTTTACATCAACCTGGCCGTAACCCCATATATTGTTGGGATAGGTGTTTGCCGGATTTCTCACAGCTCCGCTTATCATCAGCCGGTTCACGTCATTACCGGTGAGTCTGGGATAATTTCCCTTTACAATTCCCCATTCAAATACCATGGCAATGATTCCCGCTGCATGGGCAGCAGCAGCTCCCGTTCCGGTTGCAGTTCCGTAAAGGCCTCCCGGTACTGCACAGGTGAGTTCAAAGCCTGGAGCTGCAAGATCAGGTTTTACCTGACCCGTTCTTGTATAGCCTCTTCCTGATTCTGGAAGAATGCTGTCATTTAACTGATTATAGGCAGCAACAGTCAATTGGTGTCTCGCGTTGCCTGGTGATGTAATGGTCGTATCCGGACTTGAATCCAGGAAAAAGGTATCATTTGATAAAAGACTACCGGCGGGAAGCCAGGAATGAAAGGAAAAAGCCTCATTTTCAGGACTCTGCGCCCGCAGATACCAGATTCCGGGAAGGGGATTACTAAAGCGCAGGAGAATCACCTGTTCCCCTGTCTCCTCTTCAAAAATAATATTATTTACATAGATTGTGGTCTTATTAAATATAAAACTGAATTTTCTGCATTGGTTTAATCCCGGATAAACAGGCTGGGTAGATTCACGGTTGGGAGAGGAGATATCGATGGAAAGTCTGGCAGGTGCATAAGTCCAGATTTCCATGGCAAATAAAGTGTCACTGCTGCCGACTCTCAGCTCGATGTCATTGTAGTAAGGGGCAGCCGAAGTGGAATTGTAGTAGTGACGCTGACTGTTTCCCTCATTGCCGGAAGCGACGGATATCCCATTGCCGGGAAGGAGAGCCAGATGGTCTAAATAAGCGCTGGCTGCACCTCTTCCGTCATGACCGCCCTGATTGCTTGCAAGAGCAATACAGATGACCACAGGACGGTTAAAGCGGGAAGCAACTGTAACGGCATAGCGAATGCCAAGTATTAAATCGGATTCCTGATAGCAGTTTGCATTTTCAGGGGCAAAGGCTACTTTTTTCAAAACAGGCTTTGCTTCCTTTAACTTAACAATCACCAGATCAGATTGGGGAACAACTCCGCTAAACCCCTGCTGTTCGTTGGGGGAGCCAGCCAGAATACTGGCAATAGCAGTTCCGTGTCCCAGCACATCGGTAGTGGGAACAACACTGAGAGGGTCTGGTGACTTAAGGGCAGCATTAATCTGTTCCCTGCTGTATTCAGTGCCAAAGGTAAATTCATTGGGGATGGTGCCTGACTGATCGGTCTGATCCCACATGGTAAGAATCCGGGAAGTGCCGTCATTAAAAAGAAATGCCGGGTGGCGGTAATCAATCCCAGTATCAATGACCGCTACCAATACCCCCTGCCCGTATAAAGCCAGAAAGGGATTTGTCTGTACCGTAGTAACTCCCGATTTTTCCAGGCTTATGGTTGAGGCAAGGGTGTAAAGGGTAGGAAAGCTGCTGTAAGAATGCTTTCCAAGGTCACAGGGATCTCCGCTGCCGGCGGGGATATGAAGCAGAGAGTTCTGTCTGTTTAAATAGGTGATATTATCACCCGTATCATAGGTTGGAGCCAGGGCGGTGCTGATCATTAAATCGTAATAACTATTATCCAGAATTTTTGACAAACCTGTTCCTCCCTGCCAGTTTGAGCCATAATTTATGATATATTTTATGCAGGAAGGCAGGGATTATGAGCTCTTAGTTGGTAGGTGGTGCCGAAACAGCAGCAGTGGTCGTTGTAAAAGTGGACTTTCCAGCTTTGTTTAAATATTCAATGATACCTTTGGCATCAGCCTCTCCCAGTTTCTTTAACTGCTCGTCGGTGGAGAGAAATCCGGTTAAGTCACTGATGTAGTTGATGTATCCATGTTCAATGATAAAGCCACGGAGACCGTACATCTGGGAATATCGGGGGATTGCATAGTAATCAGCGGTACTTCCATCTGGATATAAGGTTCCGTTTTTGGAATCCTGAAGGATTAATCCTCTGTTGTGAAGCCCAAGACCAGTTAGCTGGTTTAAAATCGTATTTGCTGCGTCCTGGGACTGGATGGCGACCTCATTGTTAAAACGTCCGGTTCTGGGAGACATGGAACTGGCACCGTAAGCGTTTCTTGTGGTGCCGTTTCCTGCGATGGAATCCACGTGGAGACTGACAAACAAGTCTGCGCGGACGGATGCCGCAAAGGATGCCCGCTGATCCAAAGGAACGGTGACTTCGGAACTGTCTTTCGTCATATAAACGGTATAGTTGGAATTTTTCTCCAGATATTCTTTCGTATAATTGGCTATTTTCATTGTAATGATATCTTCATAATAAGTAACTCCGTCGTATTCGAAGTGGCAGCCGGAGTAGTGACCGTCTGTTTTTCCGTGTCCAGGGTCTAAAACAACCACACAGTTGGATTTTAAACTCATTCCAGGACCGATCTCAGGCGCAGCAGTATGGTTAACCGGCGGAGCAAAAGCAGGTCCGGATTCTTCTTCCGCTTTTGCTGTGAAAACAACAGAAGATGAGAACAGGGCTGCAAGCATTATGACACCGGTAGTACGTTTAAAAATCTGATTAAAACGAAACATGATAGATCCTCCTGAGCAATGGCATTTTGCCCCATATTATAGCACTAATTGTCATAATCTGCAAATGGTATTCTATGAATTTTTCATCTCCTGTGGTAGAATGGGGAGTGTAAAAATGGAACAGGAGAACAGCTTATGAACTATTACTTCGCCCCCATGGAGGGGATTACAGGATATATTTACAGAAATGCACATCGTAAGTTTTTTAAGGATGTAGACGCATACTTCACACCTTTTATTGTACCGACCCAGAACCGTGAATTTTCTTCCAGAGAAAAAAATGATATTCTTCCGGAGCATAATGAGGGCGCAAGGACAATCCCCCAGATTATGACCAATCATTGGGAGGGTTTCGTCTGGACCGCTATGGAACTTAAAAAATATGGATATGATGAGGTAAATCTAAATCTGGGCTGTCCATCTAAAACGGTTGTATCCAAACAAAGAGGCTCCGGTTTTCTTGCAGTGCCTGATCAGTTAGACCAGTTCCTGGACCGGATCTTTTCCATTGATATGAACATTTCCATTAAAACCAGAATCGGAAAGGACAGTCCGGAGGAATTTTACCATCTTATGGAAATCTATAACAAGTATCCTGTTAAGGAACTGATTATCCACCCCAGAATCCAAACAGATTTTTACCGGAATACTCCAAACTGGGACATGTTTCAGATGGCAGTCACCGTTAGTAAAAATCCCGTCTGCTATAATGGAGATCTATTTACTCCCGGGGCTTATGACCGAATGGTTCAGACATTTCCGTCTGTGGACCGGGTAATGCTTGGCAGGGGACTGATTGCCAATCCCATGCTTGCAGGAGAAATAAAAGGACAGGGACGTCTTAAAAAAGAGCAGCTGAGGGCATTTCATGATGAAATTCTTTCTGGGTACCAGAAGACGATTTTTGGTGACCGCAATCTGCTGTTTAAAATGAAAGAACTGTGGGCTTATATGCTTCAGTCTTTTGAAAACAGCGAAAAGCACGGGAAAAAGATACAAAAATCCCAGAATCTATCAGACTACACCTCTGCTGTAAATGCACTTTTTCAGGATCTGGAGTTAAAATCCGATATGAATTTTCTCCCCCGGTGATTCTTTTGCAAAGATAAAAAAACGAATATTTTGTGATCGGATGGTTGAAATTAACAATATCTTGTGGTATATTCATGAATATAGCTTTGATAACAGTTATTGATATTATTATAACGCAATAGAATGGCAGGAATCAGTATGGATGAATTATACGGTAAAAATGAGATATTGGCATACTTTAAGGAAGTACCTGAATTAAGTCCGGTACTTGATGAGATAGAGCAGGAATGGGATTCACCGTCATACGGTCTTAACAAGCTTTATATAAAATTTATGACATTTTTTAAAGAGGACATGACTGGCAGAGAGAGACTTTCTGCACTGATTCAGGCAGCAGTTGAGCTGACGACCCAGGAAGCCTCCCACTGGGAATACGTAAGTGCCAGAATTTATCTGGTTCAATTTGGACAAATCCTGAAAGCAGAGCTTAACAGACATGGCTTAAAAAGCTTCTATGATAAAGTTGCTTACTTAACGGGAGAGAATCTGTACGGGAACTACATTCTTGAAAATTACAGCGAGGAAGAACTAAACCGGTATGAAGCTTATATTGATCATACCAGAGACCGTCTGTTTAATTACTCCGGACTGGAACTGGTGTTAAACCGTTACGTAATTCATAGCAGGGAGAATGTTCCCCTTGAAACACCTCAGGAGATGTTTTTAGGGATTGCCATGCATCTTGCCATGCTGGAGAAGGTGGACCGTGACGGCTGGGTAAAGAGGTTTTATGATATGCTCAGCACATTAAAGGTGACCATGGCAACCCCCACTTTATCCAATGCGAGAAAACCCTACCATCAGCTTTCTTCCTGTTTTATTGATACAGTGCCAGACAGTCTGGATGGGATTTACCGAAGCATAGACAGCTTTGCCAAGATCAGTAAATTTGGCGGTGGCATGGGACTGTATTTTGGAAAAGTACGTGCAGCTGGAAGCTCCATACGGGGATTTAAAGGGGCGGCCGGAGGTGTGATCCGTTGGATCAAGCTTGCCAATGATACGGCTGTTGCAGTGGACCAGCTGGGGATGCGTCAGGGTGCGGTAGCAGTGTACTTAGACGTATGGCACAAAGATCTTCCGGAATTTTTAATGCTTAAGACCAATAACGGCGATGACCGCATGAAAGCCCACGATGTTTTTCCGGCAGTATGCTACCCCGATCTTTTCTGGCGGCAGGCGAAGGAAGATATGGAAAGTAACTGGTATCTGATGTGTCCTCACGAGATACTTACTGTAATGGGCTGGGCATTGGAAGACTGCTGGGGAGATTTGTGGGAGGAACGTTACCTCCAGTGTGTAAATGATGAAAGAATTCATAAGAGGGTTGTCCCGATTAAGGATATTATACGTCTTGTTTTAAAGAGTGCGGTAGAAACAGGAACTCCGTTTACATTTAACCGGGATGCAGTCAATAATTTCAATCCAAACAGCCATAAAGGAATCATCTACTGCAGCAATCTCTGTACGGAAATTGCCCAGAATATGAGCGCAGTGGAACAGGTGGAACAGAG
>SVDS01000185.1 GCA_015057715.1 Paenibacillaceae bacterium
GAGCTGAAGATCAGCGAAAAGGATAAAGAATTTTGTATGGTTCTCTGGCCCTATGCAACAAGCCGGATATCCATTGACATATCAACTCCCAGCAGAGAATCGACTCAGAGAATTTATCCCTCCCTGAACGAATGCAGAAAATTTAATTTTATTTTTGCCAAAAGCATCATTTGGGTGAATAATATACTCTTTGATGACGAAACAGGTAATCAGGTAATCGTAATGCGGTTTAAAGATCCTATGCCCGGAGTGTGGTATCTGCGGGTACAGTCAATGAAAGAAGAACCTTTTTCCTTCCACTGCTGGCTTCCCAACGGGGATTTTCTGTCCGATGATACTTACTTTTTAAATCCAGATTCCTCCGTGACTATAACCTCTCCTGGAAACGGAACTCATCAGTTAACAGTTACTGCTTACAATCAATTGAATGACAGCGTCCTTGCAGATGCCAGCAGAGGCTATACAGCGACCGGGATGATTAAACCAGATATTGCTGCTCCCGGGCTCCAGCTCCCCTGCGCTGTCTCAGGGAATTCATATGGCAGCGCGACGGGAACTGGTACTGCTGCTGCTCATGCTGCTGGTGCCGCAGCCATGATTTTGGAATGGGGAATCGTCAGAAAAAATCTCCCGACTTTAACCGGATATGATATTAACCGAATGTTCATGAGAGCCACCAGGCACGGGGCAGCTAACACATATCCAAATAACCTTTGGGGGTATGGTCAGCTTGATGTAAATAAAGTTTTTCAGCAGCTTACAAATCTGTAACGGCAAATTATGGAAAAACGGACCGGAGGACTGTCTTTTGGAAAAGATTCTGGATAACGATTATTATGATCTGATTATTAATAATATCTCAATTCCCAACTATAACCCAGACAATATAACCATGATTAATTTAAGACATTCCCTGCTTCATATTCCGGCAGCCGGTTCAACTCCATGCCTGTTGGGAGAATATCCATATCATACATTTCCAACTCTTTATACACTCAATTCTACCATCAGCATTGAAAAATCCGGAATCGGTCCTGTACAGAGAAATCCTTTTTTAAATCTAACTGGGCGGGGAATTATTGTAGGAGTGATTGATACAGGGATTGATTACACGCATGAAGCGTTTCTATACAATGATAATACTTCCAGAATTCTTTCTATCTGGGATCAATCCGTTCAAAGTAACAATCCGCCGGTGGGATTTACATATGGAACAGAGTACAACAGAGAATCCATTAATATTGCTCTGAGATCAGATGATCCCTTATCGATAGTACCTTCTGTGGACACCGTAGGGCACGGAACCTCCGTTGCAAGTATCATTGCAGGAAGATACAATCCGGAGAATTCCTTTACCGGTGTGGTACCGGAAGCGGAACTGGTTGTTGTAAAGCTAAAAGATCCCAAACAGAACTTAAGGAATATGAACTTTGTAAAGCCGGACGTATTATGCTACCAGGAATCTGACATTATGCTGGGGGTCAAGTATTTGGAAACATATGCCCAGAATGCCAGCCGCCCGTTAGTTATCTGCATTGCCCTTGGTAGCAGCCAGGGTGGTCATGACGGCACAGATGCACTTAGTAACTATTTAAATTTTCTTGCCAGACTGCCTGGAATCGGAATATCTGTTTCAGCTGGAAATGAAGGCAATGACAGACGTCATTATTTTAACAGTACCACAGCCCCGCCTTATTATAATAACTTTGAATTAAGAATAGGAGAAAATGATTCCTTGTTCTTTATGGAAATCTGGCCTTATGCACTGGGCCGTGTATCCATAGATGTTTCCACCCCAAACAGAGAATCCACTCAGCCCATTTATCCTACCATTGGTTCCTGCAGAAAGTTTGAATTTATTTTTACAGGAAGTACCTTGTGGGTAAATAACTTTATATTTGAAGAAGAATCCGGCGATCAGCTGATTCTCCTGCGTTTCCAAAATCCCCTTGCGGGAGTCTGGAATATCCGGGTACAAAGTATGGAAAATGAACCCATTTCATTTCATTCCTGGCTTCCTTCCGGTGATATTATAACAAATGACACATTTTTTTTAAATCCCAATCCGGATACTACCATTACATCTCCCGGAGATGGAATCAGTCAGCTGACCGTTACTGCCTATAATCAGTTTAATGACAGTATTCTCATTGAATCCAGCAGAGGTTATACAAGAAACGGACTGATAAAGCCAGACATTGCCGCTCCCGGATATCAGATACCATGTGCGATTCCACGAAATCTTTATGGAACCATGACTGGAACTGGTGCCGCTGCTGCTCATACAGCAGGAGCTATCGCCATGATACTGGAATGGGGTATACCAAGAGGGAATTACACATCCATGACCGGAAATGACGTGAACCGGCTGTTGATCCGGGGAGCTGCACGTGACAGTTCTATCATCTACCCAAACAACATCTGGGGATATGGCCGGCTTGATGTAAATAACCTGTTTCGAAGGCTGACCAATATCTGATCCGGTTGTCTTGAAAGGGTGTTTTAATTCTTAATATTGGTGCAGTGAGGAGGCCTGATTTTGAATAAAATATTAGATAATAATTACTACGACTTAATCATTAATAATATTTCGGTCCCCTCCTATGATACGGGAGACAATATCACGCCACTTACAGAGCGAAGCTCACTGCTTCATATTCCTACAACCGGAACGGATCCCTGTGATTTGGGAACACACCCCTACAGCACCTTTCCCTCACTTTATACTCTTGAATCCACCATCAGTATAGAAAAATCGGGTATTGGCACGGTACAGAGAAATCCATTTTTGAATCTGACCGGTCAGGGCATTTTAATGGGCTTTGTGGACACAGGTATTGACTACCAGCATAACGCATTTCGCAATAACGACGGAACCACCCGTATCGTTTCTATATGGGATCAGACAGTGCAGACCGGAATTATTCCGGAAGGTTTTACCTTTGGAAGTGAATATAACAGAGAGGCCATCAATCTGGCCTTAGCATCAGAAGATCCACTTTCCACTGTTCCATCCACTGATACCAACGGTCACGGAACTGCTATGGCTAGCATTGCAGCAGGCAGCGTCAGTGCTGATGAGGTCTTTGCCGGAGTGGTTCCCAATTCCCAGATTGTAATTGTGAAGCTGAAAGATGCAAAAGAAAACTTAAAAAATTTATTTACCATACCAAAAGATACATACTGCTTCCAGGAATCAGACATTTTGCTGGGGATCAGATATCTCTTTTTGACAGCACAGAAACTGAGTCTTCCCCTTGTTATTTGTATTGCACTTGGCTCAAGTCAGGGCAGTCATGATGGCAAAGGTACATTAAGCAGTTATTTAACTTATCTGGTACAGCTTCCGGGAATTGGCGTCTCTACCTCCGCCGGTAATGAAGGAAATACACAAAGGCATTATTTTAACAGTACATCCACTGTGCCATTTTATAATGATTTTGAATTGAGAATTGGAGAAAATGATAAAGAATTCTGGATGGAAATCTGGCCATACGCACCAGACCGAATCTCCATTGATATCTCTACGCCAAACAGAGAATCGACCCAGAGAATTTATCCTTCCATCTCAGACTGCCGGAAATTCAATTTTATTTTCACCCAGAGTGTGGTCTGGGTGAATAATATTATTTTTGAAGAGGAAACCGGAGATCAGCTTATTTTAATCCGTTTTTTAAACCCTCAGCCTGGAGTGTGGTCTTTACGGGCTCAGAGTCTTGAAAATGAATCCTTTTCGTTTCATTGCTGGCTCCCAAGCGGATCAATCCTATCTGACAGCACCTATTTTTTAGCACCAAATCCGGATACTACCATCACTTCTCCCGGCAATGGCGCCAACCAGCTGACCGTAACAGCTTATAATCAGTTTAACGATGGCATTCTGCCTGAATCCAGCAGAGGTTATACCAGAAGCGGTCTGGTTAAGCCGGATATTGCAGCACCCGGCTACCAGATCCCCTGTGCTGCTCCCGGCAACCAGTACGGGACTGCAACCGGCACCGGAGCCGCCAGCGCCCATGCAGCAGGAATCATTGCCATGGTACTTGAATGGGGGATTCCAAGAGGCAACTATACTTCTCTGACCGGATATGACGTCAACCGGTTAATTATAAGGGGTGCCGTAAGAAGCCCTTCAGAAGTTTATCCAAATAATGTCTGGGGGTACGGTAGAATTAATGTTAATAATTTATTTGAACGGCTGACAAATATTTAGTTTTTCTTTTTCTATTTATACAAATGTGTTAAAAACATGAATAGAAGTTCAAGCTTCAATAACTAAAATAAGACAGCCATCTATAAGTAAGTCATAGATGGCTGTCTTATTTCAGTAAAAAATAGAAATTCCCTTAGTAAATTTTCTATAAATTTTCCAAATCACTACTGCCGGGAAGCTTAAAAACAGATAAAGCGTTGTCAGTCCACCGATAACAGCATATATAGCCATAAGCAAAACAATTATGAACCCCATAATTCGTCCCTCCTTCTACCCTTCTATTTTAGTAATATATGCTATAAAAAGATAGAGATTAGAGGGAATCTTAACGCTATTTTAATAAAATCGATTAAAGTCGAAATCGGTCGATTAAGTTCTTTAATATCTGTGCCTGACCGGAAAGTTCCTCACTGGTTGCTGCACTCTCTTCGGCTGTTGCGGAGTTTGTCTGAACCACACTTGAAATCTGATCAATCCCCTGATTTACCTGACCAATGGAAACAGCCTGTTCTCCTGATGAATTGGAAATTTCGTTGATCAAAGATACGGTTCTTTCAGAAGCAGCAGCGATTCGGTCTAACGACTCTTTTGTTTCTGCCGCAATCAGTGCTCCATTTTGCACAGACTGGTAAGAATTCTCGATCAGGGCAGATGTATTCTTTGATGCTTCCCCACTCTTGGAAGCCAGATTTCTTACTTCATCTGCAACCACTGCAAAGCCCTTTCCTGCTTCCCCTGCTCTTGCAGCTTCTACTGCCGCGTTCAATGCCAGAATATTGGTCTGGAAAGCGATGTCTTCAATCGTCTTAATTATTTTTCCAATTTCCCCAGACGTCTGGGATATCTCATCCATGGCTTTTGTCATCTTTTGCATCTGTTCTTTTCCGCTGCTTAATTCCTCAGCCATTTCTTTTGCCTTGTTACTGGCCTCTTTTGCACTTCTTGCATTTCCTTCTACCTGCTTTGAGATATCACCGATAGTGGCAGCCAGTTCCTCTATGGAGCCTGCCTGTTCCGTAGCTCCCTGAGACAATGCCTGAGCACCTGCAGATACCTGGTCTGCTCCTGCTGCCACTTCACCGGAAGAACGGCTGATATTTAAAAGAGTGTCTCCCAACTCTGCCTTTAACTGATGCATCGCCTCGTGTATGCCTTTGAATCCCCCTACGTAAGCAGCGTCACAGGTGGTGCTGACTGTCAGATCCCCTGCCGCCATCTCATGAAGAACGTAATCCACATCTTTAATAATCATTCCAAGTCTGGAAACAAGCTCCCTGGTGGCATCTGCAAGAATACCTGTTTCATCTTTGTCTTTCACCTCTGTTACAGGAGAATCAAGATCCCCCTCTGCCAGCAGCTTTAACCTGTTTGCGCAGGAAGTAATGGGGCTTGCTATCTTGCCTGCCAAAGCCGCGGATACGATTGCTGCAACTACGAGAAATACTGCAATCAGTAAAAGAGTAATCCCGCTGGCTGTTTTAGTGGATCCCATGAAATCTGACATGGGCGCACTGATTCCAATACTCCAGCCGTCAGTCCCTGCAATGGGCGCATAGGAAAGAAACATCTTATGCCCCTGGTTTTCATAACGTCCGAAACCACTTTCCCCCTTGGTCATCTTCCCTTCAAGTGCCGCAAGCTGGGCAAGCCGTGAGTCCTTTGAAGCACTTTCCTGTACATTGATTCCGTTGGTAACCTTATCCATATTGGGATCGGCAATCACCTTTCCGGACTGATTAAGAAGATAGGCATTGGAGCCCTTACTGACCCGTATGGAAGCAGCGATATCATTTAAAAAGGTTTCCTTGGGAACAAAATAAACAACCCCTACTACTTTCGTTCCGGGGATTCCCTTTTCCCACAAAGGGGCTGATATAATAATGGTCATCTGCCCTGTAACCTTACTGATTAATGGTTCCGATACCGCCATCTCTCCGTTGATTGAACGTTTAAAATAATCCCGGTCCGAATAGTCTTTTCCATCAAAAATGCTGATACCGTCGATCCCTATAATATTGCCTCTCTGGAACTCGTGGGTCTTGGCTCTCTGATCAATAATAGACTTCTTTTCATCAATACCAGTCTCCGAATTCGCCAGTCTTGCAATACTTCCTGCTTCATAAGCAAGATTCTTATAGATATCCAGCTCCTTTGCCACCCGCTCAGACGCTGTCTCAGCCAGTTCCGTCATGGACTGGTTCATAGTTCCGATCATACTGTAATAATTCAAATAAATACTGATGCCGCCAACTACTGTGAGTGAAATAAAAACAGTTAAAGCCATGTAAAGAAATATTTTGTTTTTTATGCTCTTCATGACAATTCCTCCTTTGTGTCTCAGCAGAAAATTTATGGATAAATCTGCTGTTCAACTTGATTTCAGTATACTTCACAAAGGTATAATTGTCTATTCTCTTTTAGAAACCCGGTTATTCCACCTATGGTGTAATCCGGTACATTGCAATTTCATCAATTTCCCGGTTTGCGCTGATTAATAAGTCTATCCCTTCTTTTTCCAAATGCAGAACATTGGCAGGTCCGCAGTCCCGGTCTAAGATCTCCCATTGATAAATCTTTTGTTCTTTATTCCAGGTAAAGCAAAGAAGATTTCTCTCTCCCTGCCTGTGCCCCACTACCAAAACAGGCTTCCCGCATAAGCTTCCCCCAAAGATCCCATGGGAAAACTCTGCCTTCTTCTCATATTCGTATACTTTTTTATAGCTGCCTTCTAATTTTTTATAAATGGAAATGCAGTCACCATGGAAGGGGGATAATACAGCAAGCTCTCTATCCCCATCCTCATCAAAATCAATTAAAACACCATCACTGGCAGGGGTATCAAGCAGCTTACGTATCTCCCATTTTTCCCCTTTTTGAAACGGCGGAACAAACTGAAAGACTCCACCTTCACAGGACACCAGTCCCGTATCCGCACCGTTTTCCTCAATCCGGTAGTAGCCATGATTTTTAAGCATACCTTCCTGAATTACTTCAAATTGCAAAGGACAAGACTCACTAAGATCGGAAAGATCCTCTGGAAGTGCTGCGCCATAAACCTTGCCGGGACTTGACCAGTCTTCCTTGTATTCATGACCAGATTTTAAGGTACAGGCCAGAAGATAACGCATTCCGCCCCTTTTTAGTATGTCAAACCGATGGACATGAGGAAGGGACGCAATGGTTTTAACCTGCCATTTACCCGAATCTCCCGGAGTTACCAGTACTATGACTGCCTCTTTGGAATCATTGGGGGAATAAAACCGCTGGGTTGCAAGGAACTGTCCGTCTGTACCAGGAACCTGCACCATGGACATAGTACCCCCTGGCCCCTCCCAGATGGTATCCACCTTATTTCCGTCCATATCAAATAAAAGACAGGGATCCTCCTTTTCCGCTGCTACCAGAAAATGCTCTGTCCCTTTATAACTTAGGGGGGCAACCGAATAACATTTTGTTAAATGCCCCAATACCTTTTTCTCTGCTTTCATTGCACACTCTCCTTAAGGCATTGTTTATCCAGAATCTCAGTCATCCGCTTATTTGCATCGTAAAGATCTCTCATCCACTGGGAATTACCGGTATACCAAAACTCTGCCACATACTTTCTGATTCCCAGCTCCCAGGCTGTCTGAATGGCACTTTCAAAGTCCACATGCCCTGTCCCAAATGGAATTTCCCTGAATATTCCAGGAACGGTTTCTTTTAA
>SVDS01000186.1 GCA_015057715.1 Paenibacillaceae bacterium
ATACTGTCCCCGGGAATCTGTTCCGTAAAAGTCGGCAAAAGACAGATGGAAGATATCAGTCTTAACAGTATCAAGTGATACCTGATTTTTGATCAGATACTGATAGATACCGGTGTAATCAATAGGACCCTGAATCATAATACTTTGCAAGCGTCCATCACGTAAGATTGCCCTTTTATAACAACCGGAGTCCTCCTGTGACAGGATCTGATCTCCGTCTCTTGCGATTCCATCTCCTAAAGAGAGCGTTGTAAGTCCATAAAAATTCATGGTGTTTTTCATACCGTAAGGATCTTCATAAGGGGTTGGAACTCCGCACATATTGCAGGCAGCTGTATATCCCTGCTTCATGGCATTCGGCCAGATTGCAGCGATTCCGTTCACATCTCCTGCGGCATAAATGTTTTTACAGGATGTTTCCAAGCAATCATTCACCTTAATAAAGCGGTCAACGGCAATTTCACAATTTTCTGTGCAGTCTGTTGCCGGGCGAACTCCGGCTGCGACAACAATCATATCACATTCCAGAATAGTCCCGTCATCAAGCATAACGGAGTCAATCTGATCGTTTTCCGGCATAGTGGTTAAAACTACTTTTCTTCCCAGAACGAATTTGCATCCATGTTGTGCAAATAATTTCTGATAGGCTTTACCAGCTTTTTCATCCAGCTGTTTTGGAAGAATCCGGTCCGCCAGTTCTAGAACAGTTACATCCTTTTTCTGCTCCAGAAATGCATAAGCGGCGTCCATTCCTACCAGCCCGGAACCTAATACCAGAATTTTATCTGCTGACTGGGCAAACTTACGGATTTTTCTTGCGTCACTTAAATTCCGGAGACCGAATACATTTTTGGCTTCTCTTAAATTAACAATGGGAGGTATCACGCTGTGTGCACCTGTTGCGATCAGAAGGCGGTCGAAGTTAAGCTCTGTTCCATCATCAAGTAAAACAGACTGCTTCACCGGATCAATATGTACCGCTTCTTTGTTCTTCAGCCATTTAATTCCAAGTGTATCAAAGAAATCATCCGGAACAAAAGAAAGAGCTGCTTCGTCCCGCTCATGGCTTAAGTACTTATGGAGCATACAACGGGAATGAACCTGGTCGTCAACCGACACCATGATGATATCCGCTTTTGGTTCCAGCGTTCGGATGGTTTTAGCAGCCGAGATGCCGGCAGCGCCTGCGCCGATAATTACATGAGTCATCATTCCACCTCCTTCACATAGATTGCCTTGGTAGGACATGCTTTTACGCAGCTTGGCTCGCTGCCGTGATCAAAGCAGAAGTCGCATTTGATCACACTAGTTTTCGTGGTTGTGTCCGCTTTTAACACACCGTAAGGGCAGTTCATCACACACATGAAGCAGGAACCGCACTTTTTTTCGTCGTAATATACGTGACCCGATTCTTCGTCCTTTACAAGAGCTCCGCTCATACAGGACATCACACATTCCGGCTGGTCGCAGTGGCGGCAGAAGATGGGAGCATAGTGACCGTTCCCTTTCATGACGATGTGATTTCTGGATTCATTTTCCGGATTGGTTAAATCCAGATCATAAATGCTTCCGCCATCTTTTCTATGTGCCTGCATACAGGCGAGAACACAGTTCTTACACCCGTCGCATTTGGCTTCATCAATGAATATCCGTTTCATATGCCCTCCTCCTATATATTAAGACCGGTCCGCTTCTCCATAATAATTTTTTCCAGTATGTCGGCACTTTCCACAGCATCATCATTAATAATGACCTGACCGCCGGTTAATGATTTCATACCGTCTGTGAGAACCTTAACAGCAACTTTGCTTCCTGTCACAAAAGGAGGAAGTCCTAAATGAAGGGGAAGACCAAGAGCAAGGCCGAAGCAGCCATCTGCAAGAGCCTGTTCTTCCAGCCACTGAGCTGCAGAAAGGACAAGTGGAAGTTTGGGAAGATCCACACCAAGCTCCTGTGCTATTTCAGTAGCAACAATCTCAAGACGTCCGATCGCAAGGCAGGGACCAAAATTGAGAACTGGCGGAATTCCCAGCTTTTTGCAGACTTCTCTTAATTTAGGGCCGGCAAATTCAGCAGCTTCCGGTGTCATAAGACCACAGTTTTCAATGCCGCCTGAAGAACAGCCTGCAGTCAGTACGATGATATCCCTGGCAATCAGTTCCTTTGTCAGCTCCACAGTAAGAACATCGTGTCCTCCTGCGGTTAAGTTGGAACAGCCTACAACTCCTGCAATTCCTTTAATATCCCCGGATACGATTAAATCAATGAGTGGCTTCCAGCTTCCGCCCAGGAAGTCCTTTAAGGAACCTTCACTGACACCAGTCAGGGTGTTCTCATATCCGTGGTCAGGCATAAGATTAAGGGGTACCGTGCCACGGCGCTCCTGATAGGATTTCACTACTTTATCAATGATCTTTTCACTCTGTTCTCTGCGGTGGTCAAAATCGAACTTCATAAGTTCTGCGTTTGATTTTTTAGCCACATCATCCAGACAGATCTGTTTGATCTTAAGCTCTTCACAAATTGGTTCAATACCAGGAAGAGTACAGTTAAACTCAGAAAGAACGGCATCAATGGCGCCGGTTGCAAGGATGGCTTCGCTGGTGTAGTTGTTTCCTGCATGACCGTCAAATACCTCCTGGTAATGAGCGCCTCGTAACTGCAGATCCTGACCTACGCAGGTACAGCCTACCAGTTTAAAGCCTTTGGCTCCAACTGCCTTTGCCTTTGCAACTGCCTCCGGGGAAATAAGCTGTTCCTGTAAATCAACAAAAATAGTATGCTGATGTCCGGTAATCATGATGTTGATATAACCCGGGTCAATAACACGAAGGCCTACGGGAGCCATACGAAGTTCCGGCTGTCCAAGAAGCACATCATTTAACAGGTTTGTAAGAGTCAGTCCGTAGATACCTGTGGAGACACCCAGTCTTAAGCAGTCAACCAGCATATCTAAGGGATCGGAGTTTAAGTTGGTGGAACATTTGACCACACCCTTAAATACTTCGGATTTAGCTCCTCCTGGCATGATTCCAAGTTCTTTCCAGCGGGCAACTCTTGGAGCGTAAGCGACTTTTTCCGTAAGCTCCATTTCCACATATTCCGGTTTATAGATATCAGCAATTACCGCATCGGCGACTTTCTCTGCCTTTTTGTACACATCGGATTCTACGATTCCGAAGATGTCTGCCAGGTGATCAAGAGATTTTAATCCCTTTAATTCGCCTTTTATTTTTGCTGTGTTTTTTAAATTTAATGCTGTATTTTCAACAATGTGTATGTAACAGCCGCTTCCTGAAGCCACCGCCCTTAAAAAGTTTCTGGCAACAATCGTGTCTGCATCCGCTCCGCATATTCCACGGGGAGCATCCGGCGTAATACGGCAGGGGCCGTTGGCACAGAGTCTGCAGCAGACTCCCTGGAGACCAAATCCGCATTTGGTGCTTTGTTTTTCTACTCTGTGATGGGAAGTCTCCATCGGCAGGGAAGAGATGAACGTTTCTAAAGGTTTGTCGGCGCTTTGACAGGTGTTGCACCCGTAACATTGATTCATTGTTTTTCCTCCTTTTGAATCTATACCATTTTAGTAAAGATTAAATTAAAAAAATTATCCGTGCAGTAGCTTTGCCAAAGAACAATCTTTCAGTTCCCGATTAAGATTCAGTTGAATTCTTAAGAACTCCTTATGAGCCAGGCAAGGCTGCTTGGGCTGATTAACGAGGCAGTCATAGCCGGACTGCATGCATTCGATCAGCAGCATTTTGGAATCAATCACAGTGAGAATATCATATAAACTTGTGCGTTCCAGATCACAGTTTAAGGCATAGCCTCCCGCGCTTCCACGATAGCTTTTGATTAATCCCGCTTTTTCCAGCTTTCGTGCCATCTTGTAGGTGATGGCTGAAGTCAGGGATTCTTTCTCACAGATCGTAGGAACGTTCATGATATCGCCTGATGATAAGGCTCTTATGATTCTTATGGCATAATCGCATTCTCTGGTTATGAGCATATCGCACCTCCACGTGATAAGATTAACATACTGTACCTAAATGGTCAAGTTTTATCAATAAGATTTTTACATTCCGGCAAGCTGTGAAAGATCTGTGAACCTGCCATTCTTTCAAGTTGATTTCAGGTTTGATCTGTATAATCTGCGTAAAGTAACACAAAGAAGCGAATAAGGAGGTTTTTATGAGTGGATATCAAATGACATTTGAACGGACAGAAATGAAATATCTGATAGATCCGGTACAATACTTAACGCTAAAAGAGAGACTGATGGGAAAAATGGAAACCGATCAATATGGTAATTCCACAATATGCAATGTCTATTTTGACACGCCGGATGCAAGACTGATCAGAAATTCTTTGGAGAAACCGGTTTATAAGGAAAAATTCAGACTCCGAAGCTATGGGCTGCCAGGAAAAACCAGTTCTGTGTTTCTGGAATTGAAAAAAAAATACCAGGGTATCGTTTATAAACGCCGTGAAACACTTAATTTAGCTGATGCAGAGGCGTATTTATACCGGGGAATAAAGCCGGAACGACAAACCCAGGTGCTTCGTGAAATTGACTGGTTTCTGCATTATTACGAAGATTTGATTCCTGCTATGTATATTTCCTATGAAAGAACAGCCCTGTATGGACTGGAGGATGAGAACCTGCGGCTGACGTTAGACGGAAATATTCTTTGGAGAACCGATTGTTTAAAATTGGAAAATGGTCCATGGGGAACCCCTCTTTTAGAAGACGGCTGGCACCTTATGGAGATAAAAATTCCAGGGTCCATGCCCCTCTGGCTGGGGCATATACTGGATGAGCTGAAAATATATCCGGCCTCCTTTTCCAAATACGGTCAGGCATATGAAAAGCAGCAAATAATGAAATCAGAGAAAAAAGGAGGAATCAGCTGTGCTTAATACATGGTTTCAATCAATCTTAATAGAGGAATCAGAGGTTGCATTTTCACCAGGATCATTTCTTGTATGCTTAACCGCTTCTCTGGTTCTTGGGCTAATAATTGCAGGTATTCACATGTACCGGAATTCGTATTCAAGGGGATTTGTGGTGACAATTGCATTGCTTCCCGCTATGGTTCAGATGGTTATTTTACTGGTAAACGGAAACCTTGGCACCGGGGTTGCAGTAATGGGAGCCTTTTCCCTGGTCCGTTTCCGGTCAGTTCCTGGAAAAGCAGAGGAGATCAGCAGCATTTTTCAGGCAATGGCAGTAGGACTGGCTACGGGAATGGGTTACGTTGGTATGGCAGTTTTATTTGTCCTTATTATGGGAGGGGTAAATATATTACTGGCTTTCCTTAAATTTGGACAGCAGAAGACAGGTGTAAAAGTACTTAAAATCACAATTCCGGAGTCTTTGGACTATACATCTGTATTTGACGAAGTATTTGCCCTGTATCTGAAAAATTGGGATTTAAATCAGGTGAAGACAACCAATATGGGAAGTCTTTATAAACTGGATTATGAAGTGGTTTTAAAAAATAATGGAGAAGAAAAGAAACTGATTGACGATTTACGATGCAGAAACGGAAATCTTGAAATATTTTTGGGAAGACCTTTTGGCAATAAGGAGGAACTATAATGGTAAAAAGAAAGCTGTTCAGAGGCAAAGCAGCCGCACTGGTGTTAATAATGGCATTGGCATCAACAAGTATTTCTGGCTGTAAAAGCCAGACTTCAACGGGAAATACAGTTGTTACCCAAAGCGCGCAGTCTGATTCTGTCACTGATGGTACTACAGACAGCAGTACGGCAGAAGCAGCTGTTGACAAGGATTTTACAGACCGTGATAAGGACGGGAGCTTTGATGAAAGCAGTGCAATTAAAATAAACTTGAATTCAGACAAAGCAGAGGCAGAGGGAGATGGCGTCAGTATATCTGGAAGCACTGTAACTATAAGTAAAGAAGGAACTTATATGGTAAGTGGAACGTTGGACAACGGCCAGATTATTGTTGATGCAGCGGATACAGACAAGGTTCAGATCGTTTTAGCAGATGCTGGAATTAATTGTGAAACCAGTGCAGCAATTTATGTTAAATCTGCTGATAAGGTTTTTGTTACTCTGGCAGAAGGAACAACAAATAAGCTGTCAGGAGGAACTAAGTACATAGATACGGATGACAATACGGTAGATGGGGTTATATTCTCGAAAGAAGATCTGACTGTAAACGGCAGTGGAAGTCTGGAGGTAAATGCCAACTATAAACACGGAATTGTTTCAAAGGATACGTTGGCAATTACAGGAGGAAATATCTCTGTTAACGCAGTCTCCCAGTGTCTGGCAGGTAAGGATGAAGTGAAAATCCTGGATGGAACATTTCTGCTGACAACTTCAGGAAAAGCGGTGAAATCAAGTAATGAGGATGATACATCTCTTGGAAACATCTATGTGGCAGGCGGAACCTTTACGGTCAATTCCAAAGACGACTCCTTCCATGCCAGCGGAACGATTGTAATTGACGGAGGCACCTTTACGGTAGAAAGTGGAGATGATGCGTTCCATGCAGACCAGGAGGTAGTGGTCAATAATGGTACAATTACGGTCACCAGCTGCTATGAAGGACTGGAAGCTTATCGGGTATCGGTGAATGGAGGGGAAATCTCAATTCAGGCTTCCGATGATGGAATCAATGCGGCACAGCCAAAATCTGCGTCTGAAGAAGGCGATGATACAAGTCAGGGTGATAGTGGGAAAGAGAAGCCGGAAATGCCGCCAGATGACCAGGAAAATGGGACTGCTCCCAGGTCGGAGGAAAACCAGTCTGCGACTCAATCAGATGAGAATCTGCCACAGGAAGGTCAGCAAAGAAGAGGCGGCCGTCCAGGAGGCAAAGGTGTAATGGGACGCGGACAAATGGGCGGAAATATGGAGAATGATACCAATGCTTATATTAAGATAACGGGAGGCACTTTGTACGTAGACGGAGGCGGAGATGGACTGGATTCCAATGGAAGTCTTTTCATATCAGGAGGTATGGTTTATGTCACCGGACCGGTAAGTGACGGAGATGGAGCAATTGATTATAATGGAGAGGGGATTATTACAGACGGAACAGTAATAGCGGTTGGAAGCTCAGGTATGGCACAGGGATTTGGTGATTCCTCTACCCAATGCTCTGTCTTATATAATTTAACTGCACAGCAGGAAGCAGGGACTGTAATTACTCTTAAGGACAAGGAGGGAAATGAGCTCATCAGCTTTACCCCTGAGAAAAAGTACTCTTCTGTTGTGATCAGCAGTCCCAAACTGCAGACTGGCAGCACCTACACCCTCACGGCAGGTTCGGAACAAACCGAACTGACGCTTGAGTCAATTGTCACTTCAAACGCGGACCGTAAGGGGGGCAGGGGCAGTATGCCGAATAGAAATAACCGCTAATCTGCCGGATAAATGAGGTGTTCGTCATCAATACCGTAAAGAACTGTATCTAAAAACTTTCTGGCAAGAAATTTTGCCATGCCGGGGTTCATATCCAGATAGTTTCCGCAGTCTCTGGCCGCGGCCCCGGGAATTTCTCCCTCAAAATCACGCATAAATTCATACATTTCAGTTATGAGCGGTACGATATCCCTGGATTTGTAATCTCCGGCCAAAAGAAGGTAGAAGCCGGTGCGGCATCCCATAGGGCCAAAGTATAAAACTTTGGAAGCAAATGATTGGTGATTTCTTAAGAATGTGGCACCTAAGTGCTCCATGGTGTGTATCTCTGCCGTATTCATGACCGGTTCAAAATTCGGTCTGGTCATGCGGATATCGAACGTAGTAACTGTGGTATCGTTCACCTTGTCTTTGCGGGAGACGTAGATACCCGGAAGAAGCTTTAAGTGATTGATGGTAAAGCTTGTAATTTTTTCCATATTGATCAGGTCCTTTCTGAAAGGTGGTTAAGCCG
>SVDS01000187.1 GCA_015057715.1 Paenibacillaceae bacterium
GTTCCTTTTACATAATTAATTGCAAGTGACATGAAATATTTTTCCGGTTTTGTTAAATAACTGCCTTTTAAATATGCAATGGTACGCATCCAGGTATACCTTGGAGGAACTGTAAAGTAGGCGATGGGGGCATCCGGGTCAACATAAGACTGGGGGAAGAATGCAGGGCAGATCTGCTGCTTTACCATGTTGAAAACTGTCTGGGTAGAGGCAGATTCAAACAGGATATTAGGAATGAAGCCTGCCCGCTCAAACAACTCATCTACCAGATCTCTCATTCTGGAGTCGCGGGCAATTAATGCAAAGCTGTCTTCTTTTAAAAGGGTTAAGTCAATAGACGGCAAGGTATCATAACTTTGTTCTCCTGAAAGACTGGCAAGAGGATGGCTGATGGGCAGTCCAAGCACAATAAATTCTTCCTCCATCTCGTTATATTCAATGGCAGGATTTTTGTGGTTTCCGAAATATGCCAGGCATGCAAGTGTCACCTCTTTTTGCAGAAGAAGCTGTTCCATCTTTTTTACCCGTGCTTCTGCGATCCGGAAGGTGATCTCCGGATAGGCAGCATGAAAGATGGGATAAATATTGGAAAACATAAGAGATCCCTGTTCCGGTGAATAGGCCAGGGAGATCTCCCCCCGCCGCTCGCCTGAGATATCATGGATAATTTTATAAGTCTCCTGCTTTAAATCTAGTATCTGGCGGGCTGTGTTTAAATAGATTCGTCCTGCAACAGTTGGGACCATGGAGTGGCTTTTCCGCTCAAACAGTTGGGTGCCAAGCTCCTTTTCAAGGCGGAGCAGCTGCTGATTTAGGGCTGACTGGGTGAGGAATAATTTTTGTGCTGCTTTTGATATACTTTTTTCCCGCTCAATGGCAATGATGTTATCAATCTGGCGTAAGTCCATGATACCCTCCTGAATCTATTAAAAAAAGTTTGTAAAGAATAAGAAACAATAAATTGAAATAATTTTATGATGCAATTATAATAAAAGAGATGGGATTTATCAATATTAAAATATGCAACATTGGAATTTTGTGAAATGAGGACACATATGAAGCAGATAGCGATTCTTCTACCAAGGCAGACCATTTTAAAATATGCCGAGAACGTGCTGGAAAAAGAAAAAACTGAAGTTCAGCTTTTAAAGGTAGTGGATAATTCAAATGCGGTTGTGGAAGCGAAAGAGGCAGTCGAGGCAGGTGTCCGGGTTATTATAGCCAGAGGACTGCAGGCTACGCTGATTAAAGAAAGTTTAAATATTCCGGTTGTGGAAATGCCCATAACGGTACGTGAAATTGGTTTTATGATCTTAAAAGCAAAAAAGATGCTGAAAAAGGATCACCCTTCCATTGGGATTGTGGCATTTGAAAACATGTTTGAAAGTCTGGATGAACTGGATGAGCTGTTTGGTTTTGATCTGCATTTTTATAAACTGAATGAACTGGAAGATACGAGAAACTTAGTCAGTCAGGCTATTGTTGACGGTGTGGACTTAATTATCGGTGGAGTAAAAACCAATCAGATAGCATTTGAAATCGGTTTTCCCAGTTTGTTTATGGAAACGGGGGAAGAGTCCATTAAGAAAGCACTTCAACTGGCTGTTCATATGCTTGATTTGGCGGAGCAGGAAAAACACAATAAAGCGCAGATCGATACCCTTCTTGATACATCCTTTAGCGGAATTATTAAGATAAATGCTTATCAGGAGATTGTGGCAGTAAACCGGGTGATTGAGCAGCTGTTGGGGAGACCAACCAGTGAGGTGATCGGTTTTCCCATTGACAAGGTATTTGATGGAATTGATACAGAAAGTATTAATGGGATCTTAAGCGGAAGGGAAGAACTTTATTCCACTTCTTTTTCCATAAAAAACCAGCTGCTGATGGTAGTCGGTGCCCCCATTCAGTACGACGGACATTACAGCGGAGCCATATTGACCTGCCATAAGGTTCGTATGGCAGTCCGGGAAGAAGGGGCAGAATCAGGGGCTAAGCTGGCAGGCAGTCATCTTGCAGTTCATAATTATCATCATATCCTCAGAGAGTCAGTGGAGATAAAACGGTGCATTAAGCTGGCAAGAGCGTATGGAATTTCTAAAAACCCGGTTTTTATATACGGAGAGACCGGCACGGAAAAAGAAATCTTTGCGGAAGCAATTCATAATAACAGCCCTCAAAAAGGGGGACCGTTTATTCATATCAACTGCAGCACACTTTCGCCGGAGGAACAGAAACAGGTTCTGTTCGGCTTTGGAGAGGAAAACAGGAAAAAGCCGGTCAGTGCTCTGGAAGCCGCGGCTTTTGGAACCATATTTTTAGAAGAGGTGGACCGGTTGTCTCTGGAGTGTCAGTACCTGCTTTTTAAAGCCATTCGCGACAGGCTTTTCTGGGACCGTGATTCTATGGTAAAGCGTGTTCTGCCAGTACGACTTATTGCATGCGCCGGAAAACAACTGGCAGTACTTGTAAAACAAGGTAAATTCCGGGAGGATTTATATTTCTGTCTGTCTGCTTTAGAGATTTCTCTTCCCCCGATCAGGAAGGAACCGGAAGAAATCCGCCGTTTTACCGGCATATTTCTTGAAAAATACAATACTGCCTATTCCAGATATGTGGAAATCAGTGAGGCAGCCCTGGGGGTCATGGAAGAGTATTTCTGGGAAGGAAATCTGTTGCAGCTGGAGAGCTTCTGCGAGCGGCTGGTTCTCACTGCCCATAGAAGAAAAGTGGAAGAGGGGATGGTGCAGAATCTGTTACAGGAGCTCTATCCAGTTACCAGAGAAGACAATGGAAGCGGTCAGATCGTAAAAAACCAGAATCCGGAAGCACTGCGTATTGAGATGCTGATGGAACGTTTTAACGGAAGAAGAACTGAGGTGGCAGAAGCGATGAAAATCAGTACCACCACTTTGTGGAGGAAGATGAAACGTTACGGGATTGGGGACAGCTATGACGTATAAAAGCAGGGGATTGCAAATAATTGCAGTCCCCATTTCATTATTTGAAAGAATAAGAAAGATGACAAAAAAAGACAAAATGCTTGTTGTGTCTGTCAATAGAATGAGAAACAAAAGAAAGTTATAATCAGAATATGTAAGCCTATGATGGCTTTTGGTAAAGGAGATAAAACATGACACCAGTGATTACTAAAATGGAAGTGTATCCGGTAGCGGGAAAAGATTGCATGGAATTAAATTTAAGCGGAGCTCATGCCCCTTTTTTCACTAGAAATATAGTGATTCTGCATGCGGATAACGGCGAGATGGGAGTAGGAGAAGTACCGGGAGGAAAGAAGATTACCGATGCACTCTTAGAATGTGTTCCCCTTGTTACAGGTACTAAAATCAGTGAATACAAAAGCACTCTTTTAAAAGTGAAGGAATATCTGGATTCCAGAGGAGAAGCAGATGTCAGAGGGAACCAGACTTTCGATTTACGTACAGGAGTACATGTGATAACTGCCATTGAAGCCCCCTGTCTGGACCTTCTGGGAAAATATTTAGAGGTTCCCGTATGTGAACTGTTAGGCGAAGGAAAACAGAGAGACAGTGTACGCATGCTGGGTTATCTATTCTTTGTGGGAGACAGAAATAAAACAGATTTTCCCTACGATTCTGAACCAGACGCAGACTGTGACTGGTACCGGATCCGCCACGAGGAGGCTCTTACTGCCCAGCAGATCGTGGCATTTGCAAAAGCTACAAGAGAAAAATACGGATTTCAGGACTTTAAGCTGAAAGGCGGCGTGCTTCCCGGGAATGAAGAGATGGATGTAATCCGGGAATTAAAGAAAGCATTTCCTGATGCACGAATTGATTTAGATCCCAACGGCGGCTGGCTTCTTGAAGAGGCTGTAGAATATGTTAAAGGAATGCAGGGAATTTTAACGTACTGCGAAGACCCCTGTGGAGCAGAAGGTGTTTATTCGGGAAGAGAGATTGTCAGCGAATTCCGCCGCCGTACCGGTTTTCCTACGGCTACTAATATGATTGCAACCGATTGGAGAGAGGTGGGGCATTCCCTGGAATCCCAGGCTGTGGACATCATACTGGCTGATCCCCATTTCTGGACAATGAACGGTTCTGTCCGTGTAGCACAGATGTGCCATGATTTTGGTTATACATGGGGTTCTCATTCCAATAACCATTTTGACATTTCCCTTGCCATGTTTACCCAGGTAGGAGCCGCAGTTCCAGGAGAGTACAATGCACTTGATACCCACTGGATCTGGCAGGAGGGAATAGAGCGCCTGACGAAAGAACCCCTTCAAATTGTAAATGGCTGTGTGGAAGTTCCAAAGAAGCCTGGACTTGGTATAGAGGCAGATCTTAACCAGATTAAAAAGGCTCATCAGCTGTATCTGGATCACTGCCTTGGGGGCAGGGACGATGCCATGGGTATGCAGTATTTGATACCAGGATGGGAATTTAATCCAAAAAAACCCTGTCTGGTTCGATGATTTTAAGGATTATTAACATTTCTTATTGCTGCAATCGGTATTAATTATTGGATTTATGGTAATTTCGTTGGTATAATGCATGTGAAAACAAGAATCAATAAATAAAAAATGTGCAATTTGACCAAAGAAAGGAAATGAAACATATGGAGCACTCAGGAACGCCGGTCGTAACAGAAATGCAGGTCATTCCGGTTGCTGGTTATGACAGCATGCTTATGACATTAAGCGGAGCTCACGCACCGTGGTTTACCAGAAATCTGGTGATTTTAAAGGACAGTGCGGGGAATACCGGAATCGGCGAGATACATGGAGGGGATTACACCTGTGAAGCATTAAGAAGCTGTACACCTCTGGTGGTAGGCCAGCAGATTGGAAAATACCGTGGAATTTTAAATTCAATACATAGAGCGGGAACGAGAGCAGAAGGGGATGATGGAGAGGGAATACAGACCCTTGACATCAGCAAACTGAAATTTGTTGTAAAGGCAGAATGGGCGATTGAATGCGCACTCCTTGATCTTCTGGGACAGCACTTAGGGCTTCCTGTGTGTGAACTGTTAGGAGAGGGAAAGCAGAGAAATCAGATAGAAACACTGGGATATTTATTCTACGTCAGCGAAAAGGAAAAAGCCCTGCCTGATCTTGGCTATCTGAATGAGAGCTGCAGTAAGGATCCATGGTTTCGCCTTCGCCGCATGGAGATGCTTACGCCGGAACGTATTGTAGAACAGGCAGAGGTTCTTCATGAGAAATATGGATTTAACAACTTTAAATTAAAAGGCGGTGTGCTTTCCGGTTCCGAAGAGATGGAAGCGGTTCGGGCACTGAAGAAGGCATTTCCCAATGGCCGTATCAATATAGATCCCAACGGGGCCTGGAGTTTAAAGGAGGCAATTGATCTTTGTAAGCCAATGGAGGGAATCTTATCTTACATTGAAGATCCCTGTGGTCCTGAATCTGGTTTTTCCAGCAGAGAGATCATGGCAGAGTTTAAAAATGCCGTTAATCTGCCAGTAGCAACCAACATGATCGCTACAGACTGGAGACAGTTTTATCATTCCGCAGCATTAAAAGCGGTGGATATTGTTCTGGCAGATCCTCATTTCTGGGGATTTGAAGGAAGTGTGAGAATGGCGCAGATTTTAAATGACTGGGGTCTGACATGGGGGAGTCATTCCAACAATCATTTTGATATTACACTGACCGCGTTTGCCCACGTGGCAGCCGCAGCACCGGGAAATCCAACTGCACTTGACACTCACTGGATCTGGCAGGATGGTCAGAATCTGTTAAACGATACCCCATCTATAAAAAACGGGTATTTGGAGGTACCTGACAGACCCGGGCTTGGTGTAACCATTAATATGGAGCGGGTTATGGAGGCCAATGCATTATATAACAGCCTTACCTCTCATGACAGAGACGATGCTCTTGCAATGCAGTATTTAATACCAGGCTGGAAATATGACTGTAAAAAGCCGGCACTGGTAAGATAAAAGGAGGAGGCCAGTCAATGTTTATTAAAAGATATGGGGATATGATTGTCGGCGGATTTTTTATGATTTTATCCGCAGGAATGATGATAATGGCAAAGATGCTGCCAAAATCAACAATTATGGATATCGGTCCGGATTTCATGCCAATGTGTATTGGTCTTGTGACCTTTATTCTGGCGGCAGCCCTGGCATTCTTAAATTTTAAAAATTTAAAAATGAGAACGGCAGAAGCTGAAAAAATGGAAAAGGAAGAGCTGGATTACAAACGTATGCTTACCAGCTTTATGCTGATCCTGGTCTATGTTTACTTACTTCAGCCCGTTGGCTTTATTGTAACAACAATTCTTTATTTGCCACTTCAGATGTATGCTCTGGCTCCTGATGAGAAGAAAACGAAAAAGGATATTATACAGCTGGCAGTAACTTCTGTCATATTTACGTTTGTTGTATTTTTTTTGTTCCGGTATGGATTTAAGATCATATTGCCTGCTGGTATATTTACCATTAATTTATAGGAGGAGAAGCTATGAATGCATTAATTTCGTTAGGTAACGCTTATGTAAGAATTTTTACTCCGTCTTCTCTTCTGCTTATGGCAGCAGGAGTGATTGTTGGAATTATATTTGGTTCCATACCAGGTTTGTCAGCTTCCATGGCTGTAGCATTGTTTTTGCCACTTACATTCAGTATGTCCCCATCTATGGGTATGAATGTACTGGTTGCTGTTTACATCGGAGGTATTTCAGGTGGTCTGATCTCCGCAATTCTTCTTAACATGCCGGGTACGGCATCTTCCATAGCAACCTGTTTTGACGGTTATCCAATGGCAAAGAATGGAGATGCGGGTAAAGCACTTGGATTTGGAATTGTATTTTCCTTTTTAGGATCTATTTTTTCCTTTATTATTTTAACGTTCTGTGCTCCGTTACTTGCTAATGTTGCACTTAAGTTTACTCCGGCTGAAAACTTTGGAATTTCCTTTTTTGCATTAACCATGGTTGCAGTACTGGCGTCCGGTTCCATGTTAAAAGGTGTCCTTGCGGGTATGCTGGGACTGATATTCTCCCTGGTGGGAATGGCTCCAATTGACGGAACGGCCCGTTTTACATTTGGCTCAAGTTCATTGATGGCAGGATTTGATACGCTTCCCACATTAATTGGTATTTTTGCCATTTCAGAGATTCTTATAACAGCGGAATCCATGGGACATGGGAAGATGGATGTGATTAAAATGAAACCAATTAAAGGGTTCGGTTTTACCTGGAAGGAATTTGTTTATCAGATTCCAAATGCGATTCGTTCTGCTCTCATCGGAACCGGAATCGGTATTCTGCCTGGAATTGGTGGAAGTACTTCAGGAATGCTTGCCTACGTAACTGCCAAAAACATGTCAAAACATCCGGAAGAATTTGGAAAGGGCTGCCCTGACGGAATTGTGGCCACTGAAACAGCTAATAACGCTACCATCGGAGGAGCAATGATTCCGCTTCTGGTTCTTGGAATACCAGGGGACGGTGTAACAGCTATGATGCTTGGAGGATTTTTGATTCACGGCTTATCGGCAGGTCCCCTTCTCTTTGTTAAAAATGCAGATGTAGTATACGGAATTTTTGCAGCCTGTATGATCTGTATTACGATGATGCTGTTAATTGAGTTTTTTGGAATCAAAGCATTTGTACAGCTTTTAAAGATACCAAAACACATCCTGATGCCTCTGATCCTGGTTTTATGCTGCGTGGGTGCTTACGCCACCAACAACCGGATTTTCGACGTACAGTCCATCCTGTTATTTGGACTGGTGGGATACTTATATCATAAGTTCAGACTGCCAACTACACCGTTTGTATTATGTTTCCTTATAGGAAAAATGCTGGAGACATATCTCCGAAGAGGAATCATGCAGTACAAATCATTTGGAGCATTCTTCCAGAGACC
>SVDS01000188.1 GCA_015057715.1 Paenibacillaceae bacterium
AGCTGCTTTACGCTGCTGGCACCTATTAACACTGAGGTCACAGCCGGTTCCCGAAGAACCCAGGAAAGTGCCATCTGCGCCAGTGACTGTCCTCTTTTTCCAGCCAGCTCATCAAGACGTCTGATCTGCTCAAGCCTTTCTTCAGTCAGATAACGTCCTCCAATGGTAGTTCCCTTTCTGGCAGCCCTGGAATCCGCTGGAACACCGTTTAAATACCGGTTTGTCAAAGCTCCCTGCGCAAGAGGGCTGTAGCAGATGCATCCGGTTCCCTGTTGCAGCAGTGCTCCAAATAAACCATCTTCCGCCCCCCGTTCCAGCATGTTGTATCTTGGCTGGTCAATGAGACAAGGAACTCCCATATCTCTTAACATGGAAATCGCTTTTACCGCTTCCTGCTCACCATAATTAGAAATTCCTGCATAAAGAGCTTTTCCCTGTTTTACAATATCTGCCAAAGCCCCCATGGTCTCCTCCAAAGGAGTCTCTGGGTCAGGTCTGTGATGATAGAATATATCCACATATCCAAGCCCCATGCGTTTTAAGCTCTGATCCAGGCTGGACATTAAATACTTTCTGGATCCCCAGTTTCCATAGGGGCCGGGCCACATATCATATCCGGCTTTTGTAGAGATAAGCAGTTCATCCCGATAAGGAAGCAGATCGCTCTTTAAAACTGTTCCAAAATTCTCTTCCGCTTTTCCAGGTGCAGGAAACCCGTAATTATTAGCCAGGTCAAAATGAGTGATTCCCATGTCAAATGCACGTAATAGAATTTCTCTCTGCTCAGATACCGGTTTTTCCAGTCCAAAATTCTGCCATAATCCCAGAGATACCATGGGAAGCATGATTCCGCTTCTTCCGCAACGCTTGTATTTCATCGTGTCATATCTGTTTTCTGCTGCCTGATACATCGTTTTGCTCTCCTTCTTATCCTTAACCGTCAGTCAGACTTCCACTGCATCATGGAGCACTTCCCCGATGCTGCCGCTGATCACCAGATTGGCTTTCTCATCCATAGGTGTAACGGTTTTGTTAATAAGCACCATTTTGTTGCCTCTGTAATAATCAATCAGTCCGGCCGCAGGATAGACAGTCAGCGAAGTCCCTCCTATGATGAGCATATCTGCCTGGGAGATATAAGCGACTGACTTACTTAGCACGCCTTCATCCAGACTTTCCTCATATAAGACCACATCCGGCTTAATCAGCCCGCTGCATGTACACCTTGGAACTCCGTCCTCTCCCATGGAAGAAAGCATATCTTCCAATGAAAAAAACTTCATACACCGGGTGCAATGGTTTCTCCTGACAGATCCATGAAGCTCCAGCACATTCTTACTCCCTGCTGCCTGATGAAGACCGTCGATATTCTGAGTAATAACAGCCTTTAATTTCCCCATCTCTTCCAGCTTTGCAAGAGCCAGATGAGCCGGATTGGGTTTTGCGTCCGGAAATAACATCTTATTTTTGTAAAAACGATAAAATTCCTTTGGTCTGGACCGGTAAAAACTGTGACTGATAATAGTCTCCGGGGGATACTCATACTCCTGATGATACAGCCCGTCAACGCCTCTGAAATCGGGAATATTGCTTTCTGTTGATACCCCCGCTCCGCCAAAAAATACAATATTCTGGCTTTCCATGATCCAGTCCTTTAACAGACTTCGTTCATTCATCGACTTATCCCTCCAACATGCAGGGGCGGATTCAGCTGAACCCGCCCGTAACTGATTTTCATCATTAAAAAATCAGGTTATTTCATCGAAAAATACGCCTTTTAAAGGTCTTATCCGGTCTGCCATGGTTTGTCGGTTTTCCGGAACCTCAGGCTTTCCATAACCGAAAAGCCAGGAAGTCAGTTCGCTGATCCCCATCATCAGATGAGGTTTTATCTTATTATTATCTGACACCGGAGTCATTGAGGAACCATCTTTTGTAAGCTTCCAGCGAAAAACACCGTTGTTTTGACGTATAAAATCATCCTTAACTTCAATAAACAGTTCCATCTCACTGACAGGACAATCCTCTTTCAGTCTGATCACGGAGATAAACTGCTCCAGATGGATAATACGTCCCATTACAGCCGGTCTTACATTACCGACTTCCTTTACATAATCAGGAAGAGCAATCAGCTCCCGCTGGTTTTCTGCAAGTTCTCCGTAATAAGCCCAAACGCCGGCAAGACGTTCTCTTTCATCTCTGGTGAAAAGAAGAATCATGTCTCCCCTGTCACTTCTTACTTCTCTGCATAAATTCCGGTAATACTCCTCATCTCTGTGAGCGTACACCTCATACTTTTTTTCCAGTTGGCGGCCAACAAACCTGGCAGCCTCCTTGCAGTCATCAGACCGCTCCATAAACGCACGGCGGCTTAACCGGGTTCTTCCCTTTTCGTTAAGTTCCCGCTTTGGGAGATCGCAGATATAGGTAAAATCAAAGGGATGGTAAATAGCAGGATCAACCGGAACCAAAAAGCAAAACTCCATCCGCTCCATATACATATCTGAAAAGCACCGGGCAAGCAGTCTTCTCATATAACCCTGATGACGAAAATCTGGATCAGTCGCCACTCCGGCAATATAATCCACCTTCCATATGCGGTCTTTTACCACCACTTCATAGGGATTGCGATGGAGCATTGCAGCAGGCTTTTCTCCGCTCCATGCAGTTAAAATCTTATTCTTGCGGACTCTGTCCGAATAATAATAATCCAGAAAGCTCTTGGAATCCTCGGAGAAAACTTTTTCCCATAACGCCCGGCTTTCACTTTTTTCTTCCTGCTTCAAATACCGTACCATAGTTTAGAAACCCTTCTGTACCACTGAGTATTTTCTTGCAAAATCAACTGGATAATAAGACATCTTCGCTTTTCTTAAGCCTTCCATACCCACATCATCTTCCCGGTTCACCAAAATCAGTTCTTCCGGATAAGCATGGGTAATAAACTGCTGGTTAATAAACTGGTAAAGTCCCTTAATATTCGGATCGGCCTTCTCAATATGAATAACAGCCATTTTTTCAAAGGGGTTGTAGCTGCCTATGGTAAATGCCTTTAACACTCCGTCTATTAAAACTCCTGCCATTCTTACATTTAAGAAAGAACAATTTTTTAATATGCTGTGGATTCCCATAACTTCATAGTCCAGCTGACGGGTAAACTCTGCGGCTTCCACCTTGTTCTCCCACCACTCATTTAAGAATTCCACCACACTGTCCCTGTCTGAACAGCATAGGGTCCGGTACTCATATCTTCCCTCATATTCTTTCAGGAAAGAGTTTAAATGATTCTTCTTTTTATGAAGCTTCTTTCCAGAAAGTGTTCTTAATGCTTGAGCGTCATAAAGATAATCCTTTAAATCTTCTACCTCTTTCACTTCAAACTGCTCAGGATCCAGCTTTAAATACTCAATCGCCGCCTCATCTGCCAGAGAGATTCGAAGAGGCTTTTTTAAAACCTCATTAAAATATTCTTTCATTTCATTAAAATAGTAAGAAAGATCTTCTTCCCTGCACATAGGCATCGCTGTAAAAGGCTGGCCATCCTTTTCCATCAAAAACTGCAATGCTTTATTGTCACTGATTGCGTACTTCACACGGTAGTATTCTCTCCAGATAAAACAATCCAGATATACACTATCACAGGTCTTATTTGGCCGCAGGGCATAAAATGGAGTTATCTTTTCAACATCACTTGCCTCAATTGGCTTAAATTGTAAATTCATAATTGTTCCCTTCTATTTTTATCACTAGCTTTTCTTAATAAAATCAGTATTACACTTGGGACAGTGAATCTTTATTTTCCCTTTTCCCCTTGGTACCCTGATTTTTTGTCCGCAGTCCGGGCACTTGTAAATATGAAACTTAATGCTCTGCTGCAGCCGGAAACGCCACTTGCGAAATGTTTCTACGAAAGCAAAACAAAACCGCTCAAATTTCTGATTTTCATCAAAGCGTCTCCTGATATTTCTTGAAAACATACGATAATAGCTTACTAACAGGACTGCCACCGCTATGAGATCCACCCAGGGACTCTTTATAAACAGACCTGCAACAAATAAAATAAATGCCGTGGCTGTTAAAAATTTCCCTAATTTATCAGCGCCATATCTTCCCGTCATAAATCGAATTAATTGATCTCTCATTTGATTCATGCTGTATAATCGCCCCTTTTCTTTGCCTTAACTATAATAACCTATCCAGCCAAAGTCAATGTTATGAGCATATATTTCATAATCTTTTCAGAATTAATCCCTGGACTTATCCCGGTACTGCTTCGGCGTGAGACCATAGCGTTCTTTAAAAATCCGGTGAAAATAACTGCTGTTCTCATAACCGATTTCCTGTATAATTTCTTCCACTGATTTGTTGGATGAAGTAAGGCAGTTGGCTGCCCTGCAAAGACGGATCAGCTGTAAGCATTCTGTAAAAGTCATCTGATAGTACCGCTTAAACAGCCGGCTGATATAATAGGTTGGCTGCATGACTTTTAAAGAAAACTCCTCCAGTGTAGCCGTGGTATAGTGATTTTCCAGATACTGATACGCTGTTAAGGCAATCTGCTCTTCATACTGTGTCGTATCATGGGATTCCACCTTATCAGCATCATGAAGCAGTTCCATAATCAACATGGACATGGTTGCCTGATTAATCTCCTGCCTGCACTTTTTTTCCACCATCAGAGACCAGATCATATTCTCTAACAGGTTCTTAGCAGGTAAAATTTCCTGCAGGCGGAAATGGAGATAATCCGCCACCGAATGATTCTCAGATACTGCACCTGCAATAAAATGCCTTAAGATCCCCCCGTCCTCTGTAATAAGAGATGGATGGGAGAAAAACTCCGGCTTCAGGAAAAAGTGAATCGCAATATCATCTTCCCCTAAAGGCTCTATCGCATGACTGGTACCCTCTCTTAGCAGAAGAAGGTCACTGGTATCCAAATTAATCCTTTCGGTCTTATTAATAATCTGGACAGCACTGCCACTGTACATATAAACAAGCTCTACATAATTATGACTATGGTCCGGAATTGCTATATAGCGGGGCTGACAGTAAAGTCCCATCATACTGCCCTCTTCTATAATCAGGTCCTTATCCACTACACTGCTATCCAAATCTCTTACATAGTATGTCAAAATTGAAGATGCATCCTTGATAATACCGTTTTTCTCTTCCGATGTTTTCCTCAAAAATTTCAGAAGTTCTTCATTCATATTGTCCTCCAAACGGCAAACCTGCTCGCACTTCCCCCGATTAATTATATCACCACTATGTCATTATTTGCAAGAAAAGACGGTTTTTATACAAATTTAGACATAGCTTATTTATGTGACTGGTCCTATAATCTAGCTATGTATTAATTTTTGTACAATCAATATAATTTCTAAGAGGTATGACATCATGAAAAAGTATCCAATCCGTTTGGCTAGCATGGAAGACGCTGCCGCTTTTGTTAAAGCGACAAATCATTTTGAATGCGATATGGACATCTGCAAAGGAAGTATTGTTATTGACGCCAAATCTATTTTAGGCATCATGACCATTTGGTCTGATTGCGATCTTGAACTGATCATTTACAATAACAACCATGACGATGTTTTGGAATCGTTATCACCATTTCTGGTAAATCTAAAAACTGCGTAACTACTACATAAAAAGCAAAAAGAGGCCTCCAAAAACTAACTATGATCTGTTAGTTTTCGTCAGCCTCTTATTTAAATTAATTATGATTTAATTGAAATTCATCTACCAGTTCTTTTAATACTGCAGCCATATCAGACAGCTCTTTGCTGGCAGCTGCACTTTCCTCTGCAGTTGCGGAGTTGGTCTGTACTACTGCTGAGATCTGATCAATACCCACAGTGACCTGACGGATTGCTTCCGACTGTCTGACGGAGGCTTCTGAGATCCGTTCTATCATCTCCGATACGGAACGGGTGCTTACAACTGCCGTTGAAAGAGACTCTGCTGCGTCTTTTACCAGGCCAGAGCCATTCATAACTGACTGAATGGAGTTCTCAATAAGGTGTGTTGTATTCTGAGCCGCTTCTGAGCTTTTCGACGCCAGATTGCGGACTTCATCTGCTACTACAGCAAATCCTTTTCCCGCTTCTCCTGCCCTGGCTGCTTCCACAGCCGCATTGAGTGCAAGAATATTGGTCTGAAATGCAATATCTTCAATGGTCTTGATAATTTTACTGATCTCCCTGGAATTCTCACTAATCTCCTCCATGGCAGTAACCAGAGCCTCCATGTGTCTGCTGCTGGTTTCCAGCTCACCAGTGGCTACAACCGCCTGTTCATTGGCGCTGGTGGAATCCTGGGCGTTCTTATCAATGTTATGGGAGATGTCATTGATGGTGGCAGCCAGCTCTTCTACTGCACTGGCCTGCTCTGTTGCTCCCTGTGCAAGAGCCTGCGAACTTCCGCTTATGTTCTGTGATCCATAGGCTACCTGTTCCGAAGCATTTACAATTCTCTCCATGGTTAACGTTAAGGTACTGCTGATTTTAAGCAGGGCATTCTTAACCTTCTCAAAATTTCCTTTGTAATCATATTCCAGCTGGAACGCCAGATTTTTGTCTGCAATCTGGTTGAGAACCGAAGTGATTTCGTCAATATAATTCACATAATCTTTCAGCTGTAATACGGTATTGCCCAATGAAGCAGCCACCATACCAATCTCATCATTATCAAAGTTCTCCATAGCCAGATCCAGCTTACCCTCTGCAATCTGTTCTGCAACATTAGACAGATTTTTAAGGGGTTTCGTCAACCGCCTGGAAATAAGAATAATTAAGAGAACCAGTAGTGCCGATCCCAGTAAGAAGACAGAGACAATTGTGACAGTCACAGCCGTGCGGGAAGCAAGAACTTCTGATCTGGGTATACTGGATAGTACAAGCCAGCCGGAATTTCCCACCTTATTTACTGCACCAAAATAATTTTCCTTATTCATGGAGTATGTATAGCTTCCTGCTGCCTGTCCGGTTATTGCCTGTTTAATATTATCAGATATTTCCACTTCCGAAACATTCTTCTGAATCATATCATTGTTGGGGTGATAAACAATTTGTCCTCCCTCAGTGGCCAGAACCACAAATCCGCTTGTCCCAATTTTGTAATTACTCATAATAGTCACAAGCTGGGACAGCTTAATATCCAGTCCCATCACACCAAGGGGTTTTCCAGTGCTACTGTCAAATACGCCGCAAACAGCACTGACAATGACCTGTCCGGTACTGGCGTCCACATATGGCTCCGTCAATATTGGGTGATCCAGTTCCATTGCCCGGTACCAGGGCCTGCTTGAGATATCCCAGCCGTCTTCCGATGTAAAGTTGTCAGACTGGGTTACCTGACTTAAATCCAGATCTGCAACCCATGCAGCAAGAATGTTATCCTTATCCGTTGCCTGTATCTTATCCAGGGTTTTCTTAATCTCCGGATATCCCTGGCTGTCAGGCATTCTGACGTTTCCAGTCGCATTCTTTAAATACTCTTCCACCTGCTGGCTTGCCGCAGCACTCTTCATCTCTGCCAGGTAAAAAGTCAGGAAAGAGTCCACCTGATTTGCCGCCGCTAAGGATGCCGAATTAAGATTTTCCATAGACTGATGTTCCATGCTCTTTCCTACCTGCATAGTAATCAGGAACCCTGACAAAATTAATATTACTATGACTGGAGCAGAAATACCGAAAAGCAACTTTGTAAATATGCGTTTTTTTCTCTTGTTCATCATAGACATCCTTTCTCC
>SVDS01000189.1 GCA_015057715.1 Paenibacillaceae bacterium
GCACTTTACACAGAAGCATTTGGACTAACCTTGGGATACCATGAGAAATTTCCGGATGGCACATTTATGCATGCGTCATTACTTAAAAACGGACAAGAGATATTTGCTGTCAGTGAATCACATAATGATAACTTTGTTAATATCATGCTCTCATCCTCATTAGAAGGATCTCGCCCAACTATGAGCTATGGGATTAACTTTGAATGTGAAGAAGAAGTGAAAAGGGCATATGAGATGTTAGCGGGGGATGGAACGGTGCTATTAGAGTTGGGGTCCCTTCCATGGAGTTCCTGCTGTGCGGATATCATTGATAAGTACGGCGTATACTGGTATATCTCAGTATAGAAAAAAGAGAGTGTTGCTTAGCATATTATCAATGCCATTGCAAAAACGGAGATAGAAAAACAAATAGGTATCTTGGGTAGCCGGCAAGGTGGCTGTCCGGGATTTTTGCATACAAGGGATCTGATACACCACTGGGACTAGTATAGCATAATTTATATTATCAAAGAAACAAGGGGGATACAAAATGATAATAGGAAGAACAGGCAGCTTATGAGCTTAGAGCACCAATATTTTATATCCTGAACGTTTCGCTTCATACAAAGACGAAAAAATGTTTTCCTTATTTGATGTTATAATCATAAGCCCTGGGCTGTGCCAAGGGCTTATTAATGATAAAATTCTGCGGCAGGCCCTTAAGGCTTGATTTGGCTAATTTGTTTTGATGCCTTCATTTTAAATGACTTTTTACTAAAAATATAAATGGCACTCCAACCTGACAATAGTAACACCTGTGCCAGAACAACAAGCCATAATACCTCCATGTATCCACCAATAATACAAAATAAGGTATTAGCGAAAGGAAAACCCAGGAAAGTAAACATGATAGGAAAATCCTTTCTGTAATCCAAGGAGCTGACAAACCTGCCATCCCAGTACTTGACTAAGGCTAAGACTAATATCCCTACTGAAATTAAAGAAAGTGAGATCAACATTACCCATTGCATATTAGAAGTTCTGGTGAAAAATGGTCCCATAAAATTAAAGAAATTGGATATAGGTGAAACCAAACAAATCAGAGAAAGAATGGAAGCCAAAACCGGATATATATAACCAATCAGCTTACTGTAACCACTTTTTTTATGCCACCATTCACCGATTAAGATAAATGCAGTCCAGTATCCGCCTATATAGATCCAACCCGTAAAATTCATGACCGGTTCCCCATAGATGACCGGTTCACCAGGGAGCGGGTAATAACTCCACCTGCCAATGATTCCTTCCGAAGTTTGAAAAATCTGTTTTACTGCGACTGGATCCAGTGAGAAGTCAAAAATCATAGCACTAAGTCCAGCAATGAATGGTTTAGTCCATGACGGTATATTTATCGTCTTCAAAACACGTAACGTTGAGTAAACGATAAGAAACTCGATAATTGGAACAGTTAATGGTACATTGAATATCATTAGAATACTGTGCCCATAGGAGTAAAAACCTTCTTTTCCTATAGATCCCATAAATACAGCAACATTTTCAAAGGCCGAGGCGTAAAAAAAGACAAAGCATACGAATTGCATTAATACAATCTTTGGACGCTCCTCATTATCTATTATATAAAAAATCATTAAAGTGGCAATAATTAAAACTAAAATATCTTGAATCATCCATACAGGAACCATTGTTATATTTCCCATTGTTTTACCTCCAGTTAAAATTATAATTGAGTTGAACGTTCAAATATATTATACTGATACAGTGTTACTTAATCAACAGTCAGTACAATTACAAAGCGTTCGATATCTTACAAATCATATAATTATTGTTCGTTTATTATTTATTTAGGGAGAATATTATGGCATACGAAAAAGCGGACCAACGAGTAAGATATACAAAGATGGTTATAAAAAACAGTTTACTGGAACTTATGAGAGAACGTCCTATCAGCAAAGTTACAGTGACAGATATATGCAGGAAAGCAGATATAAACCGTAATACTTTTTACTCACATTATGCAAATCAGTTTGAACTTTTATCAAGTATTGAAGATGAGTTATATGAAGATATCAGACAGGTAGTGGGGCGTACTATGGACCTTGGAGCTTCTGGAAAACTATCATATGAAATTTGCAAATATATAAAAGCAAATAGCAATATATGCGAAGTATTATTTTCAGAGAATGGGGATAAAGATTTATTAGAACGTATTCTTTACATCAGCCACGATTTTAATATTGAAAAATGGAAGAAGGAAGTAAAAAATATAGATCAAAAGTTATTCGATAATTGGTATACATTTACTGCATATGGCAGTATAGCTATAATAAAAAAGTGGGTTAATAGTGGTATGAAGGAAAGTGCCAGTAAAATTGCTGCTTTTATTGATAAAGCGACAGAGGCAGTACCGAAAAATTTTGCCGATCCTGAGGGGAACCTGCTTGAGACCGGCAAACGTAAATAGTTATAAATCGTATAGACCGCATATCTTCAGGTTTTTTGAAGATGAGCGGTTTTTTTGTCTAAAATCAAGTAAAGTAATGATTAGTGGTGAAGCGTGTGTAAGAATATTTTTTCAGCCTTTTCAACCAAGTCAAAGTCGCCATCCTGCATTATCCATTGTAATGTAAGACCATTTGAAATACTGATTATTGTGGTATACAACTTGTCTGCAGACCAACATTCAGGAAATTCATTATTATCAATTCCTTTTTTAATTAAAGCAATAATTATGTCTTTTATATATACATTATCAGGAATAACAGGAGAACTTTTATCGTAGAGATATTCTCTGTATATTTCACGCGTTATAGAGACACCTACATCCATTGCGGTCTGAAAATATAACCGACAAACAGCCCATATCTGTTCTGCGGTCGAGTTTTTGGCTATAACTGACTTAAGGATTTCTTCAGTATCATGATGAGTTTTATCAAAGTAGTGGATAATTAAGTCATGTTTAGATTGATAATGATAGTAAAACGTTGTCTTCGATATATTACAGGCTTTACAGATATTCATAATAGATACATTAGTATAGCCTTGATCTTTAAAAAGTTGAGTAGCTTTTTCTAAAATCAACAGTTTCATGGAATCAGCCATTGTTACCTCCATATTTAAACAATAATTAAATTATACACTTAAACCCTTCAAACTTCAATTTATATTTTGATTGACAAATACTTGACAAATATTACCGCGGTAGTATAATAACAGTATAATATATTACTCGGGTAATATAAAAATTATATATTTAAAGGAGAATTTTATGGGGAAATTTAATAAAGTGTTAAGTCCAATCATGATCAACAAGACAGAATTTAAGAACCGTTTGTGGATTCCCCCCATGGGAACAAGTGCTGTAGAACCTGATGGTACACCAACTGACGAAATGGTGGCGTACTTTAGTAATATGGCAAAAGGTGGTGCAGGAGCTGTTGTGATTGAAGTTGCTGATGTCGATGAACATCGCCGTTACAATAGCACTGTAATTGGTTTGTTTGATGACAAATTTATGCCTAAATACAAAGAAATGGTTGATGCGATTCATGACGGTGGTTCGAAAGCAATCAGTCAGCTGCTGCATGCAGGTCCAATTCCACTTATCAAGAATGACCCGACCCAGTATGGCCCGCTTTGCGCATCTTCTGTTCCTCACATCTATAACCTGAATGCAATTCCGCAGGTCATTACAATAGAACAGATGGCAGAAATAAAACAAATGTACGTGGATGCGGCTCTCCGCGTAGTAAAAGCAGGCGTTGATGGTATTGAAATTCATTGTGCACATAACCACGGATTGCTTGGTACATTTGTTTCTTCAATTCACAACAAGAGAACAGACGAATATGGGGGAAGGCTTTCTTGCAGAATGAAATACCCTCTTGAAATCGTTGAAGCGGTAAGACAAGCAGTAGGTCCTGATATGGTTCTTGGCGTTCGTATTTCCGATGCTTATGATGAAGTTGATGGTATTACATTGGAAGATTCCTGCAGAATGGCAAGAATGTTTGAAAAAGCAGGTATTAACTATATTCACGCATCTCATGGTTCATTGATTTCAATTGCAAACATTCAGCCACCACACGGATCACCACAGGGACTTTTCGCCAATAGAGCAAAAGCAATTAAGGAATCTGTTAATATTCCTGTAGGTACGATCGGTAGAATTACTGACCCGGAAATTGCTGAAGAATTGCTTGAAGCTGGTATAGCAGATATTATTTTTATGGGACGTGCTCTTATTGCAGACCCGGAACTCCCAAACAAAATTAAAGAAGGCAGAGAAGAAGATATCAGACCATGTCTTGGCTGCAACGAATGCGTTACATCAGCAATGTATGGTAATGGCTTCTACTGCGCAATGAACACTTTATCCGGACACGAATTAGAGGGTGGAGTGGTTTATGATGAAAACAATAAAGGTAAGAAAGTTTTAGTAATCGGCGGTGGCCCTGGTGGTTTGGAAGCTGCAGGTCAGGCTGCAATTGCAGGCTACGATGTAACGCTTGTTGAAAAAGCAAATTATTTGGGCGGCCAGTTTGAATTAGCAGCATATCCACCAACAAAACAGGAATTTGCCTGCGGTGTTAAATATCTTATTAATCAGGTTAAAAAACATGGTGTAGATATCAGACTTAACACAGAAGCAACAAAAGAGTATGTTGTTGATATGAAACCGGATGCTGTTATTGTTGCAACAGGCGGTAAACCTATCGAAGCAAAATGGATAACAGAAAGTGGCCATCCGAATGTTATCGGTGCATGGGATGCAATCAGAGGCAATGCAAATATCGGCATTAATATAGTAGTGATTGGTGGTGGTCTTGTTGGCTGTGAATGTGCAGACATGATTGCTGCTCCGCGCTATTATAGGAAACAGTATGCAAGAAAAGTTACTGTCATTGAAATGAAGGATTACGTAATGATAGATGATTATACTCCACAGCGTGACCAGTTGATGACTAGATTGATGGATAAAAATGTTGATATACTGGAAGGTGCAGCCGTAAAAGAAATTTCTGCTGATTCTATTACTTATGTTAAGGATGGCGAAACAAAGACAATCAAACATGTTGATACAATAATTTCAGCAGTTGGTACTCAGTCTGTAAACAGTCTTACAGAAGAACTTAAAGTTTTGGATATTCCTGTTATTACAATAGGTGACGCAGTAGCACCAAGAAAGATTCATTTAGCAACTCGTGAAGCAGCTGATGCAATTAAAAATCTTAAAATATAATTAACCTAAAAAATTACATCACCTCACAACAGAATAGGACCTCCTGGCATAGTTATTATTCTATGATAGGAGGTCCTTGTTTATTGGTCCGAAATCAAGTTTTCTACTTCGGTAAGCCGTGGAACCTTTATTCCGTACTTTCTGGCAGCTGTAATAATTTCCTGTACAGCATAGCCAACTTTAAAGTGGTTATGCGCCATAAGTGCATAAGCCATGCTTTTCGGAGAAAAAACAACATAAGTCATAATAAAACTTACGACTTTTGGAGGTAGGATGCTCAAAACTTTTGTCAAAAGATCAAGTTTTGAACCCCTCGCTTTTATTACAGGAGTTATTTCTTTCAAGTTACGGCCTACTCCCTCCAGTGCTTCTCGTGAAGAAATTACTACTTTAAAACTACCGCTTTTTAATACTTCTGCTTCCATTGCAGCGTTGAACGCGAAATGATTCCAGAGCCAGCTTTTTATATCCTTTTGAACTATGATCTTGAAACCTGCCTGAACAAAAAGCTTACGAACCTCTAAATCACTTTTGGTGGGCTGGGATTCAAAAGTTCCAAACTGAACTGTTTTGTAAAACCCACCGTACAAAGTGTTCCCTTCAAATCCGCCGCCTCCACCGGGGAAGCCATAAACAATCTGATTGCGCGGAATCGGTGAAACAGCCAATTGGGGGTCTTGCCAAAAGTTACTGAAAAAAAGGACTGTTGCATTTCCAACTCGCGGTGCCAGGTACTTAACCACACTTGATATCTGTTCAGGATTGACGCTTATAAAAATCAGGTCATAGTCGTGATTTTCCTTTAACTCTTCGTGCATGACAATATCCCATTTTTCTTTTACTATGCGGTCTTTTTTACTTTTTCTTGTATCCCATAGTTCCAAATTTACATAGGAACCGTATTGCGCCTTCCTGCCTTCCCGAACATAGAACTCAACCGTGTGGCCTGCGTTTTCCAATGCCCAGGCATACTGTGTTCCTATAACACCGCGGCCCCAAATTAGTATTTTCATAAAACAACCTCCTGACGAATCATATGTTGACTTTTCAACACGTGTTTGGTACTGTTAGTGTACTGATTCGTGACTGGAGTTACAATGGTTATGTTCGTTCCAATTGTTGAAAACTAAACATAATATACTGATTTGTTGAATACCTGAAGGAGAACGCTGTGGATAGAAGAATTAAAAAAACAAGGCAGTTGATTATGGACACCTTTATCGACCTGCTATCTGAAAAAGAATTTGAGAAAATTACCATCAATGATATTGCAGAGCGTGCAGATATAAACCGTGGGACTGTTTATCTGCATTATATGGATAAATACGACCTACTTGACAAGTGTATTGAAAAATATATTGAGCTGCTGGTAAATCACTGTGCCAATAGTTCCAATACCACTTTAGATGCCAGTGCAATTCAACGTGTTTTTGAATATCTGGAGAAAAATTTTACGATTTACAAGTTGCTTCTTAACAACGAAGGATTTGGATTTTTCCGCAGCCGCTTATATGTGATTATTGCTCAAACAGTAACCGATGTCATAGGGAAAAAGTCAGATGACAACAAATTTTCAAATGGTATTACTACTCACTTTTTGACCTCCGGGTTTATTGGAGTATTGGAATGGTGGATCAATAATTCCATGCCTTGTAGTGTACAGGAAGTTACGACACAGCTCCTGTTCCTGCTGGAACCATATACCAGGCATATCTGCTAAAATGCTTAAAATACTTGACGGGATATATTTTCTGGCTTATTATAAAAGAAATATAGTATTTTTAAACGAGGAAAGGTAATAACAAACATGAACTCCACACTTAAATGGGCAAAATTGGAATCTATTATGATCGCATTATTTCAGGTTAAGGCTAGAAGTGCGTCCAAATTTAATAGATTTAAAGTTAACCATATAAGATATTTGGAGTATTCAGATTAATATCATTTGTTATTACGGTGATAATTATAAGAATTGCGACCCAAAGCTTATTGGCTTTGGGTTTTTTGCGTTCATTTTTAAGAAAAAGCAGAAATATGTTTATAAAAGAAAGGTCAGGCAAAGTCATGATAGAATTAAGTATTAATAATTTAACGAAATTTTATGGAGCAAACAAGATATTTGAAACAATAAGTTTTGAAGTAAAAACCGGGGAGAGGATTGGATTAATTGGCAAAAATGGGTGTGGGAAAACCACAATTATGAAGATCATTATGGGTAAGTTTAAGGAAAGTAACTTAAATTTACAGGGATCGATTGAGGATGTGGAGCAGATGAAAGCAGGGGAAACATTGTATGGGGAGGAGACTTTGGAAGATTATCAGGCTGGTGAGGTAAATCTTCGTAAAGGGGTTAAGGTAGGGTATTTAAACCAGATCCCTGTTTACAGTGAGGATACCAAAGCGATAGATGTAATCCGCATGGCATTTCAAAAAGTTTTTGATTTGAAAAAACGGATGTCAGAGCTTGAGGAGATGCTTCAGACCTTTTCAGGTGAGAAACTTGAAAAAG
>SVDS01000190.1 GCA_015057715.1 Paenibacillaceae bacterium
CCAGAAAGCCCATGACCTGGTTCTCCGCAGTTACCGCCCTGCTCCTTTATCTTTTCCAAAGCATGGATACAGGTTCCCGATGGAGTATCAATGACACTGCAGTTTATTCCGTTTCTGTCAATGATTTGAACCGCCTGCTTAACTGTATTCATATTCTCAGTAGCTCTTAGATCGCCAGCTGTTTCATCATATAAAAAACAGGGAAATGAAGTTACACCGGTAATAGCGACACAGGGATACAAGCTCTTTATCCGTGCCGTAAGCGCTTCTAACTCATTTAAATGAAACCCAGCTGTCTGACCAGAATATATCATGTCTGAATCATTGTAAACACGTAAAATCACATCCTGAACCACTCCCAGCTTCTTGGCCGCCTCATGTATCCGGCTGATTTTTTCTTCCGAATAAACCGTAATCATCATTGGGCGGTAGGCTACAAACTCCTCTATCTGGGAGTTGGGAATTTGCACCAGATGACCCATATTAGCTATGGGAATGCGATGATTCATCAGGATTTTTGCTTCCCTGTAATCAACTGCAACCGCTCCTTCAAATCCAAGTTCCATCAGTTTTCCTGCAAGGTATGGGTTCCTTCCCACCTGTTTCAGCATAAAAAACAAACGGATTCCCATTTTCTTTGCTTCCTTAAGCATCAGAGCAGCATTTTCCAGAAATGTATCCACGTCTATCACATAGCTATCCGGTTGGATTCGTCCGCTTTGATGCATTTGAAAGGAAACCTCTGCTAATTCCCTGTTTCGTTTTACTGTCTGCTCTAAAAACATCTATATCACTCTTTCCGCTGCTTCTTTTAATATACGTAAAATGGTATCAGCGCCTGAACGCATGGGATTGATCCGAATCATACGCTTCTTAAGTGCCGGATCTGTGCTCTGAAATGTCCCGGATATCTTGTAAAACATGGGTACGATCTCATATTTTGACTCTGCTCCCACCGGATTAGGCGCTGCTCCTAATTTTTCTGCTTCTATTAGAACTTTCTCAGCAATCTCTTCTTTAAACTCCACCAGAAGAACCTTTGACTGTGCATTTGCAATAAACGACTGCTTTACGCAAGGTATCTCTCCTGAATTCAGCCTTGTTACACATTCTTCATTTACCTCTGCCTGTATGGCAAGAGCCACCGGCGCATATGCAAAACCACGGAGTACTTCAAGTGCCTCGTGTCCCTGCACCTGCATACCACCGGAATAATTTTCTCTCACCAGCTTTTCAATATAAGAAGCCTTTCCTACGATTACGCCGACCCCCTCCGGTCCCAGAAGTTTAAACGCTGAAAAACAGGAAAGATCAGCGCCGCACTGAATTCCAATCCGGCTGACTTTCATAACGGCATAATTGTCATCAGTGAGAACTGGCAGACTGCCGCTTTCTTTTATTGTTTTCACCACCTGTGCCATATCGTAGGCATCCTCCGGTTTCTGTCTTGTATACTGTATCAGTGCGCCTTTTAGCCCCGGGTTCTCCTTTATTACCTGCTTTATCTCACTTAAGTCATTATAATCTGCCTCAACCGCCGAAATGTTCATCATTTCCATGGAAACAGCTGTAGTATTGTAAACAGGCGCTTTGTGAACCAGTATTTTTTCACCTGGTTTTAACATACTGTGAAGTCCCAGGCGAATAGCTCCAGTTCCTGCCCCTCTCACCAGAATACAGGCTTCTGCATCAAAAATATCTGCAATTACCTGTTCTGCTTTCTGAGTTATGACAGGTTTGTTGATTCCTGGAGTGACTCCTAAATCTCCCTGTGTTAATATTTCATGACCTTCAAATCTTTTCGTAATGCAGTCAATGATTTTAAATTGCAGTCTGGCTGCTTCCTGAACGGATAAGCTGTTAAGTGGACTGGTATTCATGTTAAGCCTCCTGTTTTAATATCCTGTTTGGATTATCAATCATCAACTGCTCAATCTCAGTCTCAGACAATCCGTATTCCAGAAGCATGGGGAGAAATGTCTCAAACAAATATGCATAACCTGGGCCTCCCCACTTCTTTAAATGTGACTTTCTGGTAATATCCATGGATAGCACCACCTGATCCAGATAACCTTCTTTGGCAATTTGTTTTAACATCTGGGCGCGGAATGTATCCGGACAGTAATTATTTTTTCCTACTGTATCAAATCCAATATTCACGCCTTCCTTCAATACCGATATAATGGTATCGGGATTTTGGGACAGATCCAGATGCCCGATAATAATATTTTCCGGCTTTACTCCTTCGGCCTTTAAATATTCTGCCTGCTCCAAAGCCATGGTTCCAAGGGTCGTATGGGTCGTGACAACTGCACCGGTTTGTATAGCTGCAAGAGCCATGGAATCAAAAACTTTCCGTTCCATTTCAGTAAAGGTATCCTTACTGGTGCCGAATTCCCCGATTACACTTGCCTTAATTCCTGTATTTGCAATCCCTTCTGAGATTTCTTTTACCGCAAGCTTGGCCAGTTCCCTGACAGACATGGTATAAACAAAATCCGGAAGAAAGGGTTCCTTATAAAACCCGGTCGCTGAAAGAATCTGTATCCCGGTGCTTTCTTCCATCAGGCGGCAGTAATCGGAGTTTCGTCCCATGCCGATATTGGTTACATCGAGGATTCTTCTTACCCCCAGCTCATACAGTCGGCACAGCTCATTTTGTGACTCCTCAAAGCAGTCCAGACGGCAGTCCTCATCATTCTTGATTCCGGATAAATCTATGGTGATGTGTTCATGCATTAGTGTATATCCTTTTTTCATAAGTTCCTCCTCTCTTTACTGCTGAAAATACATATCAAAATTCATGAAATACCGTTGAATTAATGGGGAAGGCTGATTTTGGTGTGCCCTTGCCAGCTGGAACATGTAAGCGATATCCTCCGGCCTGCTTTCACAGATAATAACCGTACAGCGGCCAAGCCCTTTTGAAGGAACGGTCAGTGCTGATTTTCCGCTCATATTAACAACCCGCATCAGCCCTTTGCCAGACCGGCTCTGACATTTGGCTGTTTCTTTATCGAAATGTCCGAATATGCTGTCGCCAGGAGCATTCACGTCTACCGGACCTTCTTGGGATATAACAACAGTACGGGACTTCACCGTACTGTTTAGATATTCAATCAATGGTTCCCTGCTTCCATAAATATCAGGAAGGTTATGGCATTTTTCCGCCTCAATTATTGTGTAAGTATCTTCCTGGGGCTGAAACTTGGTTATGTCGTATCCAAACAGAGGGCTTAATAGCTTCTCCATGGTATCAAGATCTCTGGTAATGGCGCCTATGGCTGGCTGAAATCCAATTCCATCTGTTGAAATCCTATGATAACGAATCATTTTCTCCTGCTCGATCATAGGAGATATAAAACCGTAAAGATTGAGAGCGGCGGCTGGGGCAAGCACACTACCCCCGCCATCCGTTCCAATACCGGCATCATTGATTCCATAAAATACATTTAAGGCCGTACCGCTGCTGGAACCGGTCATCCAGTTCCCGGTAATGGGATTAATAAGCTGTAAGTCAATTGCTCTTCCTCCTAAAGCCATCTGATCCGTTGTATGAATGAGGAATCCCCTTTCCTCCAGCCGTTCTTTTAGTTCTGCCGGTATGGTGTCTGTATTTTTAATTCCCGTGTACCATACCGCGCCCTGGTTCTCCAAAAAAGAAGATGCTCTGTCAATAATGCATGGCTTTACAGTAATAACCGTATGATAGGGATCTTTCAGAGCAAGAAATGTCTTCTTTGCATAATGTACAATCTTTTCCATAAAATGACCTTATTTCGCAACAGGAACTGCGATGAGTCCAATCAGTAAAAGCAGATTCATCATTATACCAAATACGATACAGGCCACCGGACCAACAGCAAGATCTACGATTGGTTTTTTTGCTTTTTTATTTAATAGAAATGCCCCTATTACAAACAGTGCACCAATTCCTGTGTAGCCAGAGGCAGCCACAGACATTTTTTCAGCGGCCACGATTCCTCCTGCCAGCAGTGAAACTTCAAGCACCTTATTCATGGAAGTTCTCACATATTCACCCATATCTTTTACGCCAGGGAAACGATCCATGCCCTTTGCAAATATATTGATGAGATAAATTTCAGCAACCATAACTGCGAAACCAAGAATAAAAGCAACAATGGGATTGCCATGGAAAAACAATCCAATCACAAAAACAAATGTGCATCCTGCCACGCCATAAACTCCAGTAACAATGGCAGTGGTAAATACAAGTGGAATAAAACCGATTGCTCTTGCCAGAGCAGTCAGACCGGCGTTGCTGTACTCTTGTTTTGCTAACAGTGCCAAGGAGGCCGGATCACCTGCTACGATGGAAAGACTGGTTCCTGCCGCAAGAAGACCGCCCATAATTGCAAGAAGCAGCCATTTCTTACGAATCCGGAGAATATTGCCTTCAAAGCCCTGGGTAAGTACCTCGTTGGTATTTTCTGTTCCTTTGCGCTGTGCAGCAAAAATAATCATTAGTATCATTCCTGCTAACATTGCCATGCCTTCTGCATTTAAAGTAACCTTACCAGCTCCAAGTGTAAAAACTCCGAATTTTTTAATCAGATAATAAACCAGAATCGTTCCCCCTCCAGCTGTCATACCTTTCTTAAAGCCATGCTGATAAGCAATCCCAATTGCAGGGAATATGGCAAATGCCACTGTTATGTAGCCAGATACACTTCCTAAATCACTTGTAAAATTGTAAGGAAGATAACCAAAAAATTTAACGATAAATTCCAGTCCTGCCAGAATGGCAACACCATAAACCGCTCCGATAACCGCTGAAAGAATCATACCGTTTCTGCTGTTATTGCAGAAGGAACCGATCATATCTGTGGTCAGCAGTAAGCAGTGGATGAGAATAATACTTGCTGCTATGGAAGTGGGAATACCAAATCCAATTACCAGTCCGAAGCTGATGGCAAAACTCATGGCCGCTAATTCTTTCCGGCTGATTTCTCCATTAAAATACTGACCTGCAATTGGTCTGAAACCATCATTAAATACTGCAATTCCCTGGTTAGAAAGAACAGAAGCAAGTGCTCCGATTAATGTAATTACAACATATTTCATATCATTATACCCCCTCTTTTTCGCAGATTGCCTTTAACAGAACCGGTAGAACCTCTTCTTTATGCTGGGCTGTAAAACCAAACGCTTTTTTTCCTTTGTCTACCTCTTCCCGTATAAATGCTTCGCTTTTAATCTGGCCAGGCATGGAAATAGTAGAACAGGATTTAGTGCCTAACAGCGCCAGTGCCATTGCAAGGGCTCCGCCCCCTCCTGTATTACAAGCCCCCACATAATAATCATATTTCCCTTCCCTGATTCCCATGGCACCATCGAGATCACCCTTAATTTCGATCTCAGCTTTTCCATTCATAAGCTGACTCACAATTTTAGCGATTTCTTCCTTGTCAATCTGGCCCCCAACCACAATTTTCATTTTGCTACCTCCTATTTTCTCCTTTATATAAATGCGAATTCGCATTCACACCCTACTATGTAAGCAGGTTACAAAGATGAACGGCTAAAAAATCCTTTTCTGATTGTGGAAACTGAATTTCAGTTTCCTGCAATAGTTCATCCCTAAGTTCCTGCGCCTGTTTGAAAACCGGCTCATCCATTACACTTTTTAAAACCTGACTGTCCAACGCAATCTCATCCTCACCACTTAAAATTCGCTGTACTGCCATAGCAAGATGGGTAATGAACATCACCGCTTTTGATTCTTCCAAATCCGGTATTTCAGCCAGAATACGCATCACGGCTATTTTTGAATAATTAGCTGCTTCCGTACAAATTACATGATTCTCTTCCAGAATGTTCAGACGTTCCATTAAAAGTTCATTTAGATTCATGATTTCCCCCAAGTCTAATGTACATTATTTTGTATATTGATAGATTAAAAACCCAATTAAAAAAAGGGTTCTCTTTTCTTTTCTCTAACATCACGTATAATAGCTGTAACCTGTGCTGCATGAATATATTTTAGTAACATTGCTTTTAAGTACTCCTCTTCTTTTCCAATTACAAGAACCGCCGTGGAAAACAGGTTATTGTAATCAGAGTCTGCAAGAAATGCCACTTTAACGGAATCGTGCTTATTCTCCAGAATGTCATCATAATTCCATACGCCCGCATCTATGATTCCCTCTTTTAATGCAGTTAAAGTCTGCTGTGTTCTGATGGGAACCAGCGTCACATTCCTGCCATGAATGATATTTCTTGTTATAAAGCTTTGATCCAGGGAATTGCTGTCATAAGCCACTCTCATTCCATCCTGGATACTGTCATATCTGGAATCAGACAAAAGCAGTACATGCCTGGAAAGAAAACTTCCGGGTCCAAAATTTATTGCTATTTCAATCTGTTTTCCATCTTTTATAGATTGTTCAGCAGCAAACTGGGAGCATAGTGCAAAATGATACGTCCCTGATTCCACCAGTTCTATACGTCCTACCGCTCCTCTTGCATAAGCCATGTTAAAGTTTAAAGAAGAAAATTGTTCATACATGGCAGTAGCCAAACCTTCATACGTTACGGAATAAGGCAGAGGCATGATACCCATAACCCCTCTGGGCATACAATTCTCCTGCAGCATCTTATGGTCCAGTGATGTAATATAAGTTCCCTGGTGTCCATGATTTTCTAAAACAACAGCATTGCTATCCTTTAAAAAGGCAAATGCATTCTGTATCGTTCCACGGGAAACTCCGAATTTTTCCTGATACTCTGATATGGGGAGAAGTCTGTCTCCCACATTTCTGGACATTAAATCAAGAGCCAGCAGGCTTTTTGTTACTCCGGTTTTCTGATATAAACTCCCATACCCCAGGTTCTTTTCTTTCATCCAATCACGCTCTCATCAATTTACATTATTTTGTATATTCAAACATTATCATACTCATGAGAAAATGTCAACGGACATTTCCTCTGTTTAAAGAAATGTCCGCTTTCAAAATCTATTATTTACTGCTGTTAGTTTTTTCCCTTACCTTTTACTTCAATATACTTCAGTATCATATCTACTGCTCCATCCACACCAATGGGGCTGCGGTTAATACATAAATCGTAGCTTCTTACATCTCCCCACTTTTTATTGGAATAGTAGTTATAATAACTGGAACGCTTTTTGTCTGTCTTAACCATTACTTCTTTTGCCTTTGCATCATCAATCTGGTACAGCTCTTTTAAGGACTGTATCTTATCTTTGTCATCTGCTGTAATAAATACAGAAACAAGATTTGGATCATCTGCCAATGCATAGTCCGCACATCTTCCAACAATAACACAGGACTCTTCCTCAGCCAGCTTCTTAATTGTATCAAACTGCGCCAGAAAAATCTTATGATTAATGGGCATATCCATATAACCAGAACTTGTTAATCCAACGTTGTATGTATCCATAACCAGAGAATATAAAAAGCTATTGGTGGGCTTTTCATCATGGCTTTGAAATAATTCCTCACATAATCCACTGTTCTTGGCAGCCAGTGCCAGTAACTCCTTATCATAGCATTTAATACCAAGGGCTGCCGCCACTTTCTCACCAATAACCTTACCAGAACTTCCGCACTGCCTTCCAATCGCAATCACTAAGTTTTCACTCATATCGATCACTCCTTCCAGTTATCTTATAATACTATTATACAACTAAATTTCTGAAAAATCCATATTTTATCCATATTTAACAGTTATTATCCAAATAAAAAACCACCTGGATC
>SVDS01000191.1 GCA_015057715.1 Paenibacillaceae bacterium
AAAAAAGGTCATGTTGCTGTTAGTAAGGATGTGGTAATGATCGCCACTCTTCTTGGAACTTTCGTGATGTTGAAAGCATTATTTCCGCTCATGTATCGGACCATGCGGGACTATATGATCAAATATGTCAGTCTGGCTCCGTTAGCAGATACCATGTCAGATTATACAACCAGTATTTTCTGGGATATGGTAATTGCCATTGCCAAAGCAGCGATACCCATTATTCTTGTTTCTACTACATTGGCAGTGATTGGAACAGGAATTCAGACAGGATTTCTATTTACCAAAAGTAATCTGGCACCTAAGTTTGAAAAACTAAATCCAATTAAAGGGATTAAAAATATTCTCTCTTTAAAGAGTCTGGTAGAGCTTATTAAAAATTTAATCAAAATTATTATACTTTCAATCATTCTTTATCAGATCATAAAAGGTGATTTAAGAGCAGTAGCCAGAACCATTGATATGAATGTAATGGATTCGTCAGTTTATGTTTTGAATTCTATCATGGATATGGTAATGAAAGTATCAATTGTATTCCTGGCAATCGCCGGCTTCGATTATTTCTACCAATGGTGGGATTATGAACGCCAGATTAAGATGTCAAAGCAGGAGATGAAAGAGGAATACAAGCAGACAGAAGGAAATCCGGAGATTAAAGGGCGTATCCGGAACCTGCAAAGAGAAAGAGCCCGTAGCAGGATGATGCAGTCAGTACCTACTGCAGATGTAATTATTCGAAATCCGACCCACTTTGCGGTAGCACTGCGTTATGATATAGAAAAAGATAATGCACCAGTTCTGCTTGCCAAGGGTCAGGATGAACTTGCTTTAAGGATTGTGGCCATAGGCGAGGAACATGGAATCTATGTGCTGGAGAACAAGCCTCTTGCAAGGGGGATTTTTGCCAGTACCAAAGTGGGGGAACCTATCCCTCCGGAATATTATGGTATGGTCGCTGAGATTCTGGTATACGTATACCGTATGAATAACAAGATCATAGAGTAGAAAATGCGGCATAGATACTTGAAAGAAATGGTGTAAAAAGAATGAAGACTTTACTTAAAAATTCCGTTGTAGTATTTGTCATTACAATTGTGCTTCTTTTGATCATCCCATTGCCTCCATTTTTTATGGATGTAATGATTATAATAAATATTTCCCTATCCATGATTATCCTTCTGATAACCATGAACATTTCGGAGCCGTTGGAATTTTCCATATTTCCATCGTTGCTTTTGATCACCACATTGTTGCGGCTTGGACTTAACGTTTCTTCCACCCGTAACATTTTAACCAAAATGGGATCTTCCGGTCTCGTTATTAAGGCCTTTGGTGATTTCGTATTGCAGGGAAATGTTGTAGTAGGTTTTATCATATTCCTGATTATTGTTTTAGTAAACTTTCTGGTTATTACAAAAGGTACGGAACGAGTATCTGAGGTTGCAGCCAGATTTACCCTGGATGCCATGCCAGGAAAGCAGATGGCCATTGATGCGGATTTAAGTTCTGGTCTGATCAATGAGCAGGAAGCAAAGCTGAGACGTTATAAAATCCAGAAGGAAGCAGATTTTTACGGTGCCATGGATGGTGCCACCAAATTCGTAAAGGGCGATGCAATCGTTTCTTTGATCATTACAGCAATCAATTTTATTGGTGGTGCGATCATTGGTATTGTTCAGTCCAATATGCCCTTCTCCCAGGTTTTAACCATTTATAGTATTGCTACAGTAGGTGATGGACTGGTATCCCAGCTTCCTTCCCTTATGATCGCAGTAGCTACCGGTATGGTTGTTACCAGAGCCGTATCAGATGGCAGCTTAAATGAGGATGTGTCCGCACAGTTTTTGGCTCAGCCAAGAGCCATTATGCTTACGGGATTTGTTTTGGTTGTACTGATGCTTGTTCCAGGAATGCCAAAATTCCAGCTTGGTCTTATGGCAGTTTTACTCATAGGAACCGGTTATCAGCTGGAGCGTAAAGTCAAACAGTCAGCCTCTAAAGAGGTGGAGCAGTATCAGAATACGTTCATGGAGGATACAAGCCAGCAGACACCGGCAGACGAAGAATCCTATTACAGAGATGTAAATAATGTATATTCCCTGATTAGTGTAGACCCCATTGAGCTGGAATTCGGCTACAGCCTGATCCCCCTGATTGATGAAGGCAGCGGAGGAAAGTTAATTAACCGTATTGTCATTTTCAGAAGACAGTATGCCCAGGATATGGGATTTGTTATTCCATCGGTCAGACTAAGAGACAGTTCCAGTCTGAATACCAACCAGTACGTAGTTAAGATCAGAGGTGAAGAAGTAGCAAAGGGTGAAATCCTTGTAGATTATTATCTCGCCTTGGAACCGCCGGTTCTTTCCGGTGAAGTAGATGGAATTGAAACTGTTGAGCCGGCTTATGGAATCCCAAGTAAATGGATCCGGCCTGAAAATAAAGAAATGGCCGAAATCTATGGATATACAGTTATTGATCCGTTGTCAGTTATGCTGACTCATTTATCAGAGACAATCAAGCAGCATGCATATGAGATGCTTGGCAGACAGGAAATTATGCAGCTGTTAGACAATGTTAAGAAACATTCACCTGAACTTGTGGAGGAGTTATTCCCAGGTCAGTTATCCTACGGCAACTTCCAAAAGATACTCAACAGTCTTTTAAAAGAGGGTGTGCCGATCAAAGATATGGAAACCATTTTAGAGACCATTGTGGATGCTCTTTCAACAACCAGAGATATCGATCTTATTACTGAGAATATCAGAATCGCTTTAAAGAGAACCATTACCAGAATGTTCTGTGATGGAGGTCAGATGAAAGTTCTGACTCTGGATGCAGATCTGGAGAAAAATATTATCAGCAGCATGGCAAAAGGGGAGCAGGGCGTTTATCTGGCTCTCAGCCCTGAGGTGATGCAGTCAGTAATCGGACAGCTGGGTGAACAGATTAAGAAATTTAACGATCTGGAACAAAAACCTGTGATTCTAACAAGTCAGGTTGTAAGGCTGTATTTCTACCGTCTGATCGAACAGTTTTATCCCAATGTCTATGTTCTTTCATTTAATGAAATTGCAAATAATATTCAGATCCAGGCAGTCGGAAATATTACCGTTTGACAGGGATTAATGTCAGAAAGGCAGTGTTAATCGGAATGGAGCAGGAGTTAAGCCAATATACCAATGAAGATTTACTAATTAAATATAAGCGTACTAAGGATATTAAAATCAAGCACGAGCTGGTAATGCGTTATATGTATATGGTGAAAAGCATTTCAATTCAAATGCGTGATGTCTATTTAAGCTTTGCTCAGATAGAGGATATCGTTAATGAAGGTGTATTGACGATCATGAATGGGATTGAAAAGTTTGATCCTGATATGAATGTGAAGTTTGAAACATATATTTCCAAGCGAATTCGTGGTATGATTATAGATATGGCAAGAAAACAGGACTGGATCCCAAGAAGTGTCAGAAAAAATGCCAAAGAACTGGACAATACGGTTATGGAATTGTGTAACCGTCTGGGACGTTTCCCATCCTCAAAAGAAACGGCCGAGTATTTAAATGTATCGCTGGATAAATATCAGGAAGCGTTAGGAAAGACCAATGTTTACAGCGTCATATCCCTTGATATGGTGTTAGAGGGAAGCAATGACAACAAGAAGACAGTTCAGCTGCCCTCCATCAGCGAAAATGACCAGCCGGAATCTCACTATCTTCAGGAAGAATTTAAACAGGTACTGGTATCTGCAATAAATAATTTAAAGGAAAATGAACAAAAGGTTATTTCTTTGTATTATATGGACGAATTAAATATGAAAGAGATTGCCAGGGTCATGAATGTCAGTGAACCAAGAATTTCACAGATTCACTCCAATGCCATACAGAAATTAAGACTGAATCTGACTAATTTTATAAATGGGAAATAGGAAAGGGGAATAGCGGGATGTTTCAAGGATTTTATAATCTGGCTTCCGGTATGCTTTATCAGAATCGGAATTTAAATACCATCAGTAACAATATGGTAAACGTAAGTACTCCTGGGTTTAAATCAGACCGTATGACCAGCACCACATTTAAAGAAGAGATGCTCTACAGAAGCGGTAATGTGGATAAAAGCAGTTACACTCCAATTGGTACTGCATCCATGCTGAAAACAGTAGCAGGTGTGAAAACCAGCTTTGATCAGGGCAATGTGGAGGAAACAGGCGGTAATCTGGACTTTGCTTTAACAAAGCCTGGATTTTTTACAATCGAGGGTGCTGACGGGACTCGTCTTTATACAAGAAATGGCTCTTTTGATGTGGATAAGGATGGTTACCTTTGCTTATCAAATTTAGGAAGGGTACTTGGAGAAGACGGAAATCCCATCGAAATGACGTCTAATCACATTACAGTGGACAAATCCGGTAATATATATGAAGAGCCCTTAAAAGGTCTTAAAACCGATGAAGATGGCGGTGATACGGAAGCAGTAGAACCAACGCTGCTTGGAAAGCTTGGTGTAGTAAACTTCGATGATACAGCTCAGCTGGTAAAAGGGGATAATGGAACCTTCACCACCCAGGCAGAGGGAAAAGCTGTTGACGGTGGAGTTATGTGGAAGTCAGTGGAACGATCCAATATCGATCCAATTGAGCAGATGACCTCCATGATGACCAGTCAGAGAGCTACCCAGAGTGCAGCCCAGGTGCTTAAGATGTACGACCAGCTCATGGGAAAAATAGTATCTGACATTGGCAGAGTATAGGGGAGGAACAACGGATGAATCAATCCTTTTACATAGGCGCACAGGGTGCCATGAATCAGCAGACGAAACTGAATGTTGTATCGAATAATATAGCAAATGTAAATACAGTTGGTTTTAAGCCGGAATACAGTGTGTTTTCCGATCTGATCTATGCACAGACACGAAATTCTGTTAATGATACCAACATAAAGACCGGAAGCGGATCAAAAATTGACCAGATAAAGACAAACATGACTGCTATGCCATATCAGACTACTGGACAGGAGCATGATTACGCAGTACAAGGCGATGGCTATTTCATGCTCAAGGATCCTGTATCCGGAGAAATCACATATACAAGGGACGGACGTTTTTCCCTTGCAAAGACAACGGACAAATTTTATCTTGTCAATGTAGATGGAAAACGGGTTCTCAATATGGATCAGGCGGAAATATCCTATGATGTGAAGCCGGCATCCTACCCTTCCGAGGAAGCAGAGGAAGAGGAAGATGAAACGGAGGAACTGCAGGAAGGAGAACATGATCCCCATGCGATTGGAATCTATACCTTTGCTAATACCAGTAACCTTAAACCCATAGGAGACAATGTTTTTTCTGCAACGGCAGTCAATGGGACTCCCATTCTCCTGGAGAAGGCAAAAGTAATAAATGGTTCTCTGGAGCAGTCCGGTACCGATTTTGCATTGGAGATGACAAAAATGATGGAGGCCCAGAGAGCGTATTCCTATGCTCTTAAGATGGTACAGACTTCCGATGAAGTTGAATCGACAATAAATTCTCTGCGGTAAATATCGCAGAGTTTCATGAAAGAGGGCGATCATATGAAAATAACACGTTATGATGAAATGAATGGGCTTGGGCTGGATCTGATACGGGAGATAGGCAGTATTGGTACAGGCAATGCGGCTACCGCACTTTCTTCTATGCTGAACAAGACTGTTCGTATGACACTACCCGATGTTCAGATACTCGGATACAATGAGGCTATTAAATTTCTGGGAGATCCAGAGGAAATTGTGGCAGCGATCCTGGTGAAGATGACAGGAGAAATCAATGGTTTAATGCTCTTTATTTTAAAAATGGATTTTATTAATGAGGTTTTATCTAGCGTTATGCAGCAGGAGATTGAAGACTATTACCAGCTCAATGTTTTAGAGACCTCTGCTTTGGAAGAGATCGGTAATATTATTATCTCATCTTATGTAAACGCAATGTCAACACTGAGTGAGGTTACAATTAATCTTTCAGTACCTGACATTGCAGTCAACATGCTGGGAGGTATTTTAAGTGTTCCAATGGTGGAATTTGGATATCAGACAGATAAGATGATGATGATAAGCGGACAGTTTATAATAGGAGGAAAAGTCCTTCACAGTGACTTGCTGATGATGCCGGATATTATGTCATTGAACTTTTTAATGGAAAAGCTGGGGATTGTAAATGGATAAACAGATAACAGTGGGAATTGCGGACATGAAATTTGCCAGGCAGGAGGGGACACTGATCACCTATGCACTGGGGTCCTGCATTGGAATCTGTTTATACGATCCCATGATAAAACTGGGGGCGCTTGTGCATATCATGCTTCCGGAAGTATACGGATCAGGAGACGGAAATATATTTAAGTATGCAGATACAGGACTTGCTGAGACATTTAGAAAGATAGAAATCCTGGGCGCAAGAAAACCAAGATTGATTGCAAAGATTGCAGGGGGGGCAAAAATGTTCGAATTGCAGGGTAACAGTACTCTTGGCAATATCGGAGCCCGCAATATTATAAGCGTAAAACAGATTCTCCAAAAAGAGGGGATCCGGCTTGCTGCTTTGGACGTTGGAGAAAACTATGCACGAACCATGTCCATGGATGTAAGCACGGGGCAGGTTAAAATCAGAACTTACGGCAGAGCAGAAATTGTTTTGTAAACATTATGAACTGGCAGAAAGTTGCCGATAAATTAACAGGCAGTTGTTTTTGCTGGATTATATTGGGATAAAGGAGAAAAAGTATGGCAGAAACAGAGATTTTATTAGAATCAGGGACGAATGAAATTGAAATAATGGAATTCACCATTTATGGTGAGTTGTATGGAATTAACGTTGCGAAAGTACGCGAGATTATGATGTCAGATAAGGTGAAACCCATCCCTCATGCCCACCCAGCTGTAGAGGGTATTTTTAAACCAAGGGATCTTCTTCTTACAGTTATTGATCTCCCTTATTACCTTACTGGCAATAAAGGTGAAAAACAAGCCAAAGATCTGTTTATTATCACCAATTTCAACAAGCTGCACATTGCTTTCCGTGTTCACAGCGTAGTTGGTATCAGCCGTATTTCCTGGAAGAATATTCAGAAACCAGATGATACCATAAGCCGCGGAGATGAAGGCGTAGCCACTGGAATCGCTCAGTGCGGAACTGATCTTGTTACGATCCTTGACTTTGAGAAAATTGTTGCTGACATCGCTCCTGAGACCGGAATCCAGATCGATGATATTAATAAGCTGGGAAAGAGAACATCTGTTTCCAATCCGATTTTAATTGCAGAAGATTCCATTCTTTTAACAAAGATGATTGAAGCTGCTCTTACAAAAGCAGGATATGAAAACCTCACTTTTAAAAATAATGGTCAGGAAGCCTGGAATTATTTAAGCCAGATAAGAGATGATTCTGATTTAGATGAGAAGGTAAGCCTGATTATTACAGACATTGAGATGCCTGAGATGGATGGACACCGCCTGACTAAGCTGGTAAAAGAAGATAAAAAATTAAAGCATATTCCTTTGGTCATTTTCTCTTCCATGATTAATCAGGAACTGATGATAAAGGGAAAGCAGTTGGGTGCAGATGAACAGCTGAGCAAGCCGGAAATCGCCCATCTGGTAGAAGTAATTGATCACTTGCTTCAGAGGAGGAAGACGAATGGATAAGTATGTCACCCGGCAGCCTATTAAGGCGTTGAAGGAGGACAGGATTATCGGCTA
>SVDS01000192.1 GCA_015057715.1 Paenibacillaceae bacterium
ATGGAGTGGTTCCAGGGCTACGAAGAAATTTACTGCCAGAATATTAAAGTTTATGAATGTTTTTATCATGGAGGTGTTTTGGTATAGTGAAATAGCAGATACTCATTGACAAAATAATAATACAATGATAACTGCAATAGTACTAATTTAGATTGGTGATTCAGATAGAGAGGTTCAATTTGAGCTTCTCTTTTTTTCGCTTTTAAGTAGTAATAAGACAATTTATATTATTATCAAATACATTATAATCTATTAATTTACTTTTCTTCAACAAGTGGTGACCCAAAATAAACTCCGGCAGATTTGAGTCGGCAACCGGAATAGAACCAATTACAATCAGTGAATTTCACCATGAGATGGTTGAGACAGAGGGGCGGAAAACTAACTAAGGATTATAAAATATCCCCCTCTGCAGCCCATAAATAGTCGTCATTTAGATCATCAATCTATAAAGAAAATAACCCCTGTAAAACGTCTTCGTCACTTATAGGACATCTTCTGCATATACTTACCTTAGGGTTGTTTTAACACAAGTGCCGTTTGTTTAGTCCTATAATTTTTATTTAATAACATTGATTGGTACCATTTGGACTCTTATTTCCTACGGATAAAATGTGATAAAAGTAAATTATATTTTATACTCAACTAAGTCATAAGATCAAAAATTGCATTTAAATAAAGCATTTACAAAGGCAACAATTAAGCTTCTTAACATCCTACTCAACGTATATAATCCCGGAACTTATGTTGGAATTTACCTGTATGTGGCATACACTAAAAACCATTGAGTCTCAAAGATAGCTACCATAATTTTCAGTGAAAGGAGTGATTCCATTGGATAATTTAAGTATTTTATCGTTTTGAAGATTCTGTTGATTTTTTAGTATAAGAGGAGGATATTTTACAATGAAAAACGAGTCATTAAAAGAGCTAAAAGAGCCCACAGGCGCTTATAAGAAAAGGTTCCTGGAATTATGGGAAATACTCCACGATTCCGAAAATGGATATTTCAGTCCCCAGGGAGTCCCCTATCACAGCATAGAAACCCTGATAGTTGAAGCCCCCGACTACGGTCATGTAACAACTAGTGAAACGCTAAGCTATTATATCTGGCTTGAAGCCATGTATGGCAAATTTACCGGTGATTTTTCCGGTTTTAAAAAAGCATGGGATATTGCAGAAACCTATATCATTCCCACAGAAAAAGACCAGCCCAACAGCAGTATGTCTGGATACAATGCCAGCAAACCCGCCACCTACGCCCCTGAATGGGAGCTGCCAAGTCTTTATCCAGCCAAATTAGATTCTGGCGCAGCGGTAGGAACAGATCCAATCTATAACGATTTAAAATCAACCTATGGTTCTTCTGTTATCTACGGCATGCACTGGCTGTTAGATGCGGACAACTGGTATGGTTTTGGCAGACGGGGAGATGGCAAGTCTGCACCGTCATATATCAATACCTTCCAGAGAGGAAGAGAGGAATCTACCTGGGAAACAATTCCTCAGCCGTGCTGGGATGATATGCGTTTCGGTGGTAAAAACGGATTTCTGGATCTGTTTACCGGAGACAGTAATTATGCAAAACAGTTTAAGTATACAGATGCACCCGATGCAGATTCGCGGGCAATACAGGCGACATACTGGGCAGACCAGTGGGCCAGTGAATATGGGGTGGATCTTGAAACCTATATTGGCAAGGCAAGCAAAATGGGTGACTATTTAAGGTATGCCATGTTTGATAAATATTTCCGTAAAATCGGATCGCCAGCTGTTGCCGGTACCGGTTACGAGGGGGCTCATTATCTGCTTAGCTGGTATTATGCATGGGGTGGCGGCGAGAACGCAAACTGGTCCTGGGTAATTGGATGCAGTCATAACCATTTTGGTTACCAGAATCCCATGGCAGCCTGGATATTGTCACAGGATGATGAATTCAAACCACGCTCCCAGAATGGTGCAAGTGATTGGAGTAAGAGCCTGGAGAGACAGCTGGAATTCTATCAGTGGCTGCAGTCCGATGAAGGCGGAATTGCAGGAGGTGTCTCCAATTCAAATAAGGCCGTTATGAAAGCTGGCCTTCAGGAACCGCAACCTTTTATGGAATGGGTTATCAGGAACACCCTGTATATGCTGATCCGGGAAGCAACCGGTGGTTTGGGTTCCAGGCATGGTCAATGCAGCGTGTAGCAGAGTATTATTACAAAACAAAGAATTTAAAGGCAAAAGCCTTACTGGATAAATGGGTTAAATGGATTAAAACAGTAGTGAAACTGGAAGCAGACGGAACCTTTGCGATTCCTGATAATCTGGACTGGTCCGGCCAGCCTGATAATTGGACAGGTTCCTATACCGGAAATCCTAATCTGCATGTAAAAGTAAGCACCTATGGCACTGATCTTGGTGTGTCAGGATCTCTTGCCAACACCTTACTGTATTACAGTAAAGCTTCCGGTGACGATGAAGCCAGAGTACTTGCCAAGGAATTATTAGATCGTATGTGGAATTTATACAAAGGTGACAAAGGACTTTCCATTCCCGAACAAAGAAACGACTACAGCCGCTTCTTTGATCAGGAAGTCTATGTACCGTCTGGATGGACAGGAACCATGCCAAACGGAGATGAGATTAAATCAGGAGTTAAGTTTATAGATATCCGTTCTAAATACAAAGATGATCCTGATTTTCAGAAGGTTGAGAACGCTTACAAAAGGGGAACAGCTCCGGTATTAAATTACCACCGCTTCTGGGCACAGTGTGACATTGCCATTGCAAACGGTGTATATTCCATGTTGTTTGAAGAAGGCGGAGAGCCGGTAAACAACTCTGCCATTGATCCCACATCAGCAGCTTTTGACAAAAAGGCAGGCAGCCAGAAAGACATTAAAGTCACTCTTACCTTAAATGGAAATACCTTTATCGGGATTAAAGAGGGAAATAAATATTTAACAGAGGGTGTTGAGTACACCTTAACCGATAATACAGTTGTATTATTAAAAACCTATCTGGCAGAAAAAGAAGTCGGCAAATTAAAGCTCACCTTTGATTTCAGCGCGGGGATTGACCCTGTACTTGTCCTGACTGTGACAGATTCTTCAATAGCAGCCGGAGACATCCAAGTACAAATGTATAATGATACCACAAACGCACAGGTAAGCTCAATTGTACCGAAAATCAAAATCACCAACACTGGGAAAACAAGTATCACACTTACAGATTTGAAACTCAGATATTATTACACCATAGACGAAGAAAAGGACCAGAATTTCTGGTGTGACTGGTCTACAGTCGGCAGCAGTAATGTAACAGGTACCTTTGTAAAAATACCGAAGTCAAAGCCAGGCGCAGATTACTACCTGGAAATCGGATTTACAGCTGGAGCCGGTAAACTGGCAGAGGGCCAGTCCATTGAAGTACCGGTAAGATTCAATAAAATTGATTGGAGCAGTTATACGCAGACAGGAGATTATTCCTTTTCGAAATCAGGCAGCAGTTATGCAGACTGGACAAAAATCACAGGATATGTTTCTGGCAGCCTGAAATGGGGAGTAGAGCCGTAATAAAAGCGTAGAGCTTAAAAATATATAAATTCTGGCCCAAATATCAGTAGACTGGATTTGGGTCAGGATTATCAATAAGAACCCGTAAGGATGCGTTTCATCAATCGCTCAGCGTGCGAAACGATTGATAAGGAGATTTGGATATGCGTACAAAAATGAGTACCACCCTTGCGGCTCAGCCGTCAAAGAAAGAGTCAATTTATAATTACGGAGAAGCATTACAAAAAGCAATCATGTTTTATGAGTTCCAACGTTCTGGAAAACTGCCTTCTGATATCCGGAATAACTGGAGAGGAGATTCAGGGCTGTCTGACGGTTCAGACGCAGGGATCGATTTAACTGGAGGATGGTATGATGCAGGAGATCATGTGAAATTTAATCTCCCCATGGCTTATTCAGCCGCCATGCTCGCCTGGAGCGTATATGAGGCAGAGGATGCCTTAAAAGAAAGTGGTCAGTTGGAGTATTTATTAAAGGAAATCAAATGGGTAACTGACTATCTGATCAAGTGCCACCCTTCAGCAAATGTCTTTTACTACCAGGTGGGAAATGGCAATACAGATCATTCCTGGTGGGGGCCGGCAGAAGTAATGCAGATGGGAAGACCGTCCTATCGGGTTGATCTTAGCAGTCCTGGTTCTTCTGTTTCCGCAGCGGCAGCGGCAGCTCTTGCGGCGGCGGCAGTCATTTTTACAGATCGTGACTCAAGCTATGCACAGACCTGCATTCAACATGCCAAGGAGCTGTTTTCATTTGCTGACAAAACAAAAAGTGACAGCGGTTATACCGCAGCCAATGGCTTTTACACTTCCAGCAGCGGTTTCTACGATGAACTGTCCTGGTCTTGTGTATGGCTATATATAGCAACCAAAGATTCCGATTATCTGGACAAAGCAGAATCCTATGTTCCAAACTGGGGCACAGAATCTCAATCTACCACCATTTCCTATAAATGGGCACAATGCTGGGATGATGTGCACAATGGAGCTGCTTTGCTTCTTGCGAAATTAACCGGAAAAGAGGTGTACAAGAACAGTATGGAAATGCATCTGGATTACTGGACAATCGGATATAACGGCAGCCGCATTTCCTATACACCAAAGGGCCTGGCCTGGCTGGATTCCTGGGGGGCTTTAAGATATGCCACCACCACAGCTTTCTTAGCCAGCGTTTATGCTGACTGGTCAGGCTGCAGTGCAAACAAAGTGGAAACCTACAAGAAATTTGCGAAACAGCAGATCGACTATGCTCTGGGAAGCAGCGGTCGCAGTTTTGTGGTTGGTTATGGAGTAAATTCTCCCCAAAGGCCTCACCACAGAACAGCCCACAGTTCCTGGGCGGACAGCATGACCGTACCTTCATACCACAGACATACCCTTTATGGAGCTCTGGCAGGGGGACCGGATAAAGACGACAGTTACACCGATGAAATCAATAACTATGTCAATAACGAGGTCGCCTGTGACTATAATGCCGGTTTTGTCGGAGCACTTGCAAAACTTTATGGAGAATACGGCGGAGATCCCATTGCCGACTTTAAAGCAATAGAAGAGGTAACGAATGACGAGTATTTTATAGAAGCCGGAATTAACGCCTCAGGCAGTAACTTTATAGAGATCAAGGCTATATTAAATAATTGCACAGGTTGGCCTGCAAGGATGGGAGATCATTTATCATTTAAGTATTTTATTGATATAACAGAAGTTATAAAAAAAGGCTATACAGCAGACGATTTTACAATAACTGCGAATTACAACCAGGGAGCAGCCATCTCCCGGCTTTTGCCCTGGGCAGAGGCTGACAATATTTACTATGTGAATGTTGACTTCACAAAAATCAAAATTTATCCTGGCGGACAGTCTGCTTACAAGAAAGAAATCCAGTTTCGAATTGCGGCACCGGAGAATATGGCATCCTGGGATCATACCAGTGACTATTCTTACACCGGATTAGACGGTGTAACTTCCGGAAAAGTAGTTAAGACAACCTATATTCCGGTATATGACGCTGGGGTAAAAGTATTCGGCAATGAGCCGGGAAGTTCCTCAGGAAGTTCTTCCATCAGTCCGGTAACTGCATCTTTTGACAAATACAATCCTGCGGATGTGCCAGTAACCGTGACATACAATGGAAACACACTTGATAATATAAAAAATGGCACCAATCTGCTGGTGAAAGAAACGGATTATGTAGTATCCGATAATATTGTTACCATTTTAAGTTCCTATCTGGCAGGTAAATCTGTTGGCAAATTACGATTAACCTTTGATTTCAGCGGAGGGAATGATCCTGCTTTTACAATTACCATAACGGATAGCTCGGTTATACCAACAGGAGATTTGAAAATCCAGGCGTATAATATGAATGTATCCGAAACCGTAAGCAGCATTGCAGCAAAAATCAGACTGTATAATGCGGGAACCGGGGACATCAGCCTTTCTGATGTTAAATTAAGATATTATTATACGATTGATGGAGAGAAGGAACAGCGATTCTGGTGCGACTGGTCTTCCGTGGGAACAGCCAATGTGACAGGAGCCTTTGTGAAAATGAAAGAAGAAAAGAGCGGTGCCGATTATTATCTGGAAATTGGTTTTAACGAAGCATCTGGTACCCTTTCTGCCGGGAAATCCGTGGAATTGCAGGTGAGGTTTTCGAAATCAGACTGGACGAATTATATCCAGACAGACGATTATTCCTATCAGGAAACCGGCACGGCTTATGCCGACTGTGATAAAATAACCGCTTACCTGGCGGGAAATCTGCAGTGGGGGATAGAACCTTAATTACTTGTGTCTAGATTCAATAATGATTTTTTTAGAAGAGAAACACAGAAACAGGGCTGTTGCAAGGCAGCCCTGTTTCTAATATGGAGAAGCATGAATGATGCGGTATGGGTATATTAATTATCATTTATCGATTAAATGTATCGGTAAATGCATCCAGCGTTCTGTAATAAGAAGCCTTTGGAGTCCAGATATTTGAGAAAAGCAGGGGACTCTTATCCCGTCTCCAGGAGATATCATCTGACATTCCCCACCAGGTGAACCCTGTGATATTGCCGCCTTCCTTTTTCACTTCGCAGACTGCTTTCATAACGTCATATACATAAGCTGCCTGTTCTGATTCAGATTTGGCACCAGCATCAAATTCTGTAATCTGGATCTCTAACCCAGCATTTTTAAATTTGGTATAGGCCTGTTTGAAATAGGAAGCACTTGGGAACGTTGATTCTAGGTGAGCCTGTCCCCCAACACCGTTACATAATTTCTTTTCTGCATTGATGAACTGAATCATTTTAACAATATTGTCAGCTTCCATATACTCGTTATAATCGTTATAGAATAAACTAACCTTATCGGTCAGATTAAAATAACTTAGTGTTTCATTGGCATAACGGAAAGCAGTTTTTACAAATTGCGGACTTGTTGAAACACCTCCATAAATTCTTACCCAATCTGAATTTGCCGGAGAATGAAGATATTCATTCACAACATCCCATGCGTATACAACACTGCCGTATTCACTTAAATAGACGTGATTCATCACTGTCTTTATATAAAACTCCATACGTGCATTCATTGTGTTTTGATCCACATGATTTGCGCCGGCGTTATAGCCTGAGCGGAACAGCCAGGTTGGAGTCTGACCATGCCATACCAGAGTGTGGGCACGTACTCCCAGACCATTTTCATAGCAGATTTTTAATACTTTATCTACCGTGTTAAAATTGATTCTTGGTACGGTAGCTTCTGTATAATTGCTTGGAATGTAATACCCTAAGGATTTTGCTTCAGCTACTGAAATCAAATTAGGTGAACCGCCAAGCAGTGCATCTGGTTTCATCTCATTTTCAAGCGTGATACTATTGTACCTTTGCTTGATCAGATTTAAGGTGGAAGCGTTTTGCAACTGGGCCAGCGTTACACAGGTTCCTGACCTCTGGAATTTGGTCCCATATGTATTTAACAAAGTCTGGTCGGCGGTTGCTGCCTGGGTAACCCCTAATGATGAAGCGGTAAGTGCAATTGCAGATATAACAGTTAATAGCCTTTTTGTAAATGTTCTTTTCATTCAATTACCCCCTTGTATTTT
>SVDS01000193.1 GCA_015057715.1 Paenibacillaceae bacterium
CGTATGCCAGATTTCTCCAATTTTCTAAAATAGTCATGATTAAAACCATCCTTTTGTCTGTTCTTTCTTGTAATACTTCATCAAACAGTATATAACATATTGAAAAATTTTGCAATGCAGCTTTTAAGAAAAATACAAACTGCAAAAAATACCCCACATGCGACGCCTTTGCCGCACATGGGGTATTAAAAAGGGGAGGATAAGTATTCACTTATCTTTGGTATAATTCTATTATCACCCATACCATTGTTTTTATTCACATAAATCAATTTAATTTTAATAAAGTCCGGAAAGTTTTGCTTTCAGCCCCTCCAGATAGATTCCATCCAGTCTGCGTTTTGACCTTAAGGATTTTACGTCTTCCTTTTGCAGCTGCTCATCAAGTGCTGCAATCCGTTCCTCGCATTCCTTTATCTGTTCCTGAAGTAAGGATCGGCTGGGCTTTTTCATAAGGATCGGAAGATCAAGTGTCCTGGTAAGAAAACGGGAAATGGCTTCCTCTGTCTTTGCCTCATCCTGATATACCCGATTGAAAAAATCGCAGACTGCCAGGTATAAATTTTCATAGACTTTTAAATCCCCACCGTCTTTACCAGAAACCAGAATGGTTCCATCCTTAATATAAAAGCTGGTCTTATCTTTTTCTTCTTTTTCTACACTATATCTGCACTCATCTATTTTATCCAGTTTTAACCGTTCCATAATCAGATCAAATACATACCACTTCAGTTCACTTGTCACCAGACCGTTTAAGGATTCCAGTCCAATCTCTTCCTCATGCTCCATACCGTATCTCCAATCCTTTCTTTTGCAATACTTTTGATTATACAGGAACAACCCTCTGACCTCAACTATTATTTCCATAAAATTCGGCATTCCCTTACTTCTGGACAACGGGATGTCCTGAATTTAAATATTGGTGAGCCGTTCGAAAAGAGTGTTAATATCAATTTGTCCATACCCCCACACATTATTGGGATATGTATTAGATGGATTGCGCCTGGCTCCTCTGATCAGAAGCCGGTTCACATCATTCCCTGTTATGGTTGTATAATTTCCTCTTGGCACCGCCCATTCAAAAACCATAGCCTCTATCCCAGCGGCCTGTGCAGCGGCGCACCCACAGCCCGTTATAGTACCATATTGATTTCCTGGTACAGCACAGGTAAGCTGATATCCTGGTGCCGCAATATCCGGTTTTATATAACCGGTTCTTGTATACCCTCTTCCTGACTCCGGTAATATACTGTCATTATCTCCATTATATGCGGTTACTGTAAGTGGATGGGTTGAAGTACCTGGAGCAGTTATGGTTGTGTCCGGATTGGAATTCAGAAAGAATGTGTTTTCACTGATCAGATTCCCGGATGGCAGCCATGAATGAAACGAGAAGGCTTCGTTTTCCAGATTCTGCAATTTGATGGTCCATATCCCCGGTATTGGATTCTGAAAACGGATCAATATCAATTGATCTCCTGTCTCTTCTTCGAAAATATAATTATTTACGTATATGACACTTTCATTTAATACAAAAGAAAACCTTCTGCATTCTCCAAGTGAAGGAAATATCTGTCCGGTAGTTTCTCTGTTTGGCACTGTAATTTCAACAGACAGCCTTGCCGGAGCAAAGGGCCAGATTTCCAGAGAAAATAGCTTGTCATTCTCTCCCACCCGCATTTCAAACTCATTTATGTACGGATCTGCAACAGTATTATTAAAATAATGTCTCCGTTTATTCCCTTCGTTTCCTGCTGAGATTATGATTCCGGTCTGTGGCTGTTCAGCCAGAAAATTGGTAATATAACTGGTTGCACCCCGTCCATCATGACTTGACTGATTGGTCCCCATAGCGATACACACAGCTACGGGCCGGTTGAGTCTCTTGGCAAGTTCTGTCACATAACTGAGTCCGATAATCAAATCAGATTCCTGATAACACTCCACATTTTCAGGGACAAAAAATATACGTTTCAGCGTATTCTTTGCGGGTTTGAGCTTTACAATCACCAGATCTGCCTCCGGTACCACACCACTGAAAGACTGGGCTACATTCGGCTTGCCTGCCAGAACACTGGCGATTGCAGTACCATGTCCGTTGGTATCCTCAGAAGGTACAATGGAGAGGGGATTTTCCGACCGGAGAGCCACATTAATATACTCTCTGGTATACTCGGATCCGTATGTATAGCCTGCTGGAGGAGTTCCAGTCTGGACCGTCTGATCCCATAGTGACAGGATACGGGTTGTTCCATCATTAAACAGAAACGCCTGGTGCTGGTAATCAATGCCCGTGTCTATGACAGCTACTATGACCCCTCTCCCAAATAAAGCCAGATATGGATTTCTCTGAACCGTTCCAATTCCTGATTTTTCCAGACTGACCGTAGAACTAAGGGTCAGCACAGAGGGAAAAGCGTTATAAGGATAGGTTCCAAGATCACATGGATCCGGCGGAATAGTGGGGATGGGTATATGAGCCAGGGAATGCCTTAAATTCATATAAGTGATATTATCTCCTGTATCATAAGTGGATCTCATCACGTTGCTGATAATGATATCATAATAATTTTCATCCAGTATTTTTTGCATAAGCAGGCCTCCCTGTCTATCACTTGAAGTACATATGATATATCTTATGCTAAAAGGCACTTATTATGAGTTGTGTTGGAGACAGACCACTCATAATGGAACGTCTTTTGCATAAGATATAACATATGCCTGGAGAAACGGAATAAAGGAGAACAGTTTATGGGAAAAATACTGGACAATAATTATTATGATATGATAATTAATAATTACATGGTTCCCAATTTCGGTGCTGGTGATGATATCACTCTTTTAAATGGATATTTTTCCCTGCTCCATGTATCAAAAAAAAATAAAGATCTCTGTGATCTTGGAGTAAATCCATATCATTTCTTTCCCTCTGTCTATACACTTACATCAGCCATTGGCCGGCATTACTCTGGTCCTCTGCGTTCTACTCAACAGCCTCCTGATTTTTCCCTCTCTGGCCAGGGAACAATCATAGGGATCGTGGATACCGGAATTGATTATCAGCACTCCGCTTTCCTAAACAGGGATAAAACAACAAAAATTCTATCTATCTGGGATCAGACCATTCAAAGCGGTTCTGCCCCACAAAGTTTTACATTTGGTACGGAATACACAAAGGCAGCCATTAACAGTGCTCTCAGTTCTGATGACCCTTTACTCACAGTGCCAACCCAGGATTTAATCGGGCACGGTACTGCTGTCGCAAGTATCATTGCCGGAAGCCAGAGTAAGGATCCTCCTTTCCAGGGAATTGTTACAAATGCAGAACTGGCAGTTGTTAAGCTTAAGGAAGCAAAACAAAATTTAAAAATGTTATATGCAATTCCCGATGACAGACTGTGCTACCAGGAAAGTGACATTATACTTGGTATCCGCTATCTGGTTGTCCTTGCTCAAAAGTTAAAGCGCCCCCTGGTAATCTGCCTTGCTTTGGGAACCAGCCAGGGAAGCCATGACGGTAAGGGGGTTCTATCCAGATATATTGATGATCTGGTTCAAATACCAGAAGTCGGAATCGTTACATCAGCTGGCAACGAAGGTAATAACGGAAGACATCATTTTAACTCTGTCGTTTCACTGCCTTATACAAGGGATTTCCAACTAAACGTAGGTCAGGGAGAAATGAAGTTTGCCATGGAAATTTGGTCCCAGCCCCCAGGGCTGCTTTCTATTGAGGTTACTTCCCCCAATATGGAAAAAGCTCCTCAGACCGAACCTTCCTTTAATGATTGCATAAAATATCAGTTCCAGGAAAGTGAAACCATACTCTGGATTAATAATATAACATTTGAGCAGCAAACCGGAGATCAGCTTATTTTACTACGTTTTGAAAATCCCCTTCCCGGTACATGGAACTTTCATCTAAGGAGTACAGAAAACGAACGTTTCTCTTATAATGCCTGGCTTCCATCAGGAAATTTAATTTCTGAAAACACGTTCTTTCTCGGTTCAGATCCTGATACGACCATTACTTCACCTGGTAATACCAAAAGTGTATTTACGGTAACCGCCTATAACCAGCAGACAGGTAATATCTTAAATGAGTCCAGCAGGGGATACACAAGAAACGGGCAGGTTAAGCCGGACGTGGCAGCTCCAGGCTACAACATTACCTGTGCTGTTCCAAACGGTAAATACGGAACATTAACGGGTACCAGCGCATCTGCTGCACAGGCCGCCGGTGCAATGGCAATCCTGTTTGAATGGTCGGAGGGAAAAGGAAATCTGACTTCTATAACCGGAGAACAGGCAAACAAACTTTTAATACGAAGTGCACAGCGCAGCCCTGCCTACCATTATCCAAATAATATCTGGGGTTATGGGATACTTGATGTTTACCGTATTATTAACCAACTCTATACAAATTTATAAGTTTCTTATAGGCAAAGAGAATGATGATCCTGTATTATGCAAAGATCATCATTCTCTTTTTACGATTTCTGATTTTTAGAATTTAGCTGACTGGTGCAGTGAGGGCAGCGGGTAGCTTTGGGATCAACAGGCTGATAACAAAAAGGACATTTTTTATCCTCTGCCGCAGCGGAACCACACGCCTGTTTCGTTCCTCTTAAAACATTAATCGCCTTAATGATAAGGAATATTACCACGGCCATAATGAGGAAATTTATAACAGAAGTAATAAAGGCTCCATAGGCAAAAACCGGGCCCTGTTTCTGAGCATCTGCAAGGGTTTGAATGACAGTTCCATCCGGAACTTTATAAAGCAGCATAAACTGATTGGTAAAATCCACACCTCCTGTTATCACACCGATTAAGGGGGAGATCACATCTTTCACCAGGGAACTTACAATTCCCTGAAAGGCTCCGCCAATGATTACGCCGACTGCCAGATCCACTACATTTCCGCGCAGAACAAATTCCTTAAATTCAGCTGCAATTGACTTTTTCTCACTCATAAAAATATTCCTCTTTTCTTAAAAGCTCCTATCTGACTGTTAGGATTGGTGAAATTTTGTCAGAATATACCTGTATATCAGTTAATGATTACATTTTCTGCATTCTCTTTTACCCATTCCCTGGCGAATGCTGAGAATATTCTGACTGTTGGACGCAACGTCTTACCGGAAGGAACGATGAAATATATGATACGGTAAACTTCCGGATCCAGAGCCTTTCTTACATACCCTCCGCTGCCATAAGAATCCAGAACCAGCTTTGGTAAAATACTGATTCCGCAGCCTCCGCATACCATGGATATGGCTGCCTGATCGCTTAAAAAACCACTATGCTCCATTAGATTTCCTTTTGCCTGACGGAGCATTTTCCCCACGGAATAGCTGGTTCCTTCGCTTGGTATAATAAAGGTTTCCCCTTTTAAATGAGTGAGAGTAATGGTTTCACAGTCACAAAGAGGGTGATCCTTTGGCAAAATGACATAATAGGGATCTTTTACCAATGGGGTCTCATTCTCCTTTTTGTTTGATTCTGCAGAGATGGCGCAGTCAATTACATCTTTCGAGAACCAGTCTTTCATGATTTCATAATTGATGGCGTCATTCAGGAATACATCCACCCGAGGATATTTTTTTCTGAATTCTATAATTATCTGAGGCATCCATCTGACTGCAACACTTGTGATAACGCCAATGCGGATCTTGCCATGCTGAATACTCTCTTCTCCTGCCAGCTGCCTTATGATTTCTTCCTTTTCTGTCAATTCCTTTGCTACCGAATAAATTCTTTCCCCCTCTTCCGTTAATGAGACTCCATTTCTTCCTCTGTAAAGCAGCTTAATACCCAGTTCCTCTTCCATGGAAGAAATCATGTGGCTGGCCGCTGTCTGTGAATAACTAAGCTGTGCTGCCGCCTTGGAAAGATTCCCGGTTTCTGCTGCTTTTACAAACAGCATGTATTTATTTACGTCCATATGATTATCCTCTCTGCTTTTACCTTCTCTTATTATACATGAATATTCTTCATGATACTATTGAAATTTTAGCATTATATTAAGAAAATAATTCATGGTAAAATCAAGAAAAACATACCGATTACGGAGGATATAATGAACATAGCAATACTTGGCGCAGGAGCCATGGGCAGCCTCTATGCCAGCTATCTGGCGCCCTATCATTCAGTAACACTGTTAGACAGCTACGCTCCCTTAGTAGAACACATTAATACAAAAGGACTGATTAAAGTCAGCCATGACCATACAGAAATCCCGTTTCAGGTAAAAGCAGTATTAAGCGGAACCAGTCTTGACTATCAGGATCTGGTTATTGTTTTTGTAAAAGGAATTCATACTTATGAAGCCATAAAAAACAACCAGTCTCTGTTAGGACCGGATACAATCGTCATGACACTTCAAAACGGTGCGGGCAATAACCGGGATATCGCACAGTTTGTTAAAAAAGAGCGGATTATTGTGGGCACCAGCAGCCACAACAGTGTTTCCCTGGAGCCTGGTAAGTTTTATCACTCCGGGTGCGGCCCTACAAACATCGGACCAGATCTTCCTTGTGAAGAAGCCTTACGGGATGTAAAAAAAGTCGCACAGGCTCTGGAGGAAAGCGGCCTTACCGTTAATATCATGGAAAATATTCAGTACGTCCTATGGCAGAAGCTGGTTATAAACTGCGGCATCAACGCCTTAAGCACACTGATGCAGTGCAGGATCGGAGAAATTTATACCAATCCCTATCTGTGGGATTTATGTAAAAGAATTGTTTATGAGTGTGTATTAATTGCAGAAGCAGACGGTACTTATCTTGACAGAAAGGAAGCGCTTGTGGCAGTCTCAAAAGTGTGCATTAATGATGCCAATGGCTATGCCAGCATGTATCAGGACAGACAGAATAAACGAATGACTGAAATTGACAGAATTAATGGTGTTGTTGCCGATCTGGGAAGCCAGTATAAAATCGCTGCTCCCTGTAACTCCATGCTGGTCACTCAAATCCATGGGATGGAGCAGATGTATTCCAGACAATAACTAATATGCTGAAATAGCAAATATGGATAAACGACTCCTGACATACCATCAGGTTTCGTTTATCCATATGATTGACAACAAAAGCGTTCTGTGCCATAGTTAAGATGAAAGTTACTTTCCCTGCTATGGAGATTTATTATGAAAAATATTCCAAACTATATTACAATGGTCCGCCTGATCCTGTCTGTCCTTTTATTTTTTATAACAGATAACTGGATTCTTTTTCTGGTGATCTATTTCGTCTGCGGAATAAGCGATGTCCTTGACGGCTTTCTTGCCAGAAAATTTAAATGTCAAACCAAAACAGGAGCCAGACTGGACAGCCTGGCTGATTTTATATTCTTTTTTGCCGCATTTTTCAGAATGCTGCTTTCTTACAGACTCACAATACCAGCGCCGATTATTTTTGGAGCAATCCTGATCGCACTGATTCGTTTTATTAATTTGTATATCACAAGAAAAAAATTCGGTATGCCAGGTATCCTCCACACCATAGGAAATAAATCATCCGGAATCATCTTCTTTTTTGCATGCCCCGCGGCTGTTATTCTGGGATACATCCCTCTCTGGGTTATTTTTATCCCCTTTATTTCTTCCTTGGAAGAGACCATGA
>SVDS01000194.1 GCA_015057715.1 Paenibacillaceae bacterium
TTGATTGCAGTTGCTTCCCAGACAGCAAAAAAGAGCGGTGACTTAGGGGCACTCAAGCGGTTTTTTGGCTTGAAAAAATAAATAAAAAACTATATAATTCAGGAGGAAAAGAAAATGAGAAAGAGTAAATTAGCAGCAGTTGTATTAGCGGCAGCTATGGCAGTAACAGGCCTTGCAGGCTGTGGCAGTACATCTTCAAGCGGAACAGCAGCAACGACTGCAGCAGGTGAGACAACCACTGCAGCTGCTGGAGATAAGACCACAGAGGCAGCAAATACAGATAAAAAATCCGGCGAAAAGACCATTTACGTAATTGTAAAGGTACTTGGAAACCAGTACTGGAGCGTTCTTCAGGCTGGAGCGGAGCAGGCAGGCAAGGAATTAGGCTGTAATGTAGTCGTAGTCGGAACTGCTCTGGAATCCGATATTGAAGGACAGCTTACCCTTCTTCAGAATGCAGTATCTGCTCAGGCGGATGGAATCGTAATCGCTCCACTTGACAGCGTTTCCTTAGATGCACCAATTACAGAAGCATACAAATCAGGAACTCCGGTTGTACTGGTAGATACCGTGATTAAAAGCGACAACTACAGCGCCGCTCTTTTAACAAACAACGTGGAAGCTGGAAAAACAGCAGCAGACGAACTGATCAGCCGCTTAAAGAACAGAGGAATTTCTGAGACAGAAGAAGCACAGATTGCAATTCAGGTTGGCTCCACTGGTTCCCAGACAATCAATGACCGTGTAAAAGGCTTTAATGAATATTGGGAAGCAAATGCACCTCAGTCATGGAAAGTTTTAAACAACGATATCAAGGTAAATGACGGTGACATCAGCAAGGCAGTTGGTTTCTGCCAGGATTTCATTACAACCTATCCAAACTTAAAGGGTGTATTTGGTCCTAACAATGGTTCTACTGTAGGCTTTGTTACTGGTTTAACAGAAACCGGACGTGACGATATCTCCATGGTTGGATTCGATTTCTCCGCAGAGATCGAGACCATGATCCGCAGCGGAAAGTTCGATGTAGCTTCTGTTGTTCAGCGTCAGTACTACATGGGTTATGATGGTGTAAAAACTGCTCTTCAGATTGCCGATGGCGGTGAAATTAAAGATAAAACTGTAGATACCGGAGTTATTCTGGTGGATAAAACAAATGTGGATGATAAGGAAATTCAGAGTATCATTAATCCTTAATCAGTTCATACTATATAAAATATCAGACGCTTCCCCTGGAATCAGGGGAGGCGTTTTGGGGGTACAGGAATGAACAAACGTATTATAAAAATTGGGGGAGCAGTCCTTTTGGCAGGAGCGGTTATTATGGCTTCTTTTAGTTTTTTTCAGAAAGAAAATCCGTCAGACTCTCTTTTTTCTTCCGGAGAACAGACTCCGGAATATGTATTTACCTATGCCGATAATCAGCCGGATGATTATCCCACAACAGAGGGTGCAAAAAAGTTTGCGGAGCTGGTATGGGAAAGGACGGAAGGTCGAATTAAGATAAAAGTCTTTTCCGGAGGGGAAATGGGAAACGAAAATGAGATAGCAGAGCAGGTTCAGTATGGGGGAATTGATTTTGCCCGCGTATCCATTATGACGATGACGGATGTAAATCCTATATTCAACGTATTGCAGCTGCCTTATCTTTACCGGGATGAAACTCATATGTGGAAGGTTCTTGACGGTGCAATCGGAGACGAATTTATGAATGAACTAAAAGGCAGCGGTGTGGTTGCCTTATCCTGGTATGACGCGGGGGCGAGACATTTTTATAATACCAAACGTCCCATTGAACGGGTGGAGGACATCAGAAAGATGAGAATCCGGGTTGCAAAGTCGGATATGATGGCTGCCGTAGTAGAGGCATTGGGAGCGAAAGCCGTTCCCCTGGCATACTCCGATGTGTATGCAGCGTTAGAAACCGGTTATATCGACGGCGCAGAGAATAACTGGCCTTCCTATGAAACCATGAATCACTATGAGGTGGCAAAATACATTACCCTTGACGCCCATAGCCGCATACCGGAGCTGCAGCTTGCTTCCCAGGCAACCTGGGACCGGTTAAGCGAGAAAGACCGGGAAATAATCAAACAATGCGGGGAAGAATCTGCAACGTATGAGCGACAGATCTTTACCGAAAGGGAGCAGAATGTAAGGGATCGTCTGATCAAAGCCGGTTGTATCGTAACAGAGTTAAGCCCGGCGGAACTGGTCCGTTTCCGCAGTGCCGTGATGACGGTTTATCAGACTTACTGTAAGGATTATATTGATGTGGTAAACCAGATAGCTCAGGTACAGTAATATATTTCCTGACTACGTTTTCCCATACCTGGCAATCATATGATTAAATCATGGAGACAGGAGGATTCTGGTAAATGGCAGAAGGGAAGACCAAAGGGAAATACTTTATCGGATGGTATTTTAAGATGCAGTGCAAAAACACCGTTCTGGCACTGATTCCAGGGCTTATAATAGATGGAACAGGAAAACGCCTTCCATTTTTACAGGTCATATGGAATGAAAACGCCTGCTGGCTGGAATTTAAAGAAGAGGATTTTTTTATTGACTGGAATCAAAAAAGGATTATACTGGGTAATAATATCTTTTCCCGCAGGGGCGTCAGGCTGGATATAAAGAACGAGGAGATTTCATTAAAAGGAATTGTTCGTTTTGGACCCATTACCCCAATCCGGTATCCCATTATGGGCCCGTTTCAGTACATGCCTTTTATGGAATGCAAACATGAGATCATCAGCATGTCCCACAGACTGTCCGGAAAGGTGAAACTAAACGGGGATGTAGTGGACTTTGTTGGGGGAATGGGATATATAGAAGGAGACAGAGGGACATCATTTCCCGAGAGCTACCTCTGGATTCAGTGCAATGCATTTTCTGAAAATGCCTCCGTCATGGTTTCCATTGCCAAAATCCCATGGCTGGGACTTCGGTTTGAGGGCTGTATCTGTGTAGTCATGTATCAGGGAAAAGAATACCGGTTTGCTACTTACCTGGGAGCCAGAGTGGTAAGCAAACGGGAGACGGCAGTCATTATAAAACAGGGAGCTTACGTTTTGAAAGTATTTCTTTCCAATCAAAACAGAAAGGATGAGAAGCGGTTTGCTCATAAACTGCGGGCGCCAGTTCAGGGAGAAATGAGCCGCTTTATTAAGGAAGAGCATCTGCTTCGTGGAAGGTTTTTGCTGTATAAAGGGGAGAACATGATATTTGATCTCTCCAGTAATTCGGTTAGTTTTGAATACGATTTATAGTATGAATAGCTGTAATCTTACAATTTATTAAGATTACAGCTATTATTCTGAATGAATATTAAGTTGGCATTGAGAAGACGGATTGTTATAATGGAATTAGAAACAAAATAACAAATCGAAAGTGGGGACTAGAGATGAAAAAATCAGGAAAATTAAGTATTTCAACAAGGCTAAAACGGGTATTTGCAATTCTGGTTTTTATTATTTTTCTTTCTTCAGTATTTTCGCTGATCAGTTTTCGCAGCATTGGGAACAACATGTCAACATTTTACAGGATTCAATATGAAACAACGAAAAAACAGATGGAGATCCGTAAGGATGTACAGACCATTAATAAACGAATTCTTTGGGCTGCCATTCGGGAAGACGCTTCTGTTACTGCAGAACAAAAAATAGAAATAGAAGGAAGATTCGAGAAAATTGTAAAATATATTGCTGTTATCAAAGAAAATCTGAAGGACAAACAGTCAGGAGAAACATTGGACCAGGCATTTGACGATTTCCAGAAAGATACCGGTGTTCTGCTTTCCATGCTGGAAAAGGGAGATACAAAAGGAGCCGTGGAGTATTACCAGACTACCTTTAATGATGTTTCAGAAGTACTGGCGGATGCACTGGATAAAACCGGTTCCCAGGCGGATGAAGCAGCTCTTGCAAAATATACAAACAGTCAGAGAGTTGAGAATGCTGCCACAGCATGTCTGGCATTTTTCTCCCTGATCTCTCTGATGATTGCGCTTCTCATGGGAAAACGTCTGACCAAGTCCATTGCTGTTCCATTAAAAGAGATACAGGATGCAGCAGGAGAGTTTGCCAAAGGTAATTTACATACGGCGATTGCTTACGAATCAGAAGACGAAATCGGTCAGGCGGCTATGAGCTTACGGGAATCCATGGAGAAGATCCGCAGCTACATTATGGAAATTGATTGTACCATGGAACAGATGGCCGGCGGTAATTTCAATGTAGATTTTAACAGTGAATTCATCGGGGATTTTAAAAATATCGAATCGTCTCTTCACTGTTTCACAGAAAAGATTTCAAGAAGTTTTGAAGAAATTAATGAGGCAGCCAATCAGGTATCAGATGGTTCCAGCCAGATATCCGAATCAGCCCGTTTTCTGGCAGTTGGGGCCGAAAACCAGGCAGGAATTACAGGAAGATTGTCCGAGTCAGTGACTCATATTACAGAACAGATTGATGAAAATGCCAAGCTGACCAATGAAATTCAGCTGGAAATGGAACGGATTGCCCGGGATATTTCAACGGAAAATCAGAATATGCAGGAAATGGTTTCTGCCATGAGCACTATTAAGAAGACATCTCAGGAAATCAGCAAGATGATTGTAACTATTGATGATATTGCCATGCAGACCAATCTTCTGGCATTAAACGCCTCAATCGAAGCAGCAAGAGCCGGAGAAGCAGGAAAAGGGTTTGCTGTGGTAGCAGGTCAGGTCAGTCTTTTAGCGAGTCAGAGTAAAGAGGCCGCAAAAAATTCCTCCGACTTAATCGAGGCATCGTTAAAGGCAGTGGAAGAAGGAACTGTTATAGCAGACCGGGCAGCCGGCAATTTAAACGGCGTAGCAAAAGAAAGCAGCCAGATCATGGATAAGGTACGCAGTATTGCACAGGCTTCTTTAGATCAGGCGGATTCCGTAAAAATGATTGAACATGGAATCGGAAAAATCTCCATGGAAGTAGATAACAATGCGGCCTCTGCAGAAGAGAATTCCGCCTCCAGCGAGGAACTTGCAGGACAGGCTCAGAACCTGAAGGATTTAATCGGCCAGTTTCAGCTAAAAATCTGAAATACCTGAAGTCAGTTTAGAAAAAAGGATACACAGGAAGGGGGCACATCACACCTCAAAGCCTGTGTATTCTTTTTTTATTTTGGTTCTTCATCCTGTTTTTCAAGTGATAATTCATATAAACAGGCATTTAAATCATCTTCTACGTGAATTCCCTGTTAAGCCAATTTGCCTTTTCACGTAATAGCTTAAGTAATATTACAATTTCTTCTTCTGCAATTTTGCTGATACATAGATTCATTTATATTTTCTCCTTCCTTGGTTTAACGAAACTTATTATAGCATAATTTGCAAAACTACACACATCTTAAGTATTCGCTGGATAAGTAATCTATTTTATGAATATATTTCAAACTGCAATAAACAGTATATAACAGTTGACAACAGTAATATACTGTTATATACTGTTTATCAAGGAGGGGTGAAATGAAAATTATAATAAATAATTCATCCATGCAGCCCCTGTATGACCAGATTACGGAGCAGATTAAGTGCGGTGTTATGCAGGGAACGTTAAAAGAAGGAGAAAATCTGCCATCGGTGCGTACTCTGGCAAAAGAACTGCGCATCAGTGCTTTGACAGTTAAGAAGTCATATGACATTCTGGAGCAGGAGGGTTTTATTGTCACTGTTCATGGAAAAGGAAGTTTTATCGCTTATGCCAGCCAGGAATTCATGCTGGAAGAAAAGAAAAAAGAGGTTGAGGCCGAACTGGAGTCGGCAATCCGTAAGGGCAGAAGCTGCGGAATGAAGGATGAGGAACTGACGGATTTGTTTTATTTGATTTTGGAGGATTAATGATGTTGTTAGAAATGGAAAATATTCAGAAAACGTATGGAGATTTTACACTGAACTGTTCTCTTAAACTGCAGCCAGGATATATAACCGGACTGATTGGAACCAATGGTGCAGGAAAAACCACGTTGTTTAAATCAGCTCTGGGGCTTATTACCTTAGATCAGGGTGAAGTAAAGATATTTGACAAGCCGTTTAGTCAGTTGACTCTGAAGGAAAGACAGGATATGGGAGTGGTTCTGGCAGACTCTGGATTCAGCGGGTATTTAACAATTCAGGATATTGCTAAAATTATGAAAAATATGTATCAGTTGTTTGATCAGGACAGGTTTTTAAAAAAATGCAGAGAATCTGGTCTGCCTCTGAATAAGAGGGGAAAGGATCTTTCTGCAGGAATGAAGGCCAGAGTGAAAGTATTGGCTGCCATGTCTCATGAAGCCAAACTGCTTATACTGGATGAACCTACCGCGGGACTTGACGTGCTTGCCAGAGAGGAGCTGCTTGATTCTATTCGGGAGTATATGGAGCCAGGAGACCGATCTATTTTGATCAGTTCACATATTTCAACGGATTTAGAGCAGCTTTGTGATGATCTTTATCTGATTGATCATGGAACTATTGTTTTGCATGAAGAGACGGATGTACTCTTAGGAAGTTATGGTCTTTTGAAAGTAACAGAAGAACAAGAACAGAAGCTGGATCAAAGATATATTCTCCGAAGGAAAAAGGAAGCTTACGGATATCGCCTTCTTACCGATAAAATTGGATTTTACCGGGAAAACCAGCCGGAAATTATAATGGAAAAGGGAAGTGTTGATGAAGTGATTACCATGATGATAAGGGGGGAACGGTTATGAAGGGATTGTTGATAAAAGATTTACTTTTGTTGAAAAACCAGCAGCGTTTTTTCCTGCTTTTCTTCCTGATGTCGGCGGGAATGCTTCTGGCAGATTTTAATTCTGTTTTTGTAATTAATTATGTGACTATGATTTTTTCTTTGTTTACACTAAGTTCCATCAGCTACGATGAATTTGACAATGGATATGCTTTTTTATTCACCCTTCCAATTACCAGGAATCAATATGCGGCAGAGAAATATGTATTTGGCCTTGTGACGGGAGGCTTTGCCTGGATTGTAGTGACCGTGTTTGCAGTTGCCATGAATTTTTTCAGGGGAAGAGCAGGTGCAGGGGAACTTGTAGGTATGGCGTTTTTGTATCTTTTTATATCCCTTCTGTTTCTGGCAGTGGTTGTTCCTGTCCAGTTGAAATTCGGTGCAGAAAAGGGAAGAATTGTTTTGATATGTATAATTGGAGCAATCTTTGCCGCTGGTTTCGTTATGATTAAGGCGGCAAAGACTCTTCAACTTGATTTTTTATCAACTGCAGCAGCATCATTATCACCAGGACTGGTGATAGCATCTGTGCCAATTATTTGTCTGACAGCAGTTTTTGTATCATATGTTATTTCTGTCAAAATCGTGAAGAAAAAGCAATTCTGACAGAAACTGGATTATTAAGGCATAAAAAGGGGAAGATAAGAGGAGAAAGTGCCGGAG
>SVDS01000004.1:0-80025 GCA_015057715.1 Paenibacillaceae bacterium
TAAAACAGTTACCTCTGCTTTTTCCTCTTTTAGCAGCTCATCTACCACAAAGGGAAGAAAGTATTCGCATTTAAGAGAATTCTCTTTTAACTCTTTGTTTAAAAAGATGGGGAATCGTTCTTTCAGCTCCGTTAATATACTTCTGGTAAATCCCCATAAATTCATGGATACAAGAGTATCTTCGGAAAGACCGGTCCAGGTTGCACCATCGTCTTCCGTAAATTCCGCCTTCTCTCCATGTTTTTCGATTCTGGTTCTCTCACAGATATCGGTGAGCAATCCTTGTTCCGAAACCGTGCATACACCTCTTGCAACATGGCCGTTCTCTGTCAGTGTATTATAGAGCTTATAGCCAACCATTGAAAACTGATATTTATTCTCGTCCTGAACCTGGGATAAGAAGTTGAAAACAGATTTAAAAGCACTTTTTCCATAATAATCATCAGCATTAATCACGGCAAATGGACCATCAATTACTTCTTCACAGCAAAGGATGGCATGACCCGTTCCCCAGGGTTTTACCCGTCCGTCCGGTACCTCAAATCCGTCAGGCAGTTTAAAAAGCTCCTGATAGACATATTCCACCTTTACGTGAGCTGCCATGCGGTCACCGATATGTTCTTTAAACTCTTTCTCAATGGCTTTCTTAATGATGAAAACCACCTTTTCAAAGCCTGCCTCTACTGCATCGTAAATAGAAAAATCAATAATCTTGTTTCCATGGGCGTCCACCGGATCAATCTGTTTTAATCCGCCGTACCGGCTGCCCATCCCCGCTGCCATAATAACAAGCACCGGTTTCTTCTTCATTTCCATAGCCCCATCCTCCTGTCAAGCAAAACGGCGGGGAAGCCCCCGCCTATCCTACTTTTAATTTAAATTTCTGAGCTTCTTTTTCTGAGTCCACTTTTTCAATCATGGCTCCCAGACCCTGAAGCTTATCTTCAAAGCATTCATAACCTCTTTGTATATAACCAATTTCATCTACTACAGTATATCCGTCTGCTGCAAGACCGGCAATCACCAGTGCTGCCCCTGCTCTTAAATCAGGCGCATTCACAAAGGCTCCGGTTAAACCGGTTACGCCGTCAATGACAGCTACGTTGCCTTCCACCTTTACGTTGGCACCCATGCGGGAAAGCTCATCCACATAGCGGAAGCGGTTCTCAAATATACTCTCAGTTACCACACTGGTACCGCCTGCCAGAGCAAGTGTTACTGCCATCTGAGGCTGCATATCAGTTGGGAATCCCGGATAGGGAAGTGTTTTAATATCGGTATGCTTCTGATTGGTTTTACCTACTACACGGACTGCGTCGTCGAATTCCACCACTTCACAACCCATCTCCAGAAGCTTGGCCGAAATGGCTTCCAGGTGCTTTGGAATTACATTCTTCACCATGACATCTCCCCGTGTAATTGCTGCTGCACACATAAATGTACCAGCCTCAATCTGATCGGGAATAATGGAGTATTCTGTCCCGTGAAGTCTGGAAACGCCTTTGATTCGGATGGTGTCGGTACCGGCTCCCTTAATGTTGGCGCCCATACTGTTTAAAAAGTTAGCCACGTCAACAACGTGAGGTTCCTTCGCCACGTTTTCCAGAATGGTCTGTCCTTCTGCAAGAGTTGCCGCCATCATAATGTTGATGGTTGCGCCTACGCTTACCACATCAAGATAGATATGACTGGCTACCAGATCGATGGCGTGAGCGATTACTGCTCCCCGCTCAATCTTTACGTCAGCACCCAGAGCACGAAAGCCCTTTAAATGCTGGTCAATTGGTCTGCTTCCGATGTTACAGCCTCCCGGAAGAGGAACCTGTGCACTTTTGTATTTGCCAAGCATGGCTCCGATAAAATAGTACGAAGCTCTGATTCTGCGGATATATTCATCATCAACCGATACTTCACGGATTGTCTGTCCATTAATGCGGACCGTATGTCTGTCTATCCGCTCTACTGTGGCTCCTATTTCCTCGATTGCTTCCAGTAATACGTTAATATCTCTTACATCAGGCAGATTATCAATCAGCACATCCTCATCTGTCATGATAGCTGCTGCAAGAATTCCCAAAGCGGCATTCTTGGCTCCTCCAATGGTCACTTCTCCGACCAGGGGATTACCGCCTTTCATAATATACTGCTCCATTTCACACCTCTGACTATCCTTTTATCTATTACAATTCTCTTAATTTTTAACATTCGCCTTTCATGATTATAACATATCTTACGGATTTGTAAAGAGAACGCATTTTCTTATTCCATTATTACTCCGCAGATAAAATCATTTCCAAGGCCCGAGAAGTAAGCAGAGGCATCATTTAGGCCCATTTTCTGACTATCCTTCGTTTCCGGATTATATAGTGTGACATTATACTGGTCATAGCCTGAGATAAGAACATACCCTCCCTGACCTGTGTAGGCTGCAACCGGACACCCCTGGCCGATAAAATAAAGAATCTGATTTAAGGTGGCGCCCCTGGCATCTATCATAAAGACTCCATCCATTAATCCATCATCTGCAAAGCCTGACAGATTCCGGTTAAAAGCTGCGCCTTTCTTCAATGGGTCTTTCATAGATTTAATAGGAGGCCTGTTCACCCGGTTCCACAAAATCTGCTGATTCTGGTCTGTTACAATCCCCATTTTATCATAGGCAAGCTGAAGCGCCTTAATAAAACTTCTGCTGCTTCCCAGATAATGACCTCCTGCATAGGCCAGATATCTGTTATCCTGATTCTTAGGACGGCTCTTTAATTCAACCACCTCGGTTGTCTCATAGGCTACCTTCTTTGGCACTGCAATGGTTACCTCACGGCTGGATGCTTCCTGATCCAGCTGCACAAAATAAATCTTCTTGCGGTCCTCGGAAGCGTACCAGCCGATCCCCTTTAATTCTTCATTGGAAATCTCCTGGTTACAGACAATGGTATCCTGCCTGGAGACCGAATAGGACTGGCTGTCGTTTTTAAGTACCTGGGTTAAGTGAATCCGGCTTCCATCTACGGTCACATCTGCAATATAAGTCTGATCCTGCTCATATTTCTTAACAATCGAACCGCCCTGATCCATAATCTCAATCCGGTACATGGGAGCATCAAGAACTCTGCCGTTTTGAGACCAGATATCACCGTTTTTCGCAATACCATATATGAAATCATCACCTACAAAGCCCAAAGGACGAAAACGGTTGTCCTCTCCTCCGCTGATTTCTCTTTTAATTCCAGTATCCAGATCCATCAGATGAATCACACTGGCACCGAAAACGTCATTTCCTTCCTGCCATGCAAAATGGCGCTCTGTGCTGCTGACCGCATAGCCTCCCTCAGAAACAGAATCTGCCAGCACCATATATTCGTTGCTGTTTAAATCAATTCCATAAACAGACCTGCCTGCCATAAGATAGAGCATTCCATTGGTTCCTAAATGAGATAGCTGGCCCACTTCTTCTTTCAGCATCTCAAAGGATGAGGTGACCGGTGTGAAGAACCGCTCCCCTATGGCATTCTCGCCGCTGCTGTACCGGTAGAGAGCGATACCCATGCTCCCTTCATGTATCCCCCGGTTCATATATCCGTAAACCAGAAAATCCACATCACCATTGTCACTTACGGAAAGAACCTTGATATCATGCTGGTTATAGCCACTGCGAAGACCATCATCGGTTCCGCTCCGGAATGAAAATACCTTTACTGCATGACCCTGTTTCTGGTCGTAAGTCCATAAATCCCGATTTATTCCATAAGCAATACAATTTCCGCCAGGACTTTTCTTTGTCTGTACTTCATCTGCATTGGTGATCCCAAGTGTGATCCGTTTTCCAGAAAACAGCTCTTTCTGTCCGGAAAATATCTGATTGGTATTCCGTTCAAAGTCCATCAGATAAATACGGCGGCTGTCCCATTTCATCGTATAGGTATCTTCCACCTCATACAGTTCTGAATCTATTCCTTCACCAGCCCTCTCAGCCTGGTACTCCAGACTGACACTGCACATCACACCATCCAGATCTTTCAGAGTGGTTCGGATTTCTCCAACTGGTTTCATAGACATTCCTCCCCAGGTAAGCTGGGAAAAACTGGACCGTATGGAAACATGACCCAGAGAACTGTTATCTTCCGTATTACTGGTCTCCAGATAAGTGGTCAGATCCCTTGCCTGGTCATAGTTAAATGTCTTCGTTGTAAAATCAACTGCGAAATCAATCATATCCTTCGCATTGGTACTGTCCGTCCACATGATCCGTGTATAATAATAAAGTGTTCCGTTATCCGAAGTGTCCAGTGTAAGAACCAGTATATATTCCTTGTCTTTTGCCAGAAGATTCTGTATGGGAAGAGATGCCTTTACGACTCCTTCTTCCTGGTCCCATTTGCTAAGGCTGGTGCGCTCCACAAGGCGGCTTAAATCAAGACTGCGCACTTCATACTGCATACCTGTAATGGTGCCGTTATAATCTGCAATCCCAAGGTTTAAATTCCGGTCCTGGGGAAGTACGGTAAGGGCCTCCCTTGATACAGTCTGTGCCATATCCTGAACATAGCCATGAAGAAGATTCATCTTTCTGCCGTATATGTCCGCGTATACAACGGGAAGGGCTGCCTCATCCATGGAGGTATATACCATTACATTATTTTTTTCTGTATTTCTCTGATTCCACATAAAATAAACTGCGATAGCCATTACGAATACCACAGATAAAATTCCAATCTTTTTAGCCAAACGATTCATATAAAACATCCTTTATTTTCCCAGTTTTGATCTTCTTTATTGTAAACAATAATGAACAAAACTACAATGAAAACTTTCTTAAACATTCGTTAAATGGAAAAAGACAGCCTCCCTTTTACAGGAAGCTGTCTTTTTTATTACCTATCTGCACCGTCCAGAGTTACATCTTCTTCGGTGCATTTCATTCAGAAGCAGTACTGACACAATATCTCCCAGCAGACCATTGCCCTGTGGCGGTCCGGGATTTGCTCCCCAATAAGGTGGCCTCGGGCCTGGTCCTGGACCCCAGTAAGGTGGTTTCGGGCCTGGTCCTGGACCCCAGTAGGGTGGTTTCGGACCTGGCCCTGGACCCCAGTAAGGCGGTCTTGGTCCGGGGCCCCAGTAAGGTGGTCTTGGTCCGGGCGGACCCCAGTAAGGAGGCTTCGGTCCGGGCGGCGGTCTCCAGCCAGGAGGTTTGGGTCCGGGCGGGCCCCATCCGGGAGGTCCCCATGTGGAGTATCTGTCACTTAGTTCCGCTTTTTCTAACTCCTCATTTTCCCAATCCGCAGGCTCTTGCTGCATCTGCGCTGCTGTCTCAGTCTTTTCATTGTTCCCCATCAGCAATTCGTCCGTTATGGTTCCTTCTTCACGAATCTTTGTACAAATGGAATCACAAACCTGATGAATCAGCAGACGATCGGGGAATTCATCGTACATTGGGCTGTCTTTATAATCCAGGTGATCACATGCGGAAACGACGTATTCCTGCAGACGTTTCATATGTCCCGGGTACATTCCCTGTAAATATTCCAGATCCTTTGCAATGATATCCTTCGGCTCCAGAGAACTTTCCCTGATACTCCTGTCACCATAAAGCATGTATGGGGGCAGGCTCTCATTATCCTCTCCATAAGTATAGTCCGGGTTGCCTGGCACGGTTGTTATCACTCCCTGCTTTTAGCTTATACAACACCATTCTATGCGAAGAAGTATAAAAAAGTTCGGTTATTGCCATTAAAAAAGACGTTCCGGATAAATTCCTTTTGAAACCAGATCTTTGATTGCCGCTGAAACAGCTGGTTTATCTTCTTTATAAGTTACTCCAAACCATTTATCTCTTGTCTCCAGTACGTGAACTCTGGCTTTATCCTGGCTGATCAGCCGGTCAATAATCTTCGGAAGAAGATATTCGGATTTAAAGTCCCCTTCCTTCAGGTTCTCTAAAAATGTGGGGAATCCATGCTCCAGTTCCATCAAAAATGCAGGTGAAAGTCCCCACATATTCATGGATACATTCTGATTTAAGGAGACCTTCACCGGATTACCCGCCTCATCTCTTCCGCAGGCTTCCCCACCATCCATAATGAGCTCATAAGTCTCCGTAACTTTCTCTAAGACATCGTCAGACCCCACCTGACATACTCCTCTGGTAACGCCTCCGTTTTCGCTTAAGGTATTGCCCAGGATAAACCCGCTCATGCACAGATCAAATGGTCTGACCTCCGGATCCATCTGATTTACCAGATAATCGTGAATCTTTACAAACCCTTCTTTTCCATAATAGTCATCTGCATTGATTACCGCAAACGGCTCCTGTATCACATCTTTTGCACACAGAATTGCCTGTCCTGTTCCCCAGGGTTTGGTTCTTTCTTCCGGCTTATGAAAGCCCGCCGGCAGATCATCAAGTTCCTGGAACGCATACTCCACCGGTGCAATCTTTTCTATCCGGTTGCCAATAATCTCTTTAAAATCCTGTTCCAGATCTTTACGAATAATAAAAACAATTTTGTTAAAGCCTGCATTCAAAGCATCATAAATGGAATAGTCCATTATGATCTCACCACTGGGTCCAACTGGTTCCAGCTGTTTGATTCCACCGCCAAACCGGCTCCCGATTCCGGCTGCCATAATAACTAATGATGTTTCTTTCATAATACATTCTCCCTATTTCGTTTTATCTGTTCCATAGTATAGCATAATTTTGGCAGATAATCCACATTCAGGGGCATTTCCCGCTCATTTTTCCACAAAAAAGGGACTCAAACCAGCTAATACGGTTCAAATCCCTTTTAATTATTTCGTAAGCGAAATTCTAACCAGTGCCTTTTTCAGCGCTGTTTCCGCTCTTACTATATCGGTCTCTCCGCTCTGCTCTTTCAAGCGGCGTTCTGCACGAACCTTAGCCTCTTGTGCACGGTTTATATCGATCTCCTCCGGCCACTCTGCCACTTCAGCCATAATAACAATTTTCTCCGGTAAAATCTCAAGAAATCCAGACATCAGAGCAGCTTCTTTTATGCCGTCAGCTTCGTGAATTTTTAAGACTCCCGGTGCTACAATCGCTGTCATTGGAATATGTCCCCGGTATACACCGATTTCACCTTCAGTCGTAGTGAGTTCCACCATAGAGGCCTCTCCCTCATAAAACTTTCGTTCGGGAGTTATGATCTGCAGTTTGAATAAATCAGCCATCTTCCCACCCCCTATTTTTTCACGCGGGCAAGAACGTCATCGATGCTACCTGCATTTAAGAAATAGCTTTCTGGTATATCATCATGCTTTCCTTCCAGAATCTCCTTAAAGCCCTGAATGGTTTCGGTAAGAGGCACATAACGTCCCTCCAGACCCGTAAACTGGCCAGCAACGAAGAAAGGCTGGGATAAGAATCTCTGGATCTTTCTTGCACGTGCTACTGTCAGCTTATCTTCCTCAGAAAGCTCATCCATACCAAGCATGGCGATGATATCCTGAAGCTCTTTGTACTTCTGAAGAACTTCCTGCACGCCACGGGCAACACGGTAATGTTCTTCACCCACAATACGTGGATCAAGAATTCTGGATGTAGACCCAAGGGGATCAACTGCCGGATAGATACCAAGCTCTACGATGGAACGGTCAAGAACCGTGGTTGCATCAAGATGAGCGAAGGTATTAGCTGGAGCCGGGTCAGTTAAGTCATCTGCAGGCACGTAAACTGCCTGAACAGAGGTGATAGAACCGTTCTTTGTAGATGTGATACGCTCCTGAAGTGCACCCATCTCCGTCTGAAGAGTCGGCTGATAACCAACGGCTGAAGGCATACGTCCAAGAAGTGCGGATACCTCAGAACCTGCCTGGGTAAAACGGAAGATGTTGTCGATGAATAAAAGAACATCCTTACCACCCTGGTCACGGAAATATTCTGCCATGGTAAGTCCGGTCAGACCCACTCTCATACGTGCGCCCGGTGGTTCGTTCATCTGGCCAAATACCATGGTTGTTTTATTAATAACGCCTGATTCCTGCATTTCGTGATATAAGTCATTTCCTTCACGGGTTCTCTCGCCAACTCCCGTAAATACGGAATATCCGCCATGCTCTGTGGCAATGTTACGGATTAATTCCTGAATTAATACGGTTTTTCCAACTCCGGCACCGCCAAACAGTCCGATCTTACCGCCCTTCTGATAAGGACAGAGAAGATCAACTACTTTGATTCCGGTCTCCAGAATTTCCGTTTCTGTCAACTGCTCCGCAAAGGAGGGAGCTGGTCTGTGAATCGGGAAATGTTCTTTTACTTCCGGTGCTGGTTTCTTATCGATTGGATCACCCAGAACGTTAAAGATACGTCCCAGAGTTTCTTCTCCAACCGGCACGGTAATAGGAGCGCCTGTTGCTGCAGCTTCCATACCACGTACCAGTCCATCGGTTGTGCCCATGGCGATACATCTTACGGTATCATCGCCAAGATGCTGGGATACTTCTACAACCAGTCTGCCGCCGTCTTTTGTGGTAATATCAATGGCTTCATTGATGTCCGGCAGCTTGCCCTGGCTGAACTTGATATCCAGTACGGCACCGATGATCTGGGTGATCTTACCAATATTTTGTTCTGCCATCTTGTTTCTCCTTTATTTATATTTCATTCTTTATTAAGGAAGTTCGGCTTTTTTCACTTACCGAACAGTTATGATATTGCATTGGCACCGGCTATAATTTCGGTAAGCTCCTGGGTAATGGAACCCTGTCTCGCCCTGTTATAAATCAGCCCAAGCTCTTCTATCATATCTTCCGCATTATTGGTCGCAGAATCCATGGCAGTCATTCTGGCTCCGTTTTCACTGGCTACAGCCTCTAATAAAGCGCCGTAAATCAGACTGCTCATATATTTGGGAATAATGGAATCCAGAACCTCATCTTCATTCGGCTCATAGTTCATAAGCGCAAGATCCGTTTTTTCACTTCCCTCTGCCATCTCAACAGGAAGAAGTTTTTTTAAGGTGGGGATCTGTGTCACTGTATTTTTAAATGAAGTATAAACCAGATAGATCTCTCCGATCCGGTTTTGTCCGAATGCATCCAAAAGCTCCATGGTTATGTCAGCAGCATCGCGGTAAATAGGCTCATTAATTACTTCGGAATAGTCCTGAGCAATGTGATAGCCCTTTTTACCAAGTGATTCCTTGCCTTTTCGACCGATGGCATAGATATCCGTAAGCTCCGGCTCTAACCGTTCATCCTGAAGGACAAGCTTTGCAATGTTGCTGTTGTATCCGCCGGCAAGACCCCTGTTGGAAGTAATCACTATCACTGCCTTCCGTTTGGAATCACCTGCCTTTAAATACTTATGCTCAATTGATCCGGACTTTCTAAGCATGGAGTTAATGGTATCGTACATCATATCATAATACGGCTTGGAAGCTTCTGCTTTCGCTCTGGATTTCTGCAGTTTAACGGTAGATATGAGTTTCATGGCTTTGGTAATCTGTTCGGTACTTTGAATACTATCTCTTCTTCGTTTGATATCCCTTATGGATGCCATGATTTTCACCTGCCTTTAAAAAACACCTGCTTTGCACTCATTGATTGCTTTCACCAACAGTTCTTCTGTCTCAGGTGTAATCTGTTTTGTTTCACGGATACTTGCAGGAATCTCAGAATATTTGCTGTCAATAAAGCTTCTTAAAGCCTTCTCAAAGTCGAGAATTTTTGCTGTCGGAATATCCAAAAGCAGTTTTCTCGTAGCTGCAAAGATAATGATGATCTGATATTCAACCGGAATTGGCTGATACTGACCCTGCTTTAATACTTCCCTGATTCTCTCACCCTGTGCCAGCTGCTCGGTTGTCTCCTTGTCAAGCTCGGAACCAAACTGGGCAAAACTTGCAAGTTCTCTGTACTGAGCCAGCTCCACACGTATGGGAGCGGCGATCTTTTTCATCGCCTTAATCTGAGCAGATCCACCAACTCGGGATACTGAAAGACCTGCGTTGATCGCAGGACGGAATCCTGAGTTAAACATCTCTGTCTCCAGATAAATCTGACCATCTGTGATGGAAATAACATTGGTCGGAATGTAAGCTGATACATCGCCTGCCTGAGTCTCAATAATCGGAAGTGCGGTTAAGGAACCTCCGCCTAACTCATCGGAAAGTCTGGAAGCACGTTCCAGAAGTCTGGAATGAAGATAGAATACATCTCCAGGATAAGCTTCACGGCCCGGCGGTCTCTTAAGAAGAAGTGACAGGGTACGGTAAGCTGCTGCATGTTTACTTAAATCATCATAGATAACAAGCACATCTCCACCATTCTCCATCCACTCTTCTCCGATTGCGCAGCCGGAGTAAGGTGCGATATACTGAAGAGGAGCTAAGTCGGAAGCAGTGGATACCACGATGGTGGTGTAATCCATAGCGCCGTACTCTTCCAGTGTTTTAACGATAGTCGCAACGGTAGATGATTTCTGACCGATGGCTACATAGATACAGTGCACGCCCTGTCCCTTCTGATTAATGATGGTATCAAGAGCTATGGCTGTCTTTCCTGTCTGACGGTCTCCGATAATCAGCTCTCTTTGGCCTCTTCCGATGGGGATCATGGCATCAATCGCCTTAATACCGGTCTGAAGCGGGGTGTCTACTGATTTTCTGTCGATAACGCCGTGAGCAACACGCTCAATTTTACGGAACTTGTCTGTCTGAATCGGTCCTTTTCCATCGATCGGCTGACCAAGGGCATTGACTACACGCCCGGTCAGAGCATCTCCTACCGGAACCTCTACCACTCGTCCGGTAGTTTTTACTGTATCACCTTCACTGATCGCGCCGGTACCAAGTAAAACTGCACCAACGTTGTCTTCCTCCAGGTTGAGAACCATGCCGTAGATTTCTCCTGGAAATTCCAGAAGCTCTCCCTGCATTGCATTCTCAAGACCGTGAATACGGGCAATACCGTCCGCTACCTGAATGACTGTACCGACATCAGAGACTTCCAGCTTCGTTGAATATCTTTGAATCTGTTCCTTGATGACGGAACTGATCTCTTCTGGTCTTAAATTCATTAAGGTCTGCACCTTCTTTCTGCAAAGTTTCTGTTACGATATCTGCAGCTTTGACAAGCTGCGGCGCAGCTCATAAATCTGCGTCTTAATACTGGAATCCACTACCCGGTCACCGATCCGGATCACCAGACCTCCGATAATGGAAGGATCAACCTGATAAACCATCTCAAACTCCTGATAGCTGGTTGTACCAAGCAATTTCCCCATAAGCTGGGCTTTCTGTTCCTCTTTTAATTCCACAGCACTGGTCACATAGGCCACGCCGATTTTTTTATATTCCTTGACAGTGTTTATAAAGTACTCACAGATTGCATTGATTTCCTTTTGTCTGCCTTTTTCGACAATGACTGTTAAAAACCCCATGAGAGTTTCCGATACCCGTCCGCCGAATACTTCCTGAATAATTCCGTTTTTTTCTTCCTTGCCTATCTTCGGATTATCAAGAAGTCCTGCAAGATCCTGATTGTTAACAAAGACTGCCTGCAGGCTTTTTACTTCCTCGAACAAAGCGTCCACTTCCTGTCTTTCCAGGGCTTCCTCAAACAATGCATCACCGTATACTTTTGATACTAGCTTTGCCATGTGCTCTCACCCATCTCTTTCAAGGTTTCATCAATAAGAGAGTCCTGTATGGAAGTATCGATGGATGCTGCCACGACTTTGCCGGCCATGACAGATGCGATGGATATGATTTGTTCTTTCATATCATCAAGCGCTTTCTTTCTCTCCAGTTCCACATCACGATTTCCTCTCATAACAATGCGGTTCGCTTCTTCCCTGGCTTCTGATAAAATCTCTGCCTCACGCTGCTTTGCTCTTTTTCTTGCATCCTCCAGAATCTCTTCCGCCTCTTTTCTGACTTCTAAAAGTCTGGCTTCGTATTCTTCCTTCATTACATGAGCTGCTTCTTTATCTTCTGCAGCGCTTTTCAACTCTCCTGCAATTTTTAACTTTCTGTTCTCCAGAGCATTGCGCACCGGATTAAAAAGCTTATAGGATAAAGCAAAAAACAGAAGGAATACGTTAATGCCAGTGATAAACGCATCGAAAAGCAGCTGTGGGTCAAATCCCAATAATCTGTCCAAGGTTTCGCCTCCTCTCGCTCTTTCTTTTTATTCCTGCCAGACCTCTGTTTAGCTGAATGGCTTTAAGAACATAAGAATAGCGGCAACTGCGAAACCATAAAGACCGGTTGTCTCGGCAACAGCCTGTCCTAAAAGCATGGTAGATGTAATATCAGACTTTGCGCCTGGATTACGTCCTACTGCTGCAGCTGCGTGTCCAGCTGCGATACCCTGTCCAACACCAGGTCCGATACCTGCGATCATGGCAATACCTGCACCGATTGCTGAGCAACCGTAGATAAAATCCTGTCCTGAAATTCCGTTCATAGATAAAATCCTCCTGAATTAAAATAATTAGTAATTTGCTTGATTAATCCAACTTATCATTTACATATACCATGGTCAGCATACAGAACACATAAGTCTGTATACAGCCTGAGAATAAATCACAGTATACATGTAAAAATGATGGGATACCGATCTTGACGAAGATTGGCATCATCCCATACCACAATCCCATGATTACAACTCCTGACATCATGTTACCAAACAAACGGAGCGCCTGGGATAATGGGTTTGTAATCTCTCCGATTAAGTTAATCGGAAATAAAACCACAAACGGCTGTGCTAGACTTGTAAGATGCCCGATTCCGTGGTTCTTGATACCCTGGTACTGAACGATGCAGAATGTGAATACACCGAGCATAAATGTGACACCAAAGTCTCCGGTTGGGGTTCTTAGCCCGAATAAACCGCTGATATTACAGAATAAAATAAAGAGAAAGATTGTTCCGATATAATTGACAAACTTCTTCGCATTATGCCCCATGGTATCCTTCACCAGCTTATCCAGTGATTCCACCATCAGTTCCATGATATTCTGAAATGTGCCCGGCACTTCTGTCGCTCGTTTCATCTTCCGGTCCGTAACAAATGCTAGAATCAAAATCGTGATTGTAATAATGCTTAGACCGATTTCTGTTGTAGTTACCCACAGATCCTGCCCGAACGCGTGAAACTTTGTAACACCTTTGATCATAAAGTCCACATTACTGGCATTCGCAATGACCATACGCTATAGCCTCCTTTCTTTAAAAATAATACACAAGACCGCAAAAAATTACCTGTTGTTATCCTTGCGGGATGCAATCCTGTGAATGACAGGCTGCAAGAATGCTCCTGCTTTGAGTCCAAGGACTCCGATTACTACTGCCACCGGATTAAACCGATCTGGAAACCAATTAATGACTATTACCAATATGGCAATAAGCAGCAGATAACGGACAGCTGCACTGACTATTCCCCGTTTCTGAACGGTTCTGGGATCCTGGGATTTCATGGATCGGTCAAGCACCAGTGCCATGGAAAGAAACATGGCAAGAGCAAGTATCATTCCCAGAAGCAGACCTGCAAATACGGAGGCGCTGGGGTACAAAAAAAATGACCCCAGCATAAGCACCGCAGTAAAAATCACAATCCCTGCTGAAACCTCAACAATCAAATTCTTTGTTGCTTTTTCCATTACAAGTCCTCCTGCTTATTTTAGCTTCTCGTCATCGCTCTTTTTTATACGGCTTGGCTGCTTGGGTTTACTCACCATGGTCTTTGTAGCTCTTTGTCTCTCCATGCGGGCTTTCCGATCCTCTTCCTTTTCTTCCCTCTCGTTCATGGCAAGTGTGGCTTTCGCAATCTTATATGCATTCCGACCGCCCGCCAGAAAGCCAACAACAAGGAATAACAGCAGCAGCTTAGTTCCTGCATACCGGTCGAAATAGTAACCGGCAAGAATACAAACGAATACAGGCACCATCACACTTAACCCCAGTTGGGTTACCATCAAAAGACTTCTCATTACACTTTTGTTATGTCGCATGAATTCACCTGCCTTCTGCCTCCTGCACATATAATAGATATTATACCTAATAAATTATGCTTTGTCTATTATATACGGAAATTTAGCTCGTTTTTTATTAAACATGTATAATAAACCAGTAATTGTACATGAATAAAGTATGGATATGCTTTAATATTTGTAACCAACAAAAAACATTATTATTCTACATATTATTTACGAAAACTGTAAAAAAACACCCGGCTCTCGTCTGGAGGAAACCAGAGAGAACCAGGTGCTTTCATTATGACAATTAGATTTCTTTTGCTGCAGGAAGAATTGTTTCAACTTCTGCATGTGGACGAGGAATTACATGTACGGAAACCAGTTCGCCTACACGCTGAGCTGCTGCTGCACCTGCATCAGTTGCTGCCTTAACAGCTCCTACATCGCCTCTTACCATAACAGTTACAAGACCGCCGCCTACGAATTCTTTACCAATTAAAGTTACGTTAGCTGCCTTAACCATAGCATCTGCTGCCTCGATGGATCCAATTAAACCTTTAGTCTCGATCATTCCTAATGCATCATATTTCATTTTTAAATCCTCCTGGGTTTTTATAATTAATTTTTAATAGTTCCCTATTTAACAATTGTTACCTTAGATGAACCGGAAAGGCCCATAGCATTGGCTTCTTCCGTGTCTAAGTGACATTCTAACGCTGAAGTCTCTGTTACGCGGATTGCCACGTTGTTAAAGATTCCTCCACGGATGCCTTCTGTTTCAATTTTAACTGTCTCGCCGTCATGTACGCTGAATTTTAAAGCGTCAGCCGGTGACATGTGAATATGTCTCTGGGCAATGATTAAGCCCTCTTTTGTCTCTACAGTGCCCTTGGGTCCTACCAGTGTAATTCCTGGTGTTCCTGCCAGTTCGCCAGACATTTTAGGTGTTGTATTTCTGCCAAGTTTAAAGCAGTCAGCAGCCAGAATTTCTACCTGAGTCTGCTTTCTTACAGGTCCTAAAATGCGGACTTTTTCAATGGCTCCCTTAGGACCGCATACTGTTACCATTTCCTTGCATGCATACTGTCCAGGCTGAGATAACTCTTTCATGTTGGTCAGCTGGTAGCCTTTTCCAAACAGAGTATCTAAATCTTCCTGAGACAAATGCACATGGCGGTTGGAAACGCCTACCGGAATCGTCAGCTCATCACTGCCGGATTCTGATTTAACCGCATCCATTAAGAGCTTGATTACCGCTTCATACTTATCCATTGCTGTTCTCCTTTTTCAGTTCTGATTACTGGCCTTTCATAGCCAGAACGATTTCCTTTACAAGAGCCGCAAGCTTGTCATTGTCTTCACAGCCGCTCTGGCAGGAAGCTGCCGGAGCACTTTCCTTTTTCTCAAAGGAAGCGACAAGTTCAGCAGGGCTGAAGGAAGAGGAAGCCTGTGATTTTTCTTTCCACATGAAAGTTGGGTCATCTTCTACAATGGTTGAGCAGTCTTTTAAGCCGAATGCTACTGTCTTAACGTTCAGTAAGTGTTTCGGGCTTACATTTTCAGAAACAGAGCTTCCGCCGCAGGTTCCGCAGCCTAATGTGAAGGCAATTGGAAGACCTGTGCTGATTCCGGTTCCGCCCTGGCTTCCGCCTGTGTTTACAAGGATTCTGGAAGCTGGTTTTGCTGCAAATTTTAATACCATATCTCTGTCCTGAGTATGAATGCTCATGGTATGTCCGATACCGTTCTGTAACAGACGGTAGCTTAATCCACATGCTTCTTCCCAGTCCTTAACGGTATAGAAACCAAGAACTGTTGTCAGTTTTTCGTAGGATAATGGATATCCTTCGCCAACGCCTTCCTGCTTACCGATTAACACTCTTGTGCCTTCCGGAATGGTGATACCTGCAGCTGCAGCGATCACCTGAGGAGAACGTCCTACAAACTTCGCGTTCATGTTATGACCGTTTTTGAATAACAGATTGCAAACCTTATCGGTTTCTTCTTTTGTCATGAAGTAGCCGCCCTGGCTCTTTAATTCTGCTACAACCTCTGCATGGTTGCTTTCTTCACAGATGATGGACTGCTCAGAAGCACAGATGGTACCGTAGTCAAAGGTCTTGCTGGCCATAATGGTTCTTACTGCATGTTTTACATCAGCAGTCTTTTCGATGTAAGCCGGAGAGTTTCCAGCGCCTACGCCGATTGCTGGTTTTCCTGCACTGTAAGCAGCTTTAACCATACCAGGACCGCCAGTTGCGATGATAATGGAAACTTCTTTACATTTCATCAGCTCATTGGTGGATCCCATGGAAGGCATGGTTACGCAGCTGATAATTCCCTCTGGTGCACCAGCTGCAATTGCTGCTTCACACATAACCTCTGCTGCCTTCTGAGTACATTTTGCTGCAGATGGATGAGGGGAAAATACGATTGCATTTCCTGATTTAATTGCGATCATGGATTTGAAGAATACAGTAGAGGTTGGGTTTGTGGAAGGTACGATACCCATTACAAGTCCTACCGGCTCTGCTACGTCAAAGGTCTGCTTTGTGGTATCTTCACAAAGAATTCCTCTTGTCTTCATGTCCTTGATCTCTTCATATAAAAGTGTGGAAGCTGCATGATTCTTATAAGCCTTATCCATCACTTTACCAAATCCTGTTTCTTCAACAGCCATCTGAGCCAGACACAGGGAGTGCTCCTCGCCTGCCTTTGCCATGCTTTTTAAAATAACATCGATCTGTTCTGCTGTATATCCTGCGATTTTCTTTGCTGCCGCTTCGCCGTTTCTGGCTAAATCCCTTGCTTCCTGGATGGAACGCAAATCATAATCAAAATTTTCCATGTTCCGTATCTCCTCTTCTAAAAATCTTAATCATTTTGTCCGTAATACTTCCTGAATTCTTCCAGCAGCAGGGTTTTATTTGCCTTTGAAATCTCTCTTCCAGCTATGCTGAATTCGGGATATTCACGGGCAAGCGTCCTAAGCTCTGTTACCTTCATATCTTCAAGTATCTTCATGGTCTCAGTAAGACCGTCCTGGTGCATCCACAGATCAATGGTCTCTCTCTTTATGGTATCCACCAGCTCTGTCTCTGAGTTTGGTTCTTCGTCTGTTATCTGAGCAGATGATTCAACTGTCTCTTCGACTGGTACGGCTGCCTCTTCTACCGGTTCACTGGTAATCTCCGGTACTGGTGCCTGCTCCGGTTCATCTGGAGTGTTGCCGCCGATGACAGCTGCAAGTTCCTCATGAGGCCTTGGAATCACATGGCGTGTGATTAATGCGGCACTGTTAATTCGCTCCACTGCCGCCGCTCCGGCCTCAACCGCTGCCTTCACTGCCGCCACATCGCCGGTCACCGTAACAGTAATGAGACCTCCGCCAACTTTGGTTTTCTCTACCAGAGACACATCCGCTGCCTTTAACATGGCATCGGCAGCTTCAATTGCCACCAGCACACCTTTTGTTTCTATAAAGCCAAGTGCCTGCATCATTTACCTCCTTAAACCAAGTCAGCCCAGTTAGCCGGATAGGTTGAGTAGAATACTCTTGCCTTGTCCGGAGAACCCCAGATTACCTTTGATCCTGACGGTACAAAGAGCACATCTCCGGCTTTTGCCGTAAAGGTCTTTCCGTCAATGGTCACAGTTAAGGTTCCTTCGATTACATAGTCGATTTCTTCATAGGTCAATTCCCATTCAAATTCAGAATGGTCAATCACCAGGAAGCCAGCGCTCATTTTTGATTCTTCTTTGCTTACAAGTTCCTGATAATAAGCTTTTACATTTGGATCACCTGTATCGAATACATCCATCTTTACAGAACTTCCGCGAACAACCTTTAAACCGTTGCCATGGCTTTCTGACTCATATGGTTTTAAAATATCATTTAACATTCCCTTCTCCATAAGAGCCTTCAGTACCATATAAATTTTCTCGCTGTCAATATCCATTCCTGCAAACGCTCCTTTCGCTTCTGCCTTCTCTTCTGCTTTGTCGCAGAAGGTGATTCCGTAAGCATCTGCTGCATCCTTTGCTGACGGTGTGATAATGCTTCCGCTCTCTACGTGAAATACACTCTTGCCTTCTGCATGCAATGTTTCCACGTCTTTTGCGCATATCAACTGCTTCATATGATCACTTCCCTTCTATATAAACTGGCAGTCTTCATCAATAATCCCAATTACTACGGCATCAACGGGAATCTCATCGTTTCCCAGCATGCGTCTGGCTGAAGAGCCGGTGGAAATGATCACGCGGTCACCGATTCCGGCGCTGATGATGTCTGCTACAATCAGCCGTTCACCTTCCCGTGTACCACCAATGATCTCGGCAAGCATAAACTTATAACCGTTTAAAGACTCTGCCTTTCTGGTCGCCCAGATATTGTCAATCAGTCTTGCTGCTACCATTCTATCCCGCCTCTCTTCTCTCTCAGCCTGATTTCTTCCATCGCTGCCTCTACCGATGCCGTATCTCCAAAAATCGCTAGCATGATCATGTTCTGTGGGCAGCTACCCTTGATATCTTCTACTGTAACACCCACGGCTTTTTCTGCCACATCGGCGGCACATACCATTTCAATAATCCGTCCCTGAACGAGACCAATGGCATCCACCTTTCCGATAGGAGTGGAAGCTCCTGAGCCTTTTCTGCGGTTTAAAATATCAATGGTTCCAGGTGACGGCGATTTGATAATCCGATATTCCATACGTCCACTTCCTTTTAATCCATTTCCTCCTGAGTACAGGAGAATGCGATTCCCAGAGGAGTTACAAACATGGGGTTGTCCGGTTTTCGTGTATGGATCCCAGTCTGCTTCTCAATAATTGTTTCGATTCCTGCTAAACAGCAGGTACCGCCTACTAAGTAGATCTCATCTACGTCATATCCTTTGATGTGGCGGTTAATAATGGAGGCTACCTTTTCAATTACCGGCTTTAATACCGGAAGCAGCTCTTTGTGGTTTTCTTCTTTTCGCTTATAAAGCTCTGCTTCTGAAAAAGAGAGGTTATAAGCTCCGGATACAACCAGGGAAAAATGAGTTCCTCCCGTGGGCTCATCAGCTACGTAAACTACTTTTCCATCTTTTAAAATAGAAATTCCAGTGGTTCCGCCGCCGATATCCACCACTGCGCCGTTTTGTATCTTTAGTACTGCATTTGCTGCCGTCGGTTCATCAAGAAGGGCGGTGATTTCAAATCCGGCTCCCTGTACCACATTCTTGATTGCGCCTCCGTCCAGTGAATCGGTTCCCGGAGGAATGGCTGCAGCTGCATAAAGCAGTTCCGTATCCAGCTTTTCCTCCAGTTCTGCCTTTAACTCACGAACGATCCGGATGGCACCGATGTAATCAACTACCATTCCGTCACGGACTACATCCGCATACCGGTAAGCGCCGGCCACTGGCCTGAAATTCTCATCAAGTACAGCCACTACCACGCACGCTGTTCCTAAATCCACCCCCGTATAATAAACGGAGGAACGTTCCCTGACAGGATTTTTTACCACTGCTTCAAACTGGCTTACCAGTTCGTTGCAGCTATCAAATGTTATTTCTTTCTTTGACATGCATTTCCTCCATACAACAGGCAGATCATCTGGGATAAGCGGTTAATAACCGGGTTAAAATTCTTTTCTCCTGCTTCTGCCGCAAGTTCACGAACGCAGCAGCGCAGACGGTGTAACAGGACTATTTCTCTTCCTTTTTCGGATTGGGCATGAAAGCCGGTGATCTCAAAACAGTCAGAGTATGGTTCGTTTTGGTTTTCCTTATTAAATCCGGTGCAGGACTCAAATGGATTTATGTCGCCCGAAGCACCTTTCCCCACGAAAGATAACTTCCGCTCTAAATCAAATACCTGCTCTGCTAACAGCACGTCCCTGTCTAATAAGGAAATTCCGGCTTCCAGAAACTGTGCCTTTAAGGTTTCCAGTTTTAATAAGAAACGGTCTGGCGCAGGCTCTGTAACTGTAACTGGTGTCTCTGCGATCACTTCTGCAGGTTTTGATGGTTTGCGTTTTGCCGTCATGGGATCATCGCAAAATGATATCTTCTTGTCCAACAGAAACTGACGGGCTCCTGGTGTAAGCTTTGCCTGCGCAGGAAGATCATAAGAGGCAAAGGGTTCTCTTCTGAATAAAATTCTCAAATCTTCTTCGGTGATGAATTTCATTAATAGCCCCCCTTACAAAGCTTACGGTAGATTGTTTCGATCTCTTCTACCGTAGGCACTCTTGGGTTGGTCAATGTGCAGTTATCCTTTAGTGCTTTCTCTGCCATTTCCCGTACAGCCTGTTCGAATTCGTCTTTGTCCACGTTTAAATCGGTGATCTGCTGCGGTATTTTAATCTTACTCATAAGATTTTTAATGTGACGCACCAGGCCGTGTACCGTGGCTTTCTCTGTTCCTGCTGCTATGCCAAGCATGTTGGCAATGGCAACATATCTGCTGCATGCTGCAAAATCTCCTGCATCCTCTAAACCAGCGTTATAGCTGATTACATGATGAAGCAGCATTGCATTGCTTCTTCCATGTGGAATGTGGAAACGGGCTCCCAGTGCATGTGCCATACTATGGCAAAGTCCTAAAGACGCACCGTTAAAAGCAACTCCTGCCAGACAGGAAGCATTGTGCATGTGAGTTCTTGCCTCCATGTCGCTTCCTTCTACCACAGTACGAGCCAGATAGCTCCATACCAGTCTGACTGCCTTTTCCGCACATGCATCAGTAAAATCACCTGCATTGGTTGAAACATAGGCTTCTAACGCATGGGTTAAAACATCCATACCGGTATCTGCCGTAATATGAGGCGGTACTGACACTGTAAAGCGGGGATCAAGGAATGCCGCATCCGGTACCATACTGTCGGAGCGCAGAGGATATTTCGCCTGAGCTTCCGGATCAGAAATAACGGAAAAATTAGTTACTTCGCTTCCGGTTCCGCTGGTGGTTGGAACTGCAATTAAATTCAGCTTGTCATTTCCCATCTGTGTATAAATATGGCTTGCTGCCTTTGCTGTATCGATGGCAGAACCTCCGCCTAATGCGATGATCGTATCCGGTGCAAAGCCTTTCATTCCACCAATTGCCTTTGATACAACGGCGATGGTAGGATCAGGCACTACTTCTGAAAAGACTTCAAAGCTGCTTCCTTTTTCTGTCAGCAGGTCTGTAATTAAATTCACCTTACCGGACTGAGCCATAAAGGGATCACAGATGATATAAGCTTTTTCGATTGGAAGTTCCTTGATTTTTTCCAGACAGGAAGATCCCATATATACCTTTGTGTTCATTACAAATTGCTCCACGTTACATTTCCCTCCTTTCTTTAGATTTGCCCATGTTCTTTGGGCATCAAGGGATACCCGTAGGGTATTTCTTTAGATTTGCCCATATTTTCAGGGCTTCTTATAACTTCCATCAACTCATCAATTCCCGTGCGGTCCGATAAGTTGATGTGAATACAGGGGGTTGTAATCCCTGCTTTCTTTAACTGACGGATACACCAGCCGTCATTCTCCGGCTTTTTTCCGCTTCCTGTAATAACTCCGATTACCGGCACCCGGAACGCTTTTGCAAATCCCGGAGGATAACTCTCCCGGCATGAGGACTGGTCTACCAGCATCAGTACATGGGAGGCGTCCTGAGCTGCCGCGATGATGTGTTTGTGCATCCAGGGACTTTCTAAATAAACTCCCGGTACATCTAAGGTTTTCTCCCCATATACCATGTTCTGTGTCCGTTTGACAGGACCGTCTAAACCATTGATTGCGGCTGCAAGGGCAGTTTTTCCGCTGCCGCCCGGTCCGATGATCATGATTCTCTTTTTTCTCATGTTTTGGTTATATCCGGCACGGTAAATCCAAGTACGCGCCGTAAGGTTTCACACACTGCCCGAAGGGCTGTCTCCACACTGTCCACGTCTCCTGCGATGATAACGGAGCCGGTGAAACGGTCTAAAAATCCCACTTGAACACTGGCTGCCTTCGCCGCAATATCAGCAGCAATGATGGAGGTTTCAAAAGGGGACAGGGTTAAAATTCCGATGGCTCCAAGCTCATCGATACCCAGACACTCATATACCTCCGGTATTGGCGAAGCGATTACATGAGCGATGGTAACCTGCTTGCCGGGAACGGATTCTTCTATGACTCGCTGTATCTCTGACACGGCGCTCTCCCCTTTCTAGTGTTTCACCACAGTAACCGGGAACTGATACTCATTCATCCAGCCTTCGATACGGTCTAAATCCTCCGCACTTAAGCTTGGATCTCCATCGATTGGATATTCCATATCCAGCTGGTTGTATTTGTTTACTCCCAGCTTGTGATAAGGAAGTAAGTCAATTCCCTTAAAGTTTTTGTAATCACGGAACGGCATTAAGAATTTAATGACTGCATCGATTTCTTCCCGGCTGTCGTTGATTCCCTTTAACATTGGCATACGAACCTTTACGTTGTAACGGTGGTGAAGCAGTTCTTTTAAATTGATTAAGATCTGTTCATTGTTTACACCGGCCAGTTCATTGTGGCGAACCGGATCCATATGCTTAATGTCATAAAGGAATAAATCCACGTATTCTGCGATCTGTAAAATCGTTTCGGTTTTTGTGTAACCACAGGTTTCAATGGCTGTGTTAATGCCTTCCCTCTTGCATGCCATCAAAAGATTTAAGGCTGCCTCAGGCTGAGCAGTCACTTCACCGCCGCCTAATGTCACACCGCCGCCAGATATATCATAAAATGCGGCATCTTCCTCTACGATTTTTAACAGCTCGGAAATTGTCTTTACCTCTCCGGCAATGGAAAGCGCTGAATTGGGGCAGACATTCTTACATTTCATGCAGCCGATACAATCCTTATCCCGTCTGATTTCATGTTTTCCGGTCTCTTTGGACATCACATGGATTCCTACGGGGCAAACGCTTTCGCATGCCCCGCAGTCTGTACAGGAATTCTGCTTAAACATCACCTGGAATTTCCGTACCAGTCCTTCCGGATTGGCACACCATTTACACCGGAGCGGGCAGCCTTTAAAGAATACCAGGGTTCTGATTCCCGGTCCGTCATACATGTTGTACTTCTGTACGTTAAAGATCAGCGCCTTACGTTCAATATCTCCTGTATTTCCATGGTCCATTGTGATTGTTCTCCGTTTTCTTTTAGAAATGTGTCAACATGGTTCTGCTGATGATCTCATCCTGTACATCCTTGCACAGCTCTACGAAGAATGCGCTGTATCCAGCTACGCGGACGATTAAGTCACGGTAAAGTTCCGGATGTTTCTGAGCCTCAATCAGTGTGTTGTTATCTAAGTAGTTAAACTGCATTTCGCCGTTTCCGAACATGCAGGCGGTACGAAGAAGAGTAATTAAGCTTTCTTCTCCTTCTGGTGTATCAAGAAGTCCAGCCATGATCTTAAAGTTGTGTACCATACCGATGTTCATGGTGTCGTTTGCCATCTTGGATACAGACTTGATAATCGCTGTCGGTCCCTTGAAGTCAGCACCCTGGGTTGGGCTGATACCATCGGATAATGGCAACCATGCATGACGTCCGTTTGCAGAAGCGCCTGTTAACTGACCGAATGGTGTGTTGTTGGAAATAGATAATGTACCGTGGCTTAATACAGAGTATAAGGTCTTATACTGTCTGTGCTCATGCTCAGTAAAGTCAACTAAATCAGCAGCGATTAAATCTGCGTAATCATCGTCATTTCCGTATTTTGGTGCATTGAGGCAATCGGTACGGATCTGGTCATAGCCCACAAAGTCAGCCTTTAATGCTTCATTTAACTGTGCAAGTGTGTATTTCTTCTCATCGAATACCAGCTTTTTAATTGCTGCCATGGAATCTGCATAGGTTGCAAGTCCTGACCATACAACACCAGGTCCGAAGTTATACATAGCTCCGCCTGCAGATACGTCTTTTGCTTTTTCCATACATCCTTCATACATGATGGACATTAATGGCTTTGGAGCAAGCTCTCTGTGAACGCGCTGAGAGATAACGGTTGCAACAGAAGACCATTTTGTAATGTACTTAATTTCTTCCTTAACAGCTGCTTCAAACTCTTCATAAGTCTTAAAGCTGTTGATGTCGCCCATATCAGGACAAACCTGTTTGCCATACCATAACGGTACACCTTTGTTAAGTACAAGCTCGATACAGATTGGCCACTGTGTATAAGCAGTTGAAGTCCACTGATACAGACGTCCTGATTTCTGAGGCTCTACACAACCCATCAGGCAGTAGTCACGTGCATCTTCAATAGAAACGCCCTTTGCAAGCATCATCTTGATGTGTGCGTCGTCAAAGTGGCAGGCAGGGAATCCCATACCGGAACGAACAACATCTACGATTTTCTTTAAGTACTTCTTCGGGGACTTATTGTGAATACGGCATGCAAGAGATGGCTGATAAATCTTTACATGACGGACAGCATCCATAAGAAGGTATGTTAAGTCATTGGTTGCATCCATTCCGCTTCTTGTTACACCACCTACGCACATATTAACGAATGGCTGGTAACCTGCAAAGAATTTAGAACCGCCTTCGCTGGTGATCCACATCATCTCAGACATCTTAATAAGCATACAGCCTGAAAGTTCAAATGCCTGGAAATCATTCATACGGCCGGATTCGATATCAGCTTTGTAGTAAGGGTACATATACTGGTCTACACGTCCGATGGACATACCAGTCTGGTTCTCTTCTACTACAAGCAGAGACTCGATGGTCCATACAGACTGAATTGCTTCCCAGTAAGTTCTTGGCTTGTGAGCTGGAACGTATGCATTTACTTCAGCGATCTTTAAAAGCTCATCTTTACGCTTTGGATTGGTTTCTTTCACAGCAAGTTCTTTTGCATACTCAGAAAGTCTCTTAGCGTAGATCATAACGCCTTCTGTGGTATCAATGATGGACTTGTAGAAGTAGATCTTCTCAATGTCATCTGGATTTTCGTATTTTAACTCTTTTAAATGATCCTTAGCTTCCTGCTGGATATCAAGCATACCCTTGTTCATTAAGATTACGTCATAACCAGGGTTGGAGTCACCGCCGCCGTTTACTGCATGATAGGAACAGTCAGAAACGAAGGATTCGCCGGATAATTCCCAAACACCAGCTTCACGATACTGATCTTCGCAGTGCTCATCAACGGATTTGCCCTCCCAGTATGGGAAAAGCTCTTCTCTCATGATCTTTTTATCTTCATCAGAGATATAGAATGGATCCTGAGGACGGCTTCCGATGGTATCGATTTCATCCTTCATCCATCTCCATGCAATATCAGGAGAGAAAGCACCTGCACGAGGAGCGCCGTTTGGAGCACCTACGATCAGCTCGTTGTCCTGAATTACAAGGGGAGCTGTTTCGCAGCAGTAACGGAAACATTTTGCACGAAGCATGATCTTTGGCATACCTGGATTTTCTGCAGCAATCTTTGTGATCGCACGGGCACGGTATGTTGTAATAGATGGCTTGTGTGTTAAGTAGTTCTCTTTTAATTTCTGAAGTCTTGTTGTAATACCGTCAGGAATGGTTGTGCCCTCCTCGGCATATACTGCAGCTGCTGTCTTTGCAGGCTCATTTTTATTGATTTCGTCAGAAACAGTTTCAAACATCTTCATCAGGGAAGCTCTTTCTTCTGGTGTCATGTTTTTCGTTGCTTCTACAAATTTATTAGAAAATTCACGAATATCCAATCTGTTTACCCTCTCTTTCAATTATTTCTCTTACAGTTCCTTTGATAATGCTTCTAATATCTGCTTTAAAAGTTCTTTTGCATCTCCATGCTGACTGGCAGGTGCCGCAGCCTGGGTGCAGGAACACAATTCTGTTTTTGCATTTTCCAGATATTCATCGGCTTTTCTCACTCCATATCCCACTTTCCGGATATAGATGAAATTCATGGGGGAAACATTATCCGATGTAATACCGGCTCCGGCTGTGATACTTCCCAGCGTCATGGCAGGGAATAAATTCGTGGTCATTCCCATGCTGCCTAATGTGGCAGGGGTATTGACAAGCACTCTTCCAACCGGTTTTTTCAAAGCGAACTGGCGGATTACTTCTTCGTCTCTGGAATGGATTACCAGAGTGTGACCATGGCTTTCATTTACCAGGAGACTCATACATTTCTCGCAGGCATGCATCCAGTCGTTTTCGATGTAGTAGGCAAGTACGGGACAGAGAAGCTCTTTTGCAAATGGGTTTCTGTCAGAAATATATTTCTGCTGGGAAACCAGTACGCTTGTGCTTTCCGGTACTGTAAAACCTGCACGTCTGGCAAGTTCTATGGCCGGTCTTCCCATAATCTCCGTATCTGCATTTCCATGTTCCAGGTTGAGAAGATCAATTAACTGCTTTTCCTCTTCCCCGTTCATGAAATACGCACCGTTTTTCAACATTTCAGCTTTTACTTCTGCCGCAATTAAGCTGTCTACTACCACATACTGTTCTGCCGCAGATACGATTCCGTAATCAAAGGTACGGCTTACGATAATATCTTCAACCGCCTGTTTTAAATCAGCTGTCCGCTCTATAAATACAGGACCATTTCCGGTGCCTCCGTAGATGTAGGGTTTTCCGCTTTGTGCTGCCTCACGGTTTAATTCCGGCACTCCGGTATTGACCACCATGGCTGCTGCCGGGTGATGAATCAGTTCCAAAGCTCCTGCCTTCGTTACCGTCTTTAAGTATCCGATGGCTCCTTCCGGAAGTCCGTAGCGAAGACCGACTTCCTTCAGACAGTCAAGAAGCCTGCCTGTCACCTTTACCGCCCGCTCATGAGGAGCGATGACGATGGGGTTTCCGGATTTCACTGCAATCAGTACGTTATAAATCGCAGTGGATACCGGGCTTACAGAAGGAGTAAGAGCAGCGATGACTCCCACCGGAACGCCTACGTCCATGGTTTTACGTACAGGGTCTTCATTTAAAACGCCCACACATTTCATATCACGTAAGTGCTTCGGCAGAAATTCGCAGACAAAGGTGTCTTTTACAAGCTTATCTTTTGCGCGTCCGTAGCCTGTTTCTTCTGCGGACATCACGGCCAGTTCTTCTACCAGCTCCTTTGCTGCATTCGCAAGACCTTCGACGATGGTATCAAGCTTTTCCTGGGGGAAGGTGAGCATGGTCTTACCGGCGTCTCTTGCGCTTTCCATTAAAATCCTTGCCTCCTGTATGGAGAGAAGGTCTTTATCTACAAAATTCATTTCTCTGTTCTCCCTTCAACCGGGATACGTTTTATTCCTGCTCCGGCGCAGCGATTGCATATCTCTTGATGATCTTTACAAGATCCGGATGAGGTCTTGGGATTACAACACAGCTGTAAATCTCAGCGCCCATATCGCTTACTGCTTTTACTCCTGCATCAACTGCAGTCTTGCAGGCTCCTACATCTCCGCGTACCAGAACGGAAATATATCCGGAAGCTACGTTCTCATAACCAACAAGTTCAACATCTGCAGCCTTACACATTGCATCAGCTGCTTCTAATGCGAATACCAAACCAAATGTTTCAATTGAGCCGATGGCTTCATATCTTTCCATATACTGTTTTCCTCTCTTTACGCGTCAATATCATGTACTGATACAATGTCGCCGACTTCTTTGATGGGTCTTGGCATTACATTATGTGCAGTCAGTTTGCCGATGGCTGCTGCTGCTTCTGCGCCTGCATCTACGGCGGCACGTACGGCTGCCACATCACCCTTTACCATAATGGTTACCAGGGTAGAGCCTACGTTTTCATAGGAAATTAATTCTACGTCTGCTGCTTTTAACATCTTATCTGCTGCTTCCAGAGCCGGAGTTAATCCGAGAGTTTCTACCAGCCCTAATGCTTCATCTCCGTAATATCTCACCTTCGTAAACCTCCTGAAATTTATTTGCGGTATTTCTTGTCTACGTACTTGTCTACGGTTGCCTTGCCATCGTCGTTAATTGCATAACGCATGCGCAGATCACCCTTCTCATCTAAATCATAGCTCTGTAAGCTAACCAGTCCGTTTGCCTCTAAGGACATAACGTGATCCATATAACGATCTTTAGTAAACTGACGCTCACTGCCGTACTCTGACTTTAAAGCTCCCATAATCTGAGCGATGTCAGCACTTTCTACTCCGTATAAATAATTTAAAACCGCTGTTCTTGCAGGTAATAACATCTTTTTATACCCCTTTCCTGAATAAATCCAGTGGATTCATGGTAACTACAATCGCACCTAATACGATTACGATAGAGCCGATTACAATCGTAGGGGTAACTGCCTGTCCCAGAAACAGGATACAGAAGAAAACGCCCCAGAACGCATATGTTACATTTAAGGACATACCAATTGCACAACCAACCGTAGAGTTGCTCTTATACCAGCAAAGGAAAGATACTGCTGCGCTTAAGCCTGCAACTGCCAGCCAGATAACTGGAATTCCTGCTGTTAAAGTTCCGCCTAAAAGTCCTAAGCCTCCAACGATAGGAAGAATTACGAATAAGTCTACAATACCAGAGATGAGCTGACGTAAGTTTACAGCGACATCAGTGTCGATCATAGCTCCGCCGTAGGTAGAGAAAACACCTTCCAGCGCCCAGCAGATTGCTGCAACGAAGGAGAAGATAATTCCCAGTGTGAAGTTGTCACTGCCTTCCGGCTTAGTCCAGTTGATAATGATGGCACCAGCCACACATACAAGCATACCAACCATAACTCTTTTTGTAATTTTCTGTTTTAAGAAGATCCAGGCAAAAATTGCACCAAACAAGCTGCATAATGCGGAGATCGGGATTGCGTAAGCTCCTGCCATGGCAAGACCAACCAGATAAGCGCCGTTTGCAATAGGTCCTCCAAGAATGGATCCGATTACAATCATTTTTCCAGGGAATGTATTAAGACTTCTGCCCATCTCACGGAGACGGCCGCTCTTTGCATTGTATGCAGTCAGCCAGATTCCTGCGAAAAGGTCATTTAAGCCGGATAATACATATGGTCCTGCTAAAAGGCCTGCTGCGCTGGCAAGAGGTTCATAGTAACCGGCTACCAGTACAAGAACTGTATAAATTCCATAGGTAAGTCCGGATAATGCACCGGTTGTCATTCCAGTTGTCCTGAATTTTTTGTTAATAGCTGCCATTTTCGCATCCGCAGATGCTGATGTCATTCCTTGGTTACCCATTACTTAATCTCCTTTTTATCCTTCGGAAGAATTGTCTCAACTTCTGCATGTGGACGTGGAATCACGTGTACAGATACCAGCTCGCCAACTCTCTGTGCTGCTGCTGCGCCTGCATCAGTAGCTGCTTTCACTGCGCCTACATCGCCTCTTACCATAACGGTAACAAGTCCGCCGCCTACAAATTCTTTACCAACAAGTGTTACATTTGCTGCCTTTACCATAGCGTCTGCAGCTTCGATTGAGCCGATTAAACCTTTTGTTTCGATCATTCCTAATGCATCATATTTCATTGTTTAGTCCTCCTTTTTATTTAGCAATTCAAATGGGTCAACGGATACCAGTACAGCTCCGATGATAATGATAATAGAACCAATGATAATGGTCGGGGTTACTGGCTGTTTGATAAACAGGATACAAAACAGCACGCCCCAGAACGCGTAGGTGATGTTAAGTGACATTCCCATGGCACAGCCTACTGTACTGTTTGACTTATACCAGCAGAGATAGGAGATTGCCGCACAGAGACCAGAAACGATCAGCCATGCAATGGGAGGCAGGGAAAAGAGTGTGCCTTTTAAAAGTCCCATACCGCCTACGATAGGCAGAATTACAATTAAATCTACAATTCCGGATAAAAGCTGACGGATATTGATTACTACATCTGTGTCAAGCATTGCACTTCCGTAAGCTGCAAATACGCCTTCCAGCGCCCAGCCAATTGCTGCTACAAAGGCACAAATGATACCAAGAGTAAAGTTGGAGCTGCCTTCTGGTTTTACCCAGTTAATAACGATTGCTCCAACAACACAGATCAGCATACCAAGACCAACTCTGGGTACGATTTTCTGTTTTAAGAAGATCCGTGCAAATAATGCTCCGAAAAGAATGTACATGGCAGAAATCGGGATTGCATAAGCTCCTGCCATTGCCAGGCCCATTAAGTATGCACCGCTGGCAATTGGTCCTCCTACAAGGGAACCAAGTAAAATGATTTTGCCAGGAAACAGTTTTAAGCTTCTTCCGATCTCACGTATTCTTCCGGTCTTTATGTTGTACACAGTAAGCCAGATTCCGGCAAATAAGTCATTGAGACCAGATGTTACGTAGGGAGCAGCAAAAAGCCCCACTGCCCCGGCGAGTGGTTTGTAGTATCCGGCGATCAGTACAAAGGTGGTGTATAACCCGTACATGAGACCAGATATCAAACCGGTTGTAACGCCAATTCGTTTAAATTTCTTTCGCGCTTCCGTCATTTAAGTTTCCTTCCCCATCTGAATAGTGCACAAAATTTAAGTTGTCCTGTTGCTTTTTCTTTCACGTTCAGCTGAAAACGTTTAGAAAATGCACGACGCCTGTTAATGTTACTAATTTTCTACTGGCTGCCTGCATTTTTCTATGCATTTAGTATAGGACTTCCCCCTATGGGGAATGTCAACTGATTTTTTTTTATTTTTATACCAGTTTAAATGGTAATTTTTACCCTGGTGCTCCACACATAAAAAAGGCTCTCCTGAAACAGAAATTTTTACTCATTTCTGTTCCAAAAGAACCTGTAAAATTACCTTTTTTAACCGTTGGTACTGGGATTCATGCTCCCTTACTGCCTGTAAACCGGGACAATTATTTCTGTTACAAACTCTTCGGGGTTCCTGGTTGTCCAGTAATCCACCACATAACGCTCAAAGCTTTCTTTTCCACACTGGTATCCCCGCTTGGCTGCCCAGCTTACAATCCGCTCGTATTCTTCATCTATGGTCTCATGTTTTCCAATATGATAGACAGAGGCCACCATGATGCCGCCATAAGTCTGGCGGTTTAAGCATTCCTTGCAGGGGTGAATGGCTTTCTGCATAATTGTTGTCGTTTTGCATTTGCCGTTCATCTTCTCTTCAAAGGAATCAAACTTAAGAATTACCGCACCTGTAATCTCATTCTCAGCTTTTTCAAGGTGATTGGTCCATTCTATATTAATAATTGATTCCATATAATTGTATTCGAAGTTCTGTTTCAGGCTGCAGAACGTGGATTCTGGAAGGAATCTGACAGATACCTCATGTACATTGTTCTGGAGCACCATCTTGGCTTCCTGAATCAGCTCGTACCAATCCTTAACAGCTACATAGCTGTTGTGAATCTGCTGCTCCTGAAGGCAGAGCTGGTCGATTTTGTTGCGGAAATTCTGTTCCAGATAGTAGTAGGTATTGCCCTCAACAAGCCCCTGCATCTCTTCAAGCTTAAATCCCATCTGCTTGTAATACTTTACAACAGGTACGGTCATAAGTGTTTCTTTGTTGTAATAACGGTAGCTGTTCTCCTTACATATCATATCAGGTGATATGATTCCGATCTTATCGTAAAAACGCAGAGCCTTTGTTGAAATGTTGCAGATCTTACTCACTTCCCCTATTGAGTACAGTTTTTTTTCTTCCATGTAAACCCCCATAAGCACTGGCATTGTCTATGTGTTCCGTGTTCGATTTACTTATTTTATCATTCGTACTATATACATATAGAACCAGTATAATCCTTCCCGTATAGGGGAATGTCAATACCTACTTATTTGTTATTTCTTTTCATAAAAAAACCACAGGTTCCTCCTTTCACCGGATTGACCTGTGGTTTTATGAGTCTGATTATTTTACCTGCTCTACCATCTGCAGAATGTCTTTCTTGGATTTTACTCCTACAGAAGTTGCCGCCAGCTTACCGCCCTTGAAAATTCCTACAGTAGGAATGCTCATAACCTTAAACTGTCCGGCGAGATCCGGCTCATTGTCCACATCAACCTTACCAATCTTTAAACCGGAATGATTCTCAGATGCAATTTCATCAAGAACTGGTGCAAACATCTTACACGGACCACACCAGGTTGCCCAGAAATCCACTAATACAACATCTTCTGTTTTTAAAACCTCTTCATCAAAGTTCTGCTTTGTTAATGTTACGATTGACATATGTTACTCCTCCTTCATTCTATCTCTTATTTCAGGGAAATTGCTTTATTCCATTAGTCTTATCATTATTTCATGGATTATGCCCTGTTATGTACAGGACTGTATATCCTCTAAATTTCTCTTACTTTGTTTTGTTACTGTTATTATAAAAGTTACAGTTGTATTTGTCAATAGAATTTTGCAATTTATTCTACATCCAGTCCCAATACTTTAATCATTGCCAGGAATTTATCCTTTATTTCTGACAAGCTGACAGTCTCTTCCCCTTCTGCAGTTAGTTTTTCCTGATCCAGTACGCCGGCTGAAATTCTTCCGCCCTCGTATCCGCCGCTGAGCTTAAGTCTGAGATTTAAGTCCTTCTTATTGTATATAATATTCAACTCTTTAATCTGAAAGGTTCGTTTTTTCTCATCGCCGTTTCCAAAATATACTGTGGTATCAAAACTGATTTCACCTTCCGTACCAGTTATCTGACCGGATAAAAGTGCTCCCTTATTTTCTACTCTTTGAAACCCAACATAGGCCAGATCGGGTATAATGACCTGTGAAATGGAGAGATCTTTGCGTATGGAAAAGAGGACTTCCTGACTTTCCCCTTCTGTCCTGCGTTCTTTTAAAAGTTTCGCCCAGCTTTTCGGCTCCCTTCCGGGAACTTCCTCCATCATCTCACCTGTCTCCTGTAAAATGGAATCAAACTGCTTTGCCGGAACCAGTGCACGAATGGTAACACCATTTTTATCTCTTCCGGTAAACTCAACCCGGCTCTTACCTATTACATCAATGATGTGGTCTTCCAGCTGTTTTAAGCGATTTTCCAGCTTCTCCTTTTTCTCTGGTACAGGGGAAACTCCAATCTGATCCTTAACATCAGCCTGTGTTGTCTTTACCAGTGCCGCAGAGATCTGGGGTACATGGATCACCACACGGTCAGGATCTGCCCAATATTGTGCTCCCTCCCGAATCGCACCTAGAAAATATACATCTACTTTACCCTGGGCAAATGTATTCTCAAGATTTCGCTGTTCCGTAACAGAAATACCGAGCCCCCCGGGAAGAATCAGTACCGACTTGCCATTTAGGTAAGCTTCGTCTGCAACCAGTTTAAAGGAATCCTCATAGGCGTTTCCATCTCCCTTTTCACTTCCCCAAAGTTCCTTTAGCATGCCTTGTGTCTGAAGCGCAGAGCGGCCAAGATAAAACCTGGCATAATAGATAGGAAGATAATGCCACCCTGCTGCAGCAAGAACAATCACAGCCACTGCTATCCCTGCTGCCCAGATGATGAGTTTCTTCTTATTATTACATGATGCCGGTTTGGCTGAGTTTTTCTTCAAAAAATTCATTAAGTTCAAGCACCTTCTTCCTTAATACGATTCCCACCAACAGGGAGAGCGGAATATACACCAAAACATTTCTGATGTCAATCCAGTATGCATTTTCATATAGTCCTGCCACACATTCCCTCATGGCGTTAATTAAGTGAGTGAACGGAAGCAGGGGATTTACCATCTGAAAGAATTTCGGTGTTACCTGAATGGGGAACGTACCGCCAGATCCAGCTACCTGTATAACCATAAATACAACAACGATGGCTTTTCCTACGTCTCCAAAAGATACTGTCATGGAGTACGTTATATTTGTAAAAATAATACTTGCAATCACCGCAGCCAGCACAAATTTACCCGGTTCTAAGCACTGAATCTTCAGCATGTAGAGATCACCCAGGGAAACAACCAGTGCCTGGAAAATTCCAAGAAGCATAAACGTAAGGTATCTGCCGAAATAGGTTTCATACAGCTTCAGTCCCTCGGCCCGGGAAGGTTCCACTTTTGTTTTTAATAATGCCACCAGGATCAGACCTCCGACCCAAATAGCAAGTATGGTATAAAATGGAGCCATGGCTGAACCGTAATTTTCTACCGGATATATTTTGTTTGTCTGCATATCCGTAGGCTTCATCATAAAGTCGCTGAATCGTTCCGGATCATTCTTCATGATGTCCATTATTTTATTCAGCTGCTTATTATCTGCAATTTTATTCACGTCATTGATCATATCATCAACACGTTCCTGACTCTTATTAATCAGATTCAGGGAACTGTCCAAAGCATCAATAAGGCTTTGAGATGAAGTATTGACGCTGGTAAGCGTGGTATCTATCTGTCCTACCAGGTTCCCAATGCTGCCAAGTGCTCCTGCAGTGGTTCCCAGGGCATCATAGGTTTTATCCAGACTGTCTTTTAAAGGTACCTCAACCTTTCCTTTATAGAAATTATTAACATCAGAGATTGTGTTATATGCCAATGACAGACTGTCTCCGATGTCATCTTTCATATCACTTGGTAATCTTCTGGTCTCTTTAACCGTTTTTTCAGCTGACTGAAGCTTTGCCAAAAGATCCTGCTGCTGCTTCACAGCAGTGCCTAAATCCTGCTGGATCTGAGTTACATCTGTTAATTTGACTGGAAGCTTGGTATTGATATCATTTAAAAGCTTACCGAAGCTGTTTAACTGGGTGATCATCGCCGAAGTCATACTTTCCATGGCTTTTAAGGTATTGATTGCTGCATCGGCTGATGTATCTGATATATTACCAAGCACATTAAATGTTTCATATACCGTTTCTTCTGTCTTGGTAATCTGATCCAGCGTATCATCCACTCCTTGGGTTACAATATCAGACATTCCTCTTGTGGAATCAACCAGAGTCCTGGCACTTTGGGCGGTGTCTTCTCCAGAAGTTATCATCCTGCTTACATCGGGCAGAGTACCTTTCACTCCGTCATTTAAGCTGTTTACCGTACGAAGAGTACCTTTTAGTATACCAATTGTATCCGTAAGCTGATTTAGACTGTCTTTGATTTCATTCAGAGAGGTAATGGCATCCCCCCTGTCTGTATCTTTCTTGGTGCTCCAGTCATCGGAATATCCATTTATCAGTTTGCCCATCACTTTGGATGAAGAACTGATAAATGTTTCATTGATCTGCTGTTGTACGCTGGCTACGCCCTTATCAGTGATCTTTGTTGCAACAGCATTCTTTTTTTCGTTTACATAATATTGTAAAACCGGCCGTTCAATATGGGATGTCAGTACGCTTGATATCTTAGTGCTGAAGTCTTCCGGTACAATCACTGCAGCATAGTATTTCCCGGACTCTACCCCATCCATGGCATCGTCCTTATCCACAAACTGCCAGCCAATTTTATCATTTTTTCTAAGTTCATCCAGGATCATCTCACCGATATTAATGGCTGAATCATCTATATCAGAATCAAAAATGCTGTCAATGGATGCACCTTCATCCAAATTGACAACCGCCACCTTTAATCCCTTGGTGTTTGCATAGGGATCCCAGCTTGCAGCTATATTAAACCAGGCATATAATGCAGGTAACAGGGTCAGTCCAAAGGCAATCAGCGTTGCCACTGGGTTGGAAAATATATGCTTTAAGTCTCCCATGAATATTCTAAGTATGTTTTTTACATGTTTTATCATGCTTACCTCCCTTGTAATGGATTCATAAATATGTAGTGAATAGCTATGTATTATAATATTTTATTGCACTAAATGCAATGTCTTATTCTGTTAAAGAAATTTCTTAATTATTATTAACCAGAATGCCAATATTATTAAATGGAGCAATTTCTATACCAGTGACTTAAAAAACCCGGACTTCCCAAAAGGAAATCCGAGTCTTTATTTATTATAATGAAGCGGCTTCAGAATCAGGCTTCATAGTCATATATAATGCTATTGTATCAATTATTTTTATCTGATTCCCCGCATTCATAACAGCTTCCCTGATCCCTTCATAAAATCTGGTTTTATAGGGTTCTTTTAATGTTATATGCTCCACCTGGGTTCCTGCTAAGTATTCCACATATTGTTCTGCGTTTAAAAACCTTTCTTTTTTCCATTCGTAATAGTTCAAGTCAGTAAATCCATAATTGAGAACATGCTCGTAGTCCAGTCTGCACGTATACTTAGTATCAACATAAAAATGCTTTCTATAAACTTCCTCCATCTGTTCATACAACTCTTCATTCCCACTTTTATAATCGGAATATGTCATGAACATAGCTAAAATCCCGCCGGGCTTTAAAAGGTCGAATATTTTAGGAAATCCAATGTTCTCCGGAATCCACTGTATGGTTGCAGCGGAGTATATGAGGTCAAATGTCCGGTCTCCAAAATTGTGAGTCTCAAAGTCGTCATTTACAATATGGAAATTATTATAAGTACCAAACTTGTTTTCCATGAACTCCGCAAAATTTTTCCCCAGTTCGATCGCCAGATAGTCACACCCTGTCTTAAGGAATGGCTCGGTGGCCTGCCCTGTCCCCGGTCCGATTTCCAGAGCTGATTTATGAGGTCCCAGATCTGTTTGGGTAATTATTTCGGAATAAAGTTCCTTACAATACCTTGGTCTCCATTTGTCAAATTGTTCTGGAATTGCGTCAAACGTTTTTCTGAAATCCATATCTTCTCCTTTATGCTCTAAATCTGCCGTACAGCCCCATTCTTAAAATTATCATACCACTGACTCATTTCCTCATCACTGTCAACTTTAAGGATTTTAAAAATCTCATAGGCGAATTCAACAGCAGCCGTTTCATTGGCAGTCATGATACCTCCGTCTACTACGACCTGGGCGGGGATATAGAGGTCTTCACCTTTGTAATTTTTTGCGCTCTTGAAATACTCTAAAGAATCTCCTGTATGCTTAACATGATCAAGTAACCCGTGTTTACACAGGAAATAGGTAGCACCACAGATTGCTGCTACTGGAATATTCATACCAATGAGCTGTTTAACAAATTCTCTTATTACTATATAATCGTTTTCTTCCCAGGAAAGACCTCCTGGCATAATTACCATGGCAAGATTGTCGTAGGAACGGTAATCTTCAATGGTATAATCAACGCTGGCTCTGATACCGCCCATTGAGGTTTTAGGAAGATTATCGATCGCTATGGTTTTAACTGTATAATCGGAAAATGAATTAATTACGGCAATTGCGTAACTTCCTTCCCAATCACACCATTGGTGAGTTAATATAATTAGAACTTCTTTTTTTATCTTGTTAGCCCTCCCCTCAGGCTTTATACGCAACCGTAAGCCGGTAAACATTATTCTATCTAATAAATTAAAAACTTTCAAGGATAAGGATTCATAAGTTATGAATTTCTTACCAGAAAAAGGCTATTGCTTTGGTTAATAAAAAACAAACTGCAGGGGGATGACACCCATAACAAAAAACGGTAAAGAGGTGATCTTATAACAAAGCATATTAATGTAGTGGATTGCAGTGATATTCCTTTGGAACCAACCTATCCGAAACGAGCACTACAGCCGGTCAAAAATCAACGGGCAGAGTGGGTCTCTGAAGATACTATCCGCATAAAACTGCAATATGTGGAGGAAAATTTAATGGCTACAGAAAATACTATAACCAAATCTATTCATTCTTTAACAAATGAGAGTTCTGAAAAAACAAAGAGCATTCAAACTTCGGATGACGAAACCATTATGAAACTTGCAAAACGTAGACTTGCAATAAAGAGAAATCTTATCTATATTCTTATACTAATGTGTTTTGCTTTTATGATTTTAGTCTGGGATCGTGAGACGAAAGTTTTAATAGCTTTTATGTTTTCTTTGTCCTGGGGAATTCGGCTGATGTATCGGATTTATATATTTGTGAAGCCATCCTTTCAAAATGGGATTGGGGCTTATATAAAGAAGAAAAATGATTATCAGTTGGAATCAGAATTTAATGGATTGAAGAAAGAGCATTTAAATGATAATTGAAATAGGTATTAATTGATTGATAGGGTGGTCATAATATGAATATATATAAATGAGTAGTTTAAATTACTAATATTATATAGGTGATAAGATTGTAATATATGGACCTGGTAATTGTCCCAGGTCCATATATTGAGATATTGAGATGCTTTATCAATTATGTCTTGTATGATCTCATGGCTTACGCAGCTTCTATATTAATTTTTGTAGAAAGGGTATTGCTAAATGACACAAAATTGTGTAATTAAGTAATACCCTATTTTTATAATTTGCTTGTATAAAACCTAATTTGCTAAATAGGTTGCACTAAATAGGAAACCAGCAACGCTATTAACCGATACTTTTGGAGTAAAATAAATTGTATTGCCTTGTATATAACAGTTTTCTACAACATATTGTGGTCCAAACGTTACTATACAATTACCGGTTGCGGGAGCTGGGAAGCCTGTTATTAAATAGGTATTACCCGGAGATATATTTGTGTTTGTTACTAAACCTATTTGAATTGTCACCAGTGAATCACCATTCAAATTTCCATGTCTAACATACCCACCTGACAGTGTACCCCAATTGCATATAAGATTAGAAGTGATGGGTCCTGTAACTTGAGTACCATTCTCATTAAAAAAAGCACCACCCACGCCAGATGATTCCGTCTTTTTTATTCCTATGGGTTGTGTGCCAATTTTCATTATAATAGAACCGTTGAAACTCTGTAATCCATAATCATTTCCTGTCGATCCAGAGTCCCAGTTGTAAGAAGTAATTCGACTATTAATAGCTTGTAACGCCGTAAGTCTATTTGCAAATTTGCAACAATTAATGCCACCTTGGGATTCTCCATAATATATGCCGAGCTTGTTTTTTGATTGAATAACGGATTGGCAGGAATTTATATGTGTACTAAAGCACCCCCATACTATTATTGCTTCTGCATCCTTATCTGTAAATGTAAAGCCATTAATAAATACATAGCTACTACAATATTTCACATCTAAAGATTTTATTTTACAGGTATTTGATAGTGTATCTATTGTATCACTATATAACTTTAGTATGCCTCCTCTAAAAGATACTAAATTGATATGTTCGTCATAGTTACCTGAGGCAACATATATTATAGCTTCATTTCCGCCAAGATCTTTAGGTACTATGTCAACAGCATGTTGTATTGTCTTATATGGTTTAGCTTGGCTCCCGTCGCCAAAAATGTCAGATCCAGTATTTGCAGATACATAAAGTGCGATATCGCTGGTTAAAGGTTTTATGTTTCTGAGAAATGTCAGCACTTTTCCAAAAAACCGCTTAACATTGTCACCTGTAGTTGGAATGGGGTACTTATCCTCTATATTATCCAGAGTTTTAATCACTGTTTCCGAAATATCCCCTCCAGTAGCCTCCACCCGTTCCCTTACATCCTGAATCGTAGCAACACCAGCAGAATTAACTGTAATACTAATCTCACCCGCATCCTCCACCACATTCTGTATATTATAAATATAAGATGTAGAAGCCACCCCATTATACCGTGGCATCTCATCCGGTGTTTCTGCCGTTACAATACAAAAAAGGACCTCTTCAGTCCCGTCCGTAGCATATAAACCAATATTATGAATGTAGTAGGTTGACGTAATCTCTTCATTACTAAGCAACACCCTGGTCTGTATCATTGTTTCTTTAATCACAGTTGTCTCCGGTTTACGAATAGTTTGCCGGATTTCCTGCATATCCGTCAGACTTTTAAAATCTGTGCTGACGGAATACACATAATCAGATGTTTTCGCCTCGGTAATATTCAGCTTTATTTCTCCAGCCAATGCCCGAGCGATTAATTTCTCTCCAGCAGTCGTCAAAACTGCTTTATTATATTGTCCCATAAAACCTCCTTAAATTGTGATAATCTTGGTTCCACTCACCGTTGCTCCCAGATTTAATGTGCCGGCCATATTCTTTGTATTCACCTGCCTGGCTGTAATCTGTATATGCGCAGGCAAAATATCCCATAGCAAATTATAAAGGAGATCAACAGCCCCATAACGATCAGAGGTAATTATAATATCAACTAAGTTATTTTTACCATCAACCTTAACCTCATAACCATCCACACCATAAAGCTCAGTCAGACGGTCTTTTAAAAATCCAATCGTAAAGGGAACTACTGTATTATATCTTTGCATAATACGACTTCTTCTGAATTCCAGACTTTCTCCCTGATAAATAATACCAAACCTTTTTTCCAGAAGCAAAATTGTAGCTTCATCAGCAGTTTGTATATAGCAATTGTTTCTCACAGATCGAATACAGTCTTCAGCCTCTTCCAGTTCTGTCGCCTCTGTCTCCAACAGTTCATTAAATTCAACTATATTTTGGAACCATTCCGGAAGAAGTATTTTCAAATCAACTGCCATTTACCGTCACCTTCCCTAATACTGGCACCTGCTGTATGGAGGTATTTTCCAAGCATACCACGTCAGAAGCTGAGCCATTTATGAGCACTTCCGTTACATTTACTACCTCTGGAATATCAAGAATTGCATAAATTATTCTGGATATATACACAGTTACGGCATATTGTATTTTCTGGCTTTTTACCATGGTTCCCCATGACTGCCGAACTGAGTTAAGATATCCTTCTATCTTCTTTTCTATCTGACTTTTATAGCCTGAACCGCCATCTGGGACATTATTAAGGAACTGGACAGAGAGAGAAATATCCAGGTTCAATTCAGTACCCGTACCAATCGTCACTGCTGCCCCAATGGGAGCAAACCCATAACCACTCGCCGCCGGCTCTGCTCCTCCCTCTTCCATCGGACAAATTGACTCTTGAACCGCATGTATCAGTTCCGTGCCAGCTGGACGCATATTACCGTCAAGAATGCTACATAGAACCGTACCGCCTCCCTTCCATGAGGGATAGACCTGTACTTCCCCTACTCCGTTAACGGCAAGAATCGCATTCCGGTAAGACGCTATATTACCTCCAAATGATGGTACATCAAATGTTGCCAAATACCGTTCCCGCAAAGAGCTGTCCTTTTCTTCTTCCGTTCCTGCCAATAAAAGTTCAGTAAGCGCTGCAGAAGTCAGTCCGGTGACATAATCAATTGCTGTCAACTGACCGGTATAATTATTGCCAATTTCTCCGGCTACTTCACATCTCATTTTATAAGTATAACCTGCAGCCGCCTGCTCAATGAACTCTGTAACCCGATAAGTCAGATATCCATCACCTGTAAGGGCAGAAAAACGAGAACCAACGGGAACTGTTCTGTTAAACACACCTTTTTTTAATGCATAAGTAGATGCTTTTCTCTCAATTCCCCGCTCCGCCACTAGTAAATCCAGAAAGCTACCTCCGGCAGTTTCGGCGTAAGCATTCTTTTGTATAGAGTCCAGATCAAGATACAAGCCCTCCAGATACCAGCTTTCCGGTCCAAGAGCGGTCTGAATTATGGATCCCTCTCTCTTATCTATGGTATCTGGTACACGCTTTAGCTGCTTGCTTAATATATTTCCATAAGTTTTATTACTAAAATCAATCAAATTTCCACCTCCTCTGAAAGAGTACCAAACGCGGTCTTTAACTGAAATCCGCATTTTATTGTACCGGTGTCAGTTATCTCAAAGACAAAGTTATCCACTGACAAAAACCGAGAGTCTACGGAAAATGCCTCTCTGATCCGCCGTTTTAACATACTTGTCACATATTCTGGCGGCTTACCCACCAGTTTTTTTAACTCTCTGCCAAAATTTGAAGAATAGATCTGGTTTTCATACCGTTCCACACTCAATATAATATCAGCCGCCTGTTTCATGGCCTCCAGACCTTGTCCCATCTTTTTGATTGTCCCAGTTCCTTTGTCAACCAGATATGTATCCGTAGGATACTCTCTCTTCTCGCCTTCATATAAAAATGCACTTGATGAATCCGGCAATGTTGCCATGTTTTTTCTTCACCTACACTTTCGAAATTACTATGTAGCTCTGACCGGAGTTGGCTTTTAAGTACAAAACCTTATCTCCTGGCTTCAGACCTTTATTAATTACTACAGTTTCTCCCTGAACGGTAACAGCCTTGTATCGTACATTATCAGTCATCACTGCCACCGGTTCCGTAACATTTAACCTTGTTGCCTCTATACAAAGTGTAAGGGGTGAGGCCGAGATAACAGTCGCATAACCTGTATCAAGTAAATCCAGGGCTCTTGTTGTATCAATAATAATGGATTGCAGTCTTTCAATTAATTCCACCCAAATATACCTCCTTATCAACAATCCTGGCTTCCAGGTTCATTGTGTGTTCTCCGGCGGCAAAGGTGTGCTTTACTTTATCCAGAATTAATAAGTACCTGGTTTTCAGTTCTGGTACATCCTTAAGTTTAAAGTAAGCCATTGCACCTGCTTTTAAATCCGGTGCTCCGCCGACACCGTTTATGGTTATTGTTTTTAATACCCGATCATAATATGCCATCATAATATTTCCCTGCTCACTAATCTGGGCATCGTTTAGATTCTCATCCACTTTAACAAAATTCTGGAGTAAACCCCATTTTTTAATTGTTGTCTGATCTTTAAATATATAAGTATCTACCTGACCGGTATCCTTATTTGATTTTACCAATTTCACCTGATTATACGTATCTGTATCGATATCTGATTTATAGGTGTAATCGGTTATAACGCTTCCATCTCCAATCAGGATATCTGATTTCATATTCTGGGCTTCCTTAAGGCATAGCTTTCCGAAATCATCATAAAATACAAAGGTTTTACCAGTTTTATATTGAGTTAACATAAGTCCGTATTCAATGATATCCAGACATGAAGTATTCTCCTTTGTCAGCTTGTCAAACGAGTGTCCGGTGTCTTCCAGCTCACCTGTATTAAGCTCCATATCTGTTGCAATTTGCTGAATGATTTCCCCAAGCGTTTTATTTATAAAGCTGTAGCTTGCATTGCATTTTAAGTACCGCAGCTGATCATAGGCCGTAACTGATATCTCTCCCCAACGGTTTTGCTCAATAACAAAAACAAATCCCTGGAATATTTCTTTTCCATCAACATAGAATTGAACTCTTGCACCTTCCGTAAGGTTCAGGGATTGGTTTTTAAGTAAAGTAAATGTCAGAGTACCCGCACTTCCGTTTCTGTTGGTTGTATAAGTGACGCTTTCGGTCACAGGAGCATAATCAAATAAGGTGTTGGTTTCAGTATTCAAAACCAGAAGTTTATAACTCATCCGGTCACCTGCAGCTGATCTGCCTTAATCCAGCCACGGCTTCCCCCGATTAGAATTGGATAAGGTCTGGAAGCATCTGGAATAATCCTTGAGACTACAGTAGATAAGTTATTAGCCGTACCAGTGGGCTTGTCCCCATAACTGCTGCTATAGTAGGTGCCATTTGCGATAACAGTGGCTCCTACCCTTAATTCCAAAGCAGGGGATGCGCCTCTTTGTGTATTTTCGGAATTGGAAGCACTGTCTGTATTGTTATTATTTTGGAGGGATATTTGTATAGGTGCGTAATTCCGATATTCTTTAAATTTAATTTTGTAGTATACGTCTCCTGCTTCCCCACCCTTTTCCGTTGTTTCAAAATCAGCTATTACTGCACTGATATTGGTATCATACATCCTGCTTCCGCCTGCACCATACCGGCTTATGACAAGATCACAGATTTCCTGATTATCCATGGCATCCTTTATGGCTTCCACATAGTCCCCTGGCTCCATCCAGTCATGTCCGTATATCAGCGGATCATTACTGTTTCCCGGGAAATAGGAGTCCCAGGATACCTCCATTAAAGAAGGCAGCCTGGGAACTATAATTTCACCTATATCCAATATGTCATAGGTTTTATGATCGGCCGGATATGAAATGGTATACTCTTTTGGATTGACAGGGAATTCTATGGTGTCTCCACCAATATCAGCAAAAAATTTATATCTGTTTCGCATAATTCCTCCTAGGTTACTAATACATTGCTGCTGACTGACTGCTGTACTCCAAGTATATTGTTTAGCGCACCCACTATGGAATCTACATCAGATCCGCCGCCGCCATGTACAGTCTGGTTAATCGTCGCATTGGTCTGTGGTACCGTCAGGTTAACAAGGGCTACATACTGCCGCTCTGATAAATCTCTGAGAAGTTTAATGTTTTCATCAGCAATGTTTACATCCTGATTGATTTTTTCCACGCTGCCAACTTTGCCGACATTTTCTACATTTCCTGTATTTCCCATGCTTTCAATATTTTTTATATTATCAGCTAGGGGGTCGTAACCTTTGTTTCCTCCCATTGAATCTGTAGCTATTGATAGCAAACTATCCGGACTGAGATTCATATTATCCAGGCTTTTTCCTGCATTACCAAGATAATCTCCAGCACTTTTGGCGGTTTCTCCTGTATCAAGTTTGGTCATTCTCTCGATAGTAACTTTCTGGTCACCAAAATTTTCATCCATTTTTTCATTTAAACTTTTACGGAATCCAGCTATAGCTCCTGACATATCTGTCTTTACTAATGCATCAATTGCGCCTGCTACCGTCTCGATTATTCCTAGAATAGTATCAAATAATCCCGTCATAAGACGTGCAATTGCTGCAGCCGGATCATCTAATACATTTGCGAAAAACTCAGCAAAAACAGCAATTAGATTCCATAAATCTGCAATAAGGTTATATCCTACCGCATAAATAATACCAAACACTGACCCAACTACCTGCCCTGTTTGTTCAAAGGCTACACCAGCATTAGAAAGTAGTAAAATGAGTCCGGCAACTGCGGCTGCAATTAACAGGAATGGCAGTATGGTGGCTAACCAGGCTGCGGCTGCCCCCAATCCGGAAATCATACCAATAACTCCAGCTGCTGCAAAAGCCGCTCCGATACCAATGAGTACAGGATACACATAATTCCAGTTATCAGCAATAAACCCTGCCCCCGCCGTCAGCAATCCTACTGCACCTTCTGCCACATCAGCCATAATATCAATTGCACCTACGATTCCCCCAAGTGCTTTCTGCGCTGTATCACTGTTTAAAAATTTATTAATCTTGTCTGTAACCCCGCCCAGAGAATATGTTGCTGCATTTTGAATAAATCCCCATGCCTCTGACCATGTCATTGGCACATTTTTAAACTCTTCATTAATATTATCTGTTGCTCCCAACATGGCGTTTTTTACTATGTCTGCAGTGATCTTTCCTTCTGCAGCAAGACTCCTGACTTCTTTTACAGGCATTCCCATATAATCGGCAATTGTTTGAATAATATTGGGAGCAGTTTTGGCAACAGTATTAAACTGTTCACTGGTAAGCACTCCCGAGCTTAATGCCTTCGTAAGCTGCTCAGATGCAGAGGCCGATTCTTGCTGACTTGCACCTGCTGACTTCAGCTGTTTGTTCATATTTTCTGCAAATGCAACAACTTCATCGCTGCTGGAAAAAGCATTACCAGCTCCTTTTGCCAGTGCAGTAACAGCATCTACAGTTCCAAGATAGCTCATTCTGGTTCGTTGGGCAGATTGATAAATTAATTCCTGTATCCGGCTGGTCTCCTCTAAACTGTTACTCGCAGCTCCAGCTCCCTGTACTGAAGAATCCCCAACGGGCTGAAAACTCTTATTCATAGAGTTAATTTTTGTATTTGACAGGGACATTTTATCTGAAAGCCCAAATAACCCTTTTCCAGCAGTCACTCCAAGGGATCCCACTTTTTTGATTGTAGATGCCAGTTTTTTACCAAATTCTTCTGCCTGTTTTATCTTTTTATTGTGTTTCTCCTGCTTTTCCTCAGCTTTTTCAGTATTATTAATCACACCTTTTATACTCAGGTTCAACTCGCTCATACTTTGAACAGCTACCAGCTGGGAATTACCACCCATGCTTTGAAAGGAGTCAGTGATGCGGCTCAACTCCATTACCGCACCACTGCTTGACTGAGCAATATCTCCAGCCATTGCCACCGCTGCTCCGCTAAAAGAACGGCGTATAGTCAGTTCGGCTTCTACTGCAGCCTGATTAATCCGCCCCATTTGCTGTACCGAAGAATTCCCAAGGTCAATGAACCTGGAAAAAGATTTACTAAACTGATCACTGATTACTAATTCTCCTGTTATCTTTCCCATTGTTCCTCCTCTACTTCTTTGGTCGGCTATTAATTTCTTTCACCGCCATCTGGAACATTAATATTCTATCGTTTTCCGGAAGCCTGGAAACTTCCCCGGGGAAGCAGCCGTGGTTAACAAACATGTAGTAAGCCAACTGCACGTCCATATCTCCCCCGTTTAATAGTTTTTTGCTTCTTCAATCTTTTCTCCCATGCTCTTCATGTCGTTTAATTCCAGGATCGCATTGGATAAACGGTTATATTCTCCCACGCTCAGCATCTGGGAAGGAACCTCCAGGGGATCTTCTGTTCCGTAATATTTACACATTTCCTGATCGCTGAAATCCGGCTCCTGAACACATGCAAGAATCAGTCTTCTGGTATAAAGAATGCTGTCTGTTTTCTCTACCGGAACTCCATCAACCTTAGCTGTTTTCCGGCTCATGCGGGCAAGCTTCTCATTTTCCTTCTGGGAAATAGCTTTGATCACAAATGGGACAGGCTTCCCATCATCTCCTTTAAAACGTTCGGAAATAATCACCTCTTTGGTTACTCCCTCCACTGATGGCTGTAAAAATGCTTTTAATGCACTCATAAAATCCTCCTATTCTCCCAGCTGTACCGGGGTTGAAAATGCGTTTAATACTTCTACGTTAGTAAAGCTGAATGCAATATCCATTGTTAAAAACTCTGTATCTGCGTCCAGCATTGCAATGGGGAGCTTCTGGAGCTTTACGTTATAAAGAGCTACCGTCTGGCTGCCAATGGAACTTCCTTCATCTTCATTAGTAATCTGAATTGTAAAATACGGAAGTGCTCCCGTTTTTAAATAAGTTTTAAGCATGTTTAAAAATTCAGGTGTGCCATAATATACCGTGGCAGAGCCGGTAAGGGAAACACCTGATGTCTTTTTCTGTACCAGATTGGTTCCAACCACCTTAAAATCAGATTCCTGAAACTCTGCATCTGCCTGAATTTTCTTTAATCCGAACATCTCCACATTACGTCCGTCTATTACTGCAAAGGCTCTTCCGGCCTTTCCGTTTAAAGCATCGCGTTCTAATAAAAAGCTCATAATCTACCTCCTCCTAATCCGTCAGGGTTGCTGTGATATAAATTTTTTCCACTGCAGCTACCGGCTGAATTGCCAGTGTTATTAAAACTGCATTCAGTGCATTTCCCGCTTCTACGACCACATCATCAGATTCAAAATTCTGGATTCCTCCATTTGCCTGAATCTCATTTAAATACCCCACAATCCAGGATTTTAATAAATCCCGGCCCGTAGCGTTGTTCTGAGTCTTCCCAACAAAGTTCTGGGAGAAATTCTTATAAATATCGCTGGTAAGAGTATCAGCAGTCCGAATTACCTGGTTTAAGCTGAATGCTTCTCCTTTGTTTGCCGTGTAAGAAGTAAGTGTGTTAATATCTGACACGATCTTAACGGAACCAAATTCTTCAAAAAATACAATCTGCCCTTTGTCCAGCGCTTCATCAATTTCTGCTGATGTCAGACGCGGAGATACATCTGCTGCGTTGGGATACTGGGCATAAACCAGAGACTCCGTATATTTTGCTCCTGCCTGCACACCGCCAACCCACCAGGTTGTCTTCAGTGGAGAAAGTGTAGTTCCATCTGTGAGCACCACCCCGTTTTTAACAGAGATGACTGCCTCAGTATCGCTTTCAGCACCAGACATAACTGCCTGACACTTCCTACCTGAATTTTCACGCATCCGTTTAATAAAGGCTGTGTATGCTTCCTTAATTGTGTTATCAGCGCCGTCATAGATAAGAATCTGAAAATTGCGGGATTCCAGAGCAGTTAAAAAGATGGAGTACTCTGCATTTTTTACTGTACCATCGCTGCCTCCTGTTAAAGAAGTCCCTGCGGAAGCTGCCAGGTTACCGCTACCGGAAAAAGTAACCCAGTCGTTTCCTTTTAAATCAGAAGCAGTTTTTCCTGTCTGAGTATTTTTTACTGATCCCTCTACAATGGTTCGTATTACATAATTACCTGACTCATCTGGGTCCTGGGTAAGTGAAACGGAAATATCATTACCACGTACACCCTGATATCTTGCAGTAACAGTAAGCTCACCAATAACAGCGTTGGCTTTTGCCGAGCCTTCTGCAGCCGGACGGTAAAGCATAACCTTTGCAGGTCCGCTTGTACGCTCACTTCCTTTAAAAATCTCTCTTAAAAACAATGACTTATCACTGGTTGCAGAGTAACCAATGTAGGACGTAAAATCGTCCCCGGCAGTGATTGTCATAAGTTCTCCTTCTGGTCCCCATGACAATGGTTCACAAATTGCTACAATTCCCCTATCCCCCACTTTAACCGACTGCTCCATACTTGATTTTACATTAATGTAAACACCCGGCTGCTTTTTGCTTTGTGATGTCCATGTTCCTCCAGCCATTTACTTCTCCTCCTTATTTTCAAAAAATTTATCAAGAATTTCCTTTGCTTCTTCCAGCGTGTACTCCGTTTTTGTAAGAAGCACCTTCGCAAAGTCCGGTTGATATCCGGAAAATTCTTTGCTTGCAAGAAGTGCCTCCCTATTAAATTTTACCGGTTCTCTCACTGTTTTTTTTGTGTCTTTTGCTTTTGACATCTTTGATTCTTTCCCCTTTCTTTTTTGTTTTTTAAGGTAGCGAATAATAATAAAAAAGAGTCTCCTGTGTGGAAACCCTTTTTCATACTACTAATATAGCATGTTGATTTGTCCCTTGATTACCAATCTTAATTTTTTCTTTTATCCAGAAGCCAGTAAAATTTACGGCGTCTGTCATAATATGTATTGTGACTGCAAGGAATTTCCATTATCATTCGCAAATATTCATACGTAATATCTTCCTCTGTCACAGCCTTCAATATATATTTGTAAATGTCCGCATCTGTTTCTATAGCCGTCTGTTCGATCAGCTTACAGTTCTGCTCAAGCATTACCCTTCTGATTGCAAGCTGCTGTGTAACGTCCACAGGACTATGAGATGATGGCATACTGGAAATTCTCACAGATTTAACTGTATCTGTTTTATACTTAAGCTCCTCTCTCCATTCTCCATATTGAAGACACCAAAAATACAATTCCCAGAAACGGTTTTTACTGATTCCATATTTGCTGTAATTTAAAGGTCTGACATTTCCCATTCTTTTATCCTCCCTGATATTTTTGCTTTATTCACAGTCATGTTGCTATCATTGATATTTGCCAACTATATTTCAGGCAATTATTGTATGTTCAATACTTTGAACTAATTTAATAAAAAATAAACCACATTTGGCTATATTATTAATTTTATATTATGTGGCTCATTTGTTAATTTTAAAGTTCAATACTTTGAACCATTCGTATCATAGCATGATTAGATTCTTCTGTCAACGCAAAAGTTCAAACATTTAAACCACAGGATTGTTATATTGAACTTTTATGCGACATATGATATATTATATAGAGAGAGGCGGTTTATATAATGAAAAATGAAAACACTGCTATTCGATTAAAAAAAATTATGGAAGATAAAAATTTACGTCAGACCGACATATTAAATCTGGCGATTCCTTTTTGCAATATGTATAACGTTAAGATGAATAAGTCTGATATCAGCCAATATTGCGCTGGTAAAACAGAACCTAACCAAAAGAAATTGTTTGTACTTGGTAAAGCTCTTAATGTAAGTGAGGCCTGGTTAATGGGTTTTGATGTACCTATGGAAAGAGTGCAGACTCCTGGTTCAAACCAACTTAAAGCCAGTGTTCTTTCCTCTGATAATGAGCTTTTTATTAATTATAATAAGCTTAATAGTACTAATAAAAGGAAAGTACTTGACTACAGTAAGAATCTATATCAAATACAGTTGATGGAAGAAGAAAACAACCGACATCTTCTCACCAATGCAGCTCATGAACGTACTGACATAGAAGTGACTGATGAAATGAGAGAATATGACAACGCTTTTTTTGATGAATAAATAGGATATAGGAAATCATTTGACAGTTACTATTAACATACAACCCCCTCCTGGTGTACAGGAGGGGGTTGTATGTTATACCTATTTATAAAGCAATTATCATTCCACCCACGCCCCATCACTACCTACTTTATATCCATCCGGAGTCGTTGTGTTGGTGTACATGGCACCATCATTACCACAGTAATACCACTTTGATTTCCAATTGATCCAACCGGTAACCATAGTTCCTGATTCATTCATAAAATACCATTTATCATTCTTATATTGCCAACGGCTTCCAGGACCTTCCAGACCTTTTTTTGATTTACCAAAGCTGATTCTTGAAGCATCTTCGGAAGTGACCTGGAAAGCATCTGACTTATACCATGTTCCCGTGAGGGAGGAATCTGTTACTGCACGAACCTGATAGGAATACTTACCCTCTTTTGTTATATAAGCTGATAAATCATAATTGGTGTCTTTCGTAATAAAAGAGCTTATCAATCCACTGCCACGGTACAGTCTTAACTGATATTCATCGGCTTCACTTACCGTATCCCATCTCACCAGACCGTTTGTCTTATCCCATTTCAGTTCATTCACATTAAGATCAATCACATTCAGGCTATGGTTGCTGTTATTGTCATTTAAGGCATCAAATATAATGTATATCTTCATATCTGTTTCATTCATCAGGCCGCCAATTACAGTTCCTTTGGTTCCGGTGATTTTTATATTTTTCACAGCCCGATTAGAAAAAGTATAATTGCCATCAGTCCTGATCCGAACCACAAGCGTTGGCCGGTCAATATCCTTAAAATCACCATCCGGCTCATCTATATCGTATGCTTTATCTAAGTGATACATATTAGAATCAGTTGTAACCACCACATCTAAATTACCGTCTCCGCTTGATGCTCCTCCAGCTGATTGGATATTCACTGAAACATCATTGATTGTACTGGAAGCCGCCATAGAAGTAAATGGAGCTGCCATAATAAAGAAAGCCGTACCTAAAGTAATCAAAGTCTTACTGCCACAAAACATATCATTCCCTCCTTCATACATTTATTTATAGAAAATTATTTTAATTCATACCCACGACACGTGAATGATCCTCCACCGCCGTTGTATTTGAATTCCCGGTTTCAATTCTATAACCGTTGTCATCAATCTTATAACCGTCAACAACAGTATTTTTCAATACTTCTCCATTCTCGTTGTAATAATACCACTTTCCACCATAATACTCCCACCCACGGTTTTTGTTGGTACATAGACCATTATCTGCAAATACATAATCTTTGCTGCCAATTCTTAATGTGGTGTTGCTGACTAAATTCCCCTGATTATCAAAATAGAACCACTTACCATTGCCGGTCTTTAACCAGGTACTTACTAAATCTTCACCCTCTAATTTACAACGCCATTTGTCATTTTGCTGGTACCACCCCGGATATTTACTTTTATCGTCTGAAATGAAACTTGATTCTGGTATTAGAATACCGTTTTCGTCCAATTTTTTCCCATTAACAGTAGTATTTTTTAACATCACTCCGTTCTCATCAAAAAAGTACCATCTGTTATTACAATCCAGCTGCCAGCCTGTTTCTATTTTATTTGTACAGTGACCATCCGTTGCAAAATCATAGTTTTTACCGTCAATTGTGAGAGTTATATCATGAACCATGACACCCTGTTTATCGAAATAGTACCACAATCCAGTATCAAACAACCAGTCTTCCGATACATTTCCTACTACCATTTCTGCATCTTTAAATAACTCGCCTCGATAATACCAGTTGTCATTTTGCTGATACCACCCAACCTTCAGACCTGGTCCGTTTGAGGCTGAGGGAATCATGTTTTCCGTGTTTAACGCTTTTACCTGTAAGTTATTGGATAATATAATACAGGCGGCGATAACGCAGCTCAAAGCCATTTTGAACGTAATCTTATTGGAACCTTTGCTGAATTTTTTGATCATATTTATTCTTTCCTTCATTTGATTATTGGTTTCAAAGTAAATGGGCATCTGGGTATATTCATTCTTATTAAAATAGGATTTGGAAATATTGAGAAGAGTCATTCCATATTCAATGTTTTCATCTTCATTAAGGAGTTCCAGCACGCAAGCATCACAGGTACACTCTCTGTAAATCCTCATCTTCTTAACTGCAATCCATGCCAGGGGGTTATACCAGTGAATTAATAGCGCTATGATACTGAGCAAATTATAAAGTACGTCTTTTCTTTTGAAATGAACAAGTTCATGTAAAAAAATATGGGATATCTGATTGGAATTACTGATATTAAGAATATACTCTGGGATGTATATGGCCGGCTTTATAATTCCAGTAATACATGGGCTTTTAATCCGGTCATTTATCACAACTCTGATTTCCTGTTTTATTGATAAATCTGCCTTCAATGTTTGTACCAATGCCAGCGTCTTCTCGTCACCAGTATTGGTTACACCTAAGATTTTACGTCTGAAATTATAGTTGGTAATTAATAAAAAAATACTAAGCAATACGATTCCAGTCAGCCATATAATGGATGCTGTCTGTAAAATGGCGGTGAGAAGGTTATTGTTCTCACTGTTTTCAGGAACCTCATTCGTCATACTGCTATTCATGTCTAAGAGCGGCTGGTTCATGCCTGCGCTGCCGCTTGTTACAATCTGCTCCGATTGAACCAGCGTGAGATATCTCTGATTTAAGATACTGAATAAATTTGAGTCTATGTGATCCGATACAGGGGTCAACAGCTTGATCAGGATCAAAACCCACAACGCATTTTTAACTCTGATATTCATTTTCTCACCAAACAGCATTATAATCGTCATAACCAGCAATATAAAGATACCAGTTGACAGAGATGACCTTAAAAAGCATAGAAAAACCCTTGTTAAAAACTCCATATCAACGTTTTCTCCTTACAGATCTTCAGATTCATCAGATGATTTACTCTCTCTTTTTTCTTTTAAAACACGTTCCAATTGTTCAATCTGATCCATTGACAAATCTTTATCCTCTAAAAATTTAGTCAGAAGCATACCAAGTGCTCCATCATATACCCGTTTTAAAAAATCTTTGTTCTCAAATTTTATGTAATCATCTTTCGAGTATAACGGATAATAGTAATAAGTCCTGCCCTTCTTTTCGTAGCTTATAACTTCTTTATTGGCAAGCCGCGTTATAAAAGTTTTAATTGTCTGATCGGACCATCTGTGTTTGGGTGACAGGCTTTGAATGATCTTCTCTGATGTCAATGGGCTTGAATTCCATAGCAGTTTCATTACCTGCCACTCCGCCTCTGATATTTTAGGAATTTCTTCCACTTACTTTTTCACCCCCCCTAAAACATTTTTTACAAAAATTAACATCTACAATTGTAAACTATGATTAAAGTCTACATCTGTAGATGTTAAATGTCAAGACATTCATTAAATTGTAAGAACTTTTACGTTTTGTGCTCCCAAAACCTTATAACTCCAGTTTCCATTTCCTCCTTCAACAGAAAGCCGGATCACATCTGATTCCCGAACTGCCTTTACGTTCATCACAACTCTGCCGCTTAAATCAGTAACCGATGTTTCACAAATTCCACCATCTTCAAATACAGACAGCCAGAACTCTACTCCGTCTTCAAACTCATAATCAGTCCTGCTGTCACAACTGCCAACCGCTATGATACTGTTTTCTCTTACCAAAACCGGCAGACCGTAATAATCATATGTTTCCTTCTTCCAGCTTTCTCCCTCTATCACTTTTTCACTGAGCAGATTCACCCATTTGCCATTCGGCAGATAATATTCCACATCTCCTGTTTCTTTAAAAACAGGAGCTACGAGAAGACTGTCCCCCAGCATATACTGTCTGTCAAGAGCCTCACATGCCCGGTCCCCAGGAAATTCCATAAACATGGGTCGCATGACTGGAATCCCATTTTCATGGGCTGCCACTGCCTGCCTGTATAAATAAGGCATTAACCTGCATTTCAATTTAACAAATTTCCGGAGTACATCACAGGCCTCCTCGTCAAACAACCATGGAACCCGATAGGAAGAAGATCCATGAAGACGGCTGTGTGAACTCAAGAGACCAAACTGGCACCAGCGTTTATACACGTCAGCAGTTGCAGTGCTCTCAAAACCACCAATATCATGGCTCCAGAAACCAAACCCGGAACAGGCCAGAGACAAACCGCTTCGAAGGGTCTCTGCCATGGAAGGATAAGAAGCGGAGCAGTCTCCTCCCCAATGAACCGGAAACTTCTGACTGCCTGCCGCAGCAGAACGGGCAAATAAAACTGCCTCACCTTCCCCCCTCTCCGTTACAAGAAGCTCAAAGACAGCTTTGTTATATAAATATGTATAGTAATTATGCATCCGCACCGGATCAGACCCATCGTGGTATACAATATCTTTTACAGGAATTCTTTCACCGAAATCCGTCTTAAAGCAGTCAACCCCCATAGTAAGAAGGGTTTTTAACTTTTCCTGATACCAGACAGCTGCATCAGGATTGGTGAAATCCACTACTCCCATACCTGCCTGCCACATATCGGTCTGCCATACAGAACCATCTTTCTTTTTAATGAAATAGCCATTTTCCATTCCCTCCTTAAACAAAGGAGACTTCTGGGCTATATATGGGTTGATCCAAACACAGATTTTAAGCCCTTTTTCATGGTAACGTTTCAGCATTCCCACTGGGTCAGGAAATGTCTTAGCGTCCCAGGTAAAATTACACCACTCATATGCTTCCATCCAAAAACAGTCAAAATGAAAAACCTGCAGGGGTATATCGCGCTCTGCCATTCCATTAATAAAACCTGAGGTGGTATCCTCATCATAGTCCGTAGTAAAGGATGTGGTCAGCCACAGCCCAAAGGACCAGGCTGGAGGTAGTGACGGTTTTCCAGTTAGATCCGTGTATTTTTTAATCGTGCCTTTAGGTGTACCGCCATTAATTATATAGTAGTCCAGACGCTCGCCCTCCAGAGAAAACTGGATACGCTCCACCTTTTCGCTGGCAACCTCATAGGACACATCACCTGGATTACTGACTAAAACTCCATATCCCTTATTGGTAAGATAAAACGGGATGTTTTTATAGGCAATTTCACTGGCAGTTCCTCCATCTTCATTCCACATTTCCACGATCTGCCCATTCTTAACAAACGGTGTAAACCGCTCACCCATCCCATAAACATATTCCCCCACATCAAGTGCCAGCTGCTCCACCATATAGCATTTTCCATTGTCCCGGTTTTTCATATAAGCCATATTTTTTAAGCCGGTACTGGTAAGTTCCCTGTCTCCATCTAAAAACCGGATTCCCCAGGAATCAGGCTGTTTGTCAACAACCGCTTTCGTACTGCCAGTCTGGAAAATGATATTTTCCTCTGATTCTACAATATTTACCTTCGGATCACACTCTTCTATTACGGTAAAAGGCCCAGGGTCTTCCGCTCCTTCAAAATGAGAAACGGAGATTTTCAATACATCTTCCATGGGACTGGAAATGCGTATTGTCAGCATCCCCAGGTTCAGAATGTCACCTCTGCTTTTTATCTGCTTCCCAGGAGCATAAATAATTAATTCCCCTCCATTGATCCGGCTTCCCCCATATTCAACTGCATAGAGGGGGGTAATTTCTTCTCTTATTTTCCAAAAACCATTGGTGAATTTCATATCGAATCTCCTTACCTGAATGAATCAGTTTCTGATTCATTTAATTCCTTTGCTTCCAGAATGCATTCATCAACCTCTATACGCTGCTTTAAGCGTATATCCGAAACAGAACTTCCCACACAAATATCATAATCATCCTCAGGCACTTCAAAGCACTTTAACTCTTCATTGTAATAGGAAAAATCTTTTTCAGTTAAGCAGAATGCCAGTGTCCTTTTTTCTCCAGGCTCTAAAAATATTTTGTCAAACCCCCGCAGTTCCATGAAAGGCCGCTTTATTGTTTTCCCCACTGCCCTGACATAAACCTGAACGGTTTCAAAACCTGACTGGTCTCCGCAGTTTTCCACGTCTGCCTTTACCAGGTAACTCTGACTGGTCCTCTCTACTCTGAGATACTCATATCCAAACTTAGTATAAGATAAACCATGACCAAAGCAGTATCTTACCGGAACCTCTTCTGATTCAAAGTAACGGTACCCCACAAATACACCTTCCCTGTAAACAACTATCTCATCTCCCGGAAATTCCCCCAGTTTATGGGCTGGACAGTCTTTCATGCACCTGGGTAACGTAAACGGCAGCTTTCCGGAAGGATTCACACTGCCCAGAAGAACTCTGGCAAGCGCCCGTCCCCCCTCCATTCCATTGTAGCTGGTATAGGCAATGGCTTTGGCACGGTCTGCAAAGGCTTCTAATTCCACCGGTGATCCCGCCAGAACAACGATAACCGCATTTTCATTAACATCTAATACTGCCGAAATTAAATCTTCCTGATCAGCAGGAAGTTTCATATCGTTCCGATCCTGCCCTTCCACATCTGATTGATGATTCAAACCAGTAAAGACTATCACATCCTCACATTCTGCCGCCAGAATTTGAGCCTTTTTAAGTCCCTCTGTTCCCACACCGGGCTCATAATCCACCTTAATGTTCCCGCCAGCCTCAATCTTAAGCCCCATAAGAGGAGAAATCTCATACAGTGCTTTGATTCCAGCACTCCCGCCACCCAGCGCATGGAGCGCAGACGCATTTTCACCAATGATTGCCAGATGCTTCTTTCCTTCCAGCATGATAGGCAGTCGGTCTCCTTCATTTTTTAAAAGAACCACTGCTTCCTCCCCACAGGAACGAATCGCTTCCTGATGGGCTGAAATATTATACACACCTGGAGTTCTGTTTTTTCTTTCCTCTCCAAGCATGGACAGACGATTCATTAAATTAAGAATATGTCTGACCTTCTCATTTATAATTTCCTCATCCACTTCTTTTTCCAACACTTTTTGGTAAAGTGGATCTGCCATATAATAATTATCAAAATCATTGGTAACTGACATTTCAATATCAAGCCCGCCTAAAGCAGCTTCTGCTGTATTATGGACAGCGCCCCAGTCAGAAATCACGACCCCCTCAAAATTCCATTCCTTACGGAGTATCTCCCGAAGAAGGTATGGATTTTGGCAGCAAAATTCTCCCCGCAGCTTATTATAGGCTCCCATAATGGTCATGGATTTCCCCTCTTTTACTGCTGCTTCAAAACCTGGCAGGTAGATTTCCCGCAGCGCCCGTTCACTAACCTCCACGCTGACAGTAAGCCGGTTTGTTTCCTGATTATTTACCGCAAAATGTTTTACGCAGGCAGCTGTATCATTTTCCTGAATTCCTCTTATTAGCGGAACTGCCAGCTGGGCAGTCAGATATGGGTCCTCACTCATATATTCAAAGTTGCGTCCGCAAAGAGGGGTGCGGATTATATTGATACCGGGAGCCAGGATTACATCTTTACCCCTACCCCTTGCCTCTGCTCCCAAAACACGCCCCATCTGTTCTGCCTGTCTGCGGTTCCACGTGCATGCGAGAGCCGTATTGGACGGTAAATAGGAAACAAAATCATCTGTAGTTCCGCTGGGATTCCAGTTATCATCTTCAAGTTCTCTTCTCACCCCCATTGGCCCATCGGACATCCAGAGAGGTGGAATATGTAACCGCGTTACTCCGCCCGTATGAAAAATCCCCTGACCATGTATCATTCTTATCTTTTCTTCCAATGTCAGTTCTTTTATTAATTCCTCTATCTCATGCCTTTCCATGAAAACCTCCTGTTGTTTATCCCTTAACCGAACCAGCTGATACTCCCCCTACAATATACTTCTGGCCCAGTATAAATACGATCAGAACCGGTGCCAGGGTCAAAATAATATCAGCTGCCACCAGATTCCACGAATTCTCAAATGCACCGAAAAAACTATAGACAGCAAGAGTCATGGGCCATTTTCCCGAATTATTTAAGTAATACAGGGGCATGGTAAAATCATTCCACACTGTCATAAATTCCAATACGAAAACGGTTGACATAATAGGTTTGATTAACGGTACAATTACTCTGATAAACAACTGTCTGGGACTGCACCCGTCAATCACCGCCGCTTCATCAATCTCCCTGGGAATCGTCGCAATAAATCCAAAGGAAAGAAAAAGACTTAAAGGAATATTAATTGCGGCATATAAAAGAATAATTCCAATTCGCGTATTTACCAGATGCAGAATCTGAAGAACCTTCATTAACGCCACGTTGTTAATAGGCACTGCAATGCCGGAAATAATAAAATAATACAAAAAACGGTTAATCCCTTTCTGATTCCTGGAGATTACAAAAGCGGCTGCGGACACAAGAATCACAATTATCACAACGCTGCAGGAAGCATATAGAATCCCATTTAAGAAAGACGAAAACAGCTTTCCTTTCTCTACCACCGTAACATAATTTTCAACCACCCATTTTTTCGGGAGAGAAAGGGTCATCCGGTTGGCCTCCGCTGAGGTCTTAAAAGAATTGATAAATAAAACTGCCAGCGGAAGCAAAACAATCAGGCTTATTATCAATGAAACCAGATTACCCACGACAGATACAAGGCTCTTCTTCATCAGACTTCCACCTCCTTGTTTTCCATGGACCAGATAATGAAATACAAAAGGCATAGAACTACAAGGAATAATATGCTGGAAAGAGTGGTTCCCATTGCCAGATTGCCTTTGGAAAATTCTTTATATACTGCCGTATTAATCACTCCGGTTGCATTACCCGGTCCGCCGTTTGTAAGGGAATAGATCATGTCAAAGACCCGCAGACCGTAAGTCACATTTAAAACGGTTACATTTACAAGTACCGGTTTTAAAAGCGGCAGGGTAATACAGGTAAACTTCTTAAAAAAGCTGGCTCCGTCAATGCTGGCAGCCTCGTAGTATTCCGGGGCTACCGAAAGCAGCCCCGCAATGACAATCACCATAATATATCCCATACCCTTCCAGGTATCAACTAAGATTACAGTTGGAAAAACAAACTTTAAATCAGTCAGCCAGTTCTTTGCCAGCCCTCCAAAACCAATGCCTCTTAAAAAATTATTTAAAAAGCCTGTGGTTGGATGAAGCATGCTGCGGAAAACCAGACCTACCACCAGATAGGACATGACCTGGGGGGAAAATATGATCATACGGTGGAGATTTTTCCCTTTAATAAAGGTCTGGGTTAACAGAAGCCCCAGTGCCAGGCCTACAATCGTTTTTAAAACCGTTGTTGCAACTGTAAACCAAAGGGTGTTCACTATGTATTTCATATATTCCGAATTTCCATGAAAAACCGTCTTATAGTTTGCCAGCCCTACAAAATGAATCTCATTGCTGAAATTATTCCAATCTGTAAAGGAATAGGCAATTCCAAGCACTCCCGGAAGAAAACACAGGAGAAAGAAGAGAATGGCTGCGCCGGCAGCATAGTACCAGGGGTATATTTTTTTTCTGTTCATTTCATCTTTCCTTTATTTTACCCAACCCGGATCTTTTTGGAGCGTTGCCTGCTCCGTACGCCGTTTCATAATCGAGTCGAGTACATCCTTTGGTGTCATTGCGCCGGTATACATGGATTCCAGATCTTTTCCTACATCCATCCACTGACTGTCAATGTAATTAACAGAGGTCTGAACCACGTTAGCCTTTTTTAAGGAATCCAGAAACTTCTGATCCTCTTCGGAATACTTGCTCTTAATCTCAGACCAGCATAAATTGCTAAGCTCCGGCTGTCCATCAAGACGCTTCTGCAAGTTTTCCGGTCTTGAGAGAAATTCAAAAAACTTCTTTGCTTCCTCTACATACTTACCGTCCTTATTAATAAAATAAGCATTACTTGCAGGGTTGACTCCAACGGTCTGATTGTCGCCCCATGGCATTACGAAAGCACCTAATTTTTCTGAAGCTTTAAAGTCAGGATAATCCGCGTCAATCTGCCCCCGGTAACCCAGTTCCGCAATGGTCATGGCACATCTGCCAGATGCCATTGCTTCTTTACCATTTTCCCATGCATTGCTTAAGTAATCATCTCCAAAATATCCTGCTCTGGCGCATTCATCCAACTGACCAATAATGGTAGAGAGTGCGGGAATCTGATCCAGATCGATTTTGTTGTCGTTTAATTTCTGATAAATATCCGGATCCTGTGCCAGCCATAATCCGCCTGTTTCAAATAATGGCAGTACCTGATGCCAGCCATTGGTGGTAGCTTCATAAATTGGCGTAGTACCGGAATCCTTAATCTTCTGGCAGACGTTTTTAAACTCCGCATAAGTAGTAGGAACCGTCAGCCCCAACTTGTTGAAAATGTCCTTGTTATAGAGATAAAAATACATTTTTGCCCCTGGAAAAGTAATCCCATATACTTTATTATCAACAGAAACTGCCGATTTCGCACTTGCATCCATCCGATTTACCCAGTCCTGATCTGTCAGTTCTGCGCAGTAACGATCCATGTGGATACTGGAAACAAGGCTGATTGGTGTATCAACACAGATAATATCCGGTGCCTCTCCTGAATCAAGCTTTACCTTGATTAAATCTCTCCACTGGGCATCCGGGGAAATCTGGAAATCAATCTTGATTCCGGTCTCTCCTTCAAACTCCTTGGCGAGTTCCTGAACAATACCGGAAGTAGGAAGTCCGCTTTGGTGACTGCCAAATGTCAGCGTTACATTCTTTTTCGTACCACTGTTGTCACCACTTTTTGTGCTGCTGGCCCCCGTACTACAGCCCGCTGTCATCCCTGCTGCCAAAATTGCCGCCAAAGTCAGACTGATTAATTTCTTTCCGCTTCTTTTCATGACCTTCTCCTTTACTCTCCACACTTGGACTCGTTACTTTTCTTAAATAAGTCGCTAAATAAAAATAATGATTTGTAATAATTTCATAATACCACAAGGCCGCAAAGGGCAAAATAGACAATTCCAAACTGCCATTTGCATTTTTTTGAACTACATTGTATAATATTGCACGAAGGGAGGTGCTTTTCTATGAAACGGCCAGGAAAACAATATTCCCAAAAATGGTATCTCTTTATTATATATGGTCTTCTGATCCTGATACTGCTGGTTATTTTCTTTGTTTTTACTTATAGCCACTACCGCAAAAACGCCTTAAAAGATGCTTCTAAGGATCTGGAAAATATGTGCGCCTCGGTAGAAAGCTCTGTAAGAACCCAGCTAGACAACATTTCATCGATATCCATGAATATCGTATATTCCAATGCGATTAAAATGAATTTCAGGGAATTCTCCACCTCTTACCAAAAATACGCCGCGGCACCCACAGATCAGGCTGCCTCCCGGGAAAAAGCCATGGCAATCCATGATATCGTCACAGCTATGATCGGAGCATATCAAAGTGCCTCCGGAATCAACTTATATACCATGGACGGTTCCTGCGTTGAGGCCGGCTACTGGCTAAGAACCACCTCCGTAGATTTAGATCGTTTGCCCTGGTACTCCCAGACTCTTACATTAAACGGTCATAAATACATAACTGCACCAGTGGTAAACAAAGAACTGCCTGCTAAGGGCGAAAATCAGAAATCTCAAAAATTCATCTCCCTGGTACGTCTTTTTCTGGACTCAGACGGTACACCAGAGGGAATTGTTGAAGTTGTCCAGGATTGTGACATGATTTTTTCCCTTTCATCCCAGCTTGAGCATCAGAACCCAGACAGCCATGTATTTATCTACAATAACAGGAAGGAGCTGGTATATCCATATGCCTCCAACTCTTCCTATCCGGACTATTACTCCATAATAACCCAGGCTTCTGTACCGGAAAGCCAGGCAGGAGTCATAAGTACTGGAAGCAGCGGAAAATTTCTTTATTCCTACCAGACCATCGAAGGCTACGACTGGACGGTTATCCTGGTCAGGCCCCAATCTGCATTTTATAAGTCACTATCCCTTTTCCGTACAACGTTTTTCCTGATCGGAGCATTTTCCATCCTTGTGACCCTGTTTCTTTGTTTTTTTATTTCCAAGCGCCTGACCGTTCCTCTGGAAAAGCTGACGGCAGCTACTGGGAAAATAACCATCAACCGGGTACTTGATGAAAAAAAGGTTAATTTAACCTCCGCCGACAGCAGTATAAAAGAACTTTCCCTTCTCTGTGAATCCATCCGAAGTATGTACGAGAAACTGCGCTCCACTTCACAGGAAGTTTTATTATCAAAATCCGAAGAAACCCGCGCCAAGTTTCAGGCAGCCCAGTCACTGATCAATCCCCATTTTCTTTATAACTGCCTGACAAATATCTCTGTTATGGCGGAAGAAAATATGAATGAGGACATCGTACGAATGTGTAGTTACCTATGTGATTATTTTCGCTACATTTCATCCTCAAGGGAAATGATTGTGCCACTGAAAGAAGAAATCTTTTATACGGAATGTTACTTAAACTGCATGCAGATGCGTTATAACGAAGGTTTTACCTATACCCTGAACATAGAAGAAGGAACGGAAGAATTCTATATTCCCAAACTGATTATCCAGCCAATTGTGGAAAATGCCTTCAAGTACGGATTCCAGATTGCCCCGCCATGGCAGCTGTCTATTGCATCCTATATAAAAAATGAACGGTGGTATCTAAAAGTTGAGGATAATGGAGGACTCCTAAGTGAAGATAAGAGAGAAGAACTGTTAAGGATCTATGAGAACCTGGATATGAATAAAGAATGGAACTCATTGCAAATCGGAAATATGGGACTTAAAAATGTCTGCCTGCGTCTAAGACTTCTCTACGGAACTGAAGCAGTTTTTCAAATCGACTGTTCCAGTCCCTGCAAAACCAGTTTTATAGTGGGAGGCCCTATCTATCATTCAAGGGAGGAATATTATGAGCACCATCCAGAGTTATAGTTATCTTGTGGCGGAAGATGAAAGCCTCATTCGAAAAAACCTGATCAGGAAAATCACTTCCTTAAACTTACCTCTTAAGCTGACTGGAGAAGCCGCTAATGGACTGGAAGCCATAGAATCAACAGAAATTAACTGTCCCGATCTCATCATTACCGATATTCGTATGCCCCAGTGTGACGGGATTGAACTTGCAAGCTATCTAAAGAAAAATCATCCCAGTGTTAAGGTGATTATTATAAGCGGATATAATGATTTTTCCTACGCCCAGTCTGCAATCCGCTATGGGGTTGTGGATTATTTATTAAAACCGGTAACTGCGGAAAGCCTTTTTGAGTCACTTCAAAAGCTTCTGATTACCATGAAATCAGAGACCAGCGCACTGGAGTCTTACTGTACCGTGAATGAACGGCTGAGTCAGGAGTCCATCTGCGGACTTATGGAAAAATATCTTCAGGAGAATTATAAACAGGAAGTCTTTTTTCAGGAAATGAGTGAACGATTCGGATTTACACCGGAATACCTTGGAAAGATATTTAAGAAAAGAACTGGAGAAACGCCTTCCAAGTACCTGACCAGATTGCGGATCAATGAGGCAAAACGGCTGCTGCTGCATAATCCAGATATGGAGGTTCAGAAGGTGGGGGAATTATCCGGTTATCCGGACAGCGCTTATTTCAGCAGAGTATTTAAATCCTGTGTGGGTATACAGCCCAGTGAATACAGAAATAAGACTTGAAATTTTGAAAGCCGCATCTATTGGTTTTGCCGTGCATTTTTTTCTGACCATTTGCTGAAAACCTCCATAGCTTTATGGATCAGAATCAAATTAACCGCCATAAGTGCAAAAGACAAAACAGAGTACAATATAACATCATTCAGGAAAAACAGTCTTACCCCATTGCTAATTATATAAATACAGACTGGCAGGCAAATGATACTTGTAATAACAGCTGGAACATATTTTCGTATAATCAGTGCCTGAATACAGTGAATTACCAGATGCAGAGCAAAGGTTATAAATAATCCTGTCCACAGAATATACCAGTTGGTCATATAAGAAACAACTGTAATAATACTGATTATGATAAATTCCTCTGCCACGCCAAGCGCAAAGGCAGAGGTTGTTATCTGATCAAAATGAGAGGATAATTTTTTTGATAATGCTGGAAACCTATGGGTTAAATAATTTCTGTTCTTACTGATCCATGTTTGCATAAAAATTATTTCTTCAAAATCATGAAACATAAAGAGGATAGGAAATAACCACACCATTGCCCTGATATCATTCATTTTATATCTCCCCAAAATTTATTTGCCGTTAAATACAGGTCTTTTTTATAGGATGCCGTATGACTGTCTTCCATTTTGAGGGTTGCACCTTACGAGTATCTGAAAGATAAATCTCATGATGAAGGCGTATATCTGTCATATCATTCTTATACCCATTTTCAGCCAGATACTCATCCATAATGACAACAGTAGCAGGTTCGTCATCAAATGGTCCTATGTGCATAATTTGTACGCATAGCCCCTCGTCTACCGTTAAGAACTCGGCCGATGAACAATCCATTTTTTTCTTTACACCGGCTTCCGTGACAGCCCAGTCAAAGTCCTCTTTAGTCACAAATTCCGGCAAACGAATTACTGAAATCCAATTAAATGTGTCCTTATTTGCATAGTCTACCCCTGCAACACCATCCTGCCACCAGAAACCTTCCAGAGGCGGAACTACATACTCAAAAAAGCCTTCTATTTTATGTGAGCCCTTATAACTCATCTTGATGGTATAAGCTACCCCATATAAGATCTTCAGCGCGTTCTGATATGCTCCGCCTTCCTGATTTGGGTCTCCTTTGCCTCTTACTGCAATATAATTGGCAACTGGAATTGTAACAATCTCTGGTGTATTTCCTGGCATATAAAACTCTTTATACTCTTTCTTAAAATCAAAAGCCATTTTTTTGCCTCCTCATCTCAATAGCTGTTAAGATCCAGTATAAACCCTCTCATTGTGCGAGAGTCAAGAAATTATTTGAACATTGTAAATTATACAACCGATGCAATTAGCCTTCAATTAATTTTAAAACTTGCTCCATGGTTACAACCTTTGCATAGCGGTTATTCCAAATTTTATTTTCATAATATTCTGCTAAATCTTTCCCGCTTGCAAATGCATTGTCAAATGTAGTTGTAGTTGACCGAGGTATGGTTACCTCATATTCGTATTCAAACGCTACTTTACAGGTGACATCCAAACAGTACTCCGTCTGCATTCCACATAAAATTATGTTTTTTACACCTGTCTCCTGAAGATATTCATGAAGCCCGGTTTTTCTAAAGGCACTGTTATACTGTTTCTCAAATATTTTTTCATCTGGCATGGGAGCTATATCTTTGTATATCGTCCAGCCTATACTGCCATGCTCCAGTTCATCACCAGTTCCGCCATCGTGTTGAATGTAAATAACGGGGAGCTCTTTTTTTCTGCAGGTATCCAATAATGCCTTAATATTTTCTATCACAGTTACTCTGTTGTAAGGTTCTGCTTCTACCAAAGCCGTTTGCATGTCCACAATCATTAAGGCATCATAATTCATCATAAATTCTCCCGGTTTCTTTTATTTTTTTATAATCTTGGCTGTGCATATCCCATACGGCATATTGACCAATTTAATGTTGTAGTTTTAATCTTATCAGAAATATCCCATAAATTCTTTATAATTCGAAGTTCCACATTTCTTTTTAACAAAGCCTCAAATAAATCATTAACAATATATTTTTCAATGGGTTTTTGAGCCTCTCTGGAAATATAATACCCTGCTATATCATCCTGTACTTCAAAACCTTCCGGATCAAATTCATAAAGATATAAATGCGTATTTTTCATAGTTTCAAACCATTTACTTTCAATAATAACAACATGCTGAATTTCAGGTGAGGTAAAAAACACCTCTTTGTCATGCTTTGAAGTATGTTCACCTATGTGGTAAGTTACTCTTGGGCAATCTCTCGGAGTCAAAAAATTTGGCAAATGCTTTTCATCTATAGCCCATACTAATCCAACATTTTTATCTAAGTCCTCTCTTTCCGGAATTCTGGGATTAAAAATATTAATATTACCCTCCTCGCTTACATGGAACAGCCGCATACCAGACGCACCCTTTCGCAGATAATCATATCAATCAATCGTAATTTCATTTTTAATATCTTAAAGCTGTACATGATAAAATGCAACAAGTAAATAAAAAATCAAGTATTACAAGGCCTTTTAGAGGTGGTAACCGCAGTTCTCAAGTAATTATACTTACCTACCTCGCATATAATTGAATATCCATGTATTCTTCCAAAGCTTAATTATTCCGGTTATAGGAGTATTAACTGAAATTGTAGTTAAAGGATTAGATATCTGATATTTTTATAAAAGTCAAAATCTCAGCACCAGAAATGGATTAAAAATTAAATTGGTTATTAATATAGGGGATGATGCAGAATTGAGCCAAATAGCATATATGAATTTTAAAATTTATTTAATAACTATGGATAAAAGTGATCAATTTTGGAGTTTTATGAATGATGGTGCCAGAGAAATGGCTTCTATGTTAGGTGTTACATATGAATGGGATGCCCCCCTGACAAGAGATGTAAATAAACAAATCGAGATATTTAACAATGCCGTAGCTGCGGGAGCTGATGCTATCATGTTAGCTGCCAGTGATCCATTACAGATTTCAAGTTCAGTTGAAGAGGCGAAATTAAAGGGTGTAAAAATCATTTATGTTGATGCTCCCGCATTTGAACAAGCCATCGTAACTTTAGCTACAGATAATTATGTAGCTGGTAAAATAGCCGGAGAAAATATGTTTTACGAATTAGATGAGGCTGGGCTTACTAGTGGTTCCATCGGAGTCATTGGGGTAACGCCTGAAAACAGAACGACTGTAAATCGGGATTTGGGATTCCGCGATTATTTTAATATGTTTAGCAAATATCAAATATTAGATACTATTTACACCAATGGTGACTCAGAATTAGCAAGGCAGGCAACGAAAAAATATATAAGAGACAATCCCAATCTTGTTGGTATCTTTTCAACCAATGAAGGTACTACGTTAGGAATGGGTAACGCTTTGAAAGAAAATAATACAAATATTATTGGTATTGGGTTCGATATTACAGAGACTATTCAGGAATTGATAAGAAATAATATTATAAAGGCTGTATTAGTACAAAGCCCATTTACAATGGGCTATTTAGGTATGGCTGAGGCAATTGCTGCATTAAGGGGATTGGATACAGGTTCCCAATTTATTAATACCGGAGTAACAGTAGTTAATAGATATACGCCCGTTTCAGCCAGCTCAATCATTTAATAGTTTCTTTTAATTTTAAGTCTACTAATTATTGATTATTCATATGATATCAATAGATCAATAAAGGAGCATATCCTATGATAAACGAACATCAATATGTTGTACTTTCACTGGAGTTAAATATTTTTTTTGGACGAATTATGAAAGAACATTCCTTGTTCTTAGAGGCTGGTTTTACTTCCGCTAATCCTGACTTTTCCAAAGTTGCTGATCAGTACAAACAGCTTTTCGAGGCAATTTTGAAAGACGCCGTAATATTGGGAAACGGCGTTATCAGCTGTCTTGTAGCATCCTCTGGTGAAATCGTAACGGATTACACCCTTGGCAGCGAACAAAAAACACAATACTTCACGAACATAGCCATCAACCAGGAAATTACCAAACTGGAAGAAGCACTTCATGGTAACGCCAATCCTATAATTACCCCTGCACTGGTGCAACAGGTATGCCAACTTAATGCTCGTGTCAAACCAATACTGGAAGGACTCATCGATTTTAAGACACAGGTTTTAAATAATATGCTATCCTGCAATTTATTTACAGTAAATTACCCGCTACTCATAGAACATATCCTACGTGAAGCCAAAATGTATCTTTGTCATTTAATTGCATTAGAGAACCGTCAAAACCCAGAGGAATCTATAAAAGATACCGAGCTATTCTGGGATCAGATTATGTTGGAACATGCATTATTTATTCGAGGTTTGCTTGATCCCGTTGAATGCGACCTAATAAATACTGCAAATGATTTTGTTGGCGAATATAACGATTTAATACAGGCTGCTAAGTTGGCTACTGATATGACGATCGATAGTGTGACTGATAGAACCATGCAGAAAACCAAAGAGTACAGAGATTTCAAAGAAGCCGGCACAAAAGGAATTAACGAGTGTAAAATACGTAGTATAATTTTACCCTTGCTGGCAGATCATGTACTGCGTGAATCCAACCATTATATCCGGTTACTTTGTCAATCACAAATATAAAAGAGACTCACAGCAAGCTAATTCAAGCTTTTCTATAGAGGCAGTGTACGCTGCCTCTATTTTTAATCTATTCGTTCACAACGTTTCCACCCTGGGAAAACTGTTTCTCGATGAAATACAATAAAAAAAGCCCTGTAAATACAAGGCTTTTAAAAAGCGCGAGACGGGACTCGAACCCGCGACCCCGACCTTGGCAAGGTCGTACTCCACCAACTGAGCCACTCGCGCATGAAATATTTATTTCACAACACTGGCATTATATCATATATCGTAGTAATTTGCAATATATTTGTAAATTTTTTTATAACAGAAATAATATAAAACAAATGTTTATTTCGGAAAAACAGGAAACTTTAACCAATCAATCTTCTTAACTAAACGCTGGAAATTTCACCCATTACCCCTTATTATTTTCCTAGTTTTATTAATTTTCAAGCGCCATTCTTTTATATTCTTAATCCAATGCTTAATATAACCAATTATTCTGATTTTTCATTGACACCATACTAAGGGTTCCGTATAATGCAAGAAATTGGTCATCTGACCAAAAGGGAGGCATGATATGGGGCAAATTTTATCAATAGAAGAACAACCCTGCAGCACTTCAACAGAAGACAGAATTCTGGATGCAGCCCTTACCATCATTCAGGAAAAAACCATCAGCGGGTTGAGAATCCGTCAGGTGGCAGAAAAAGCAAATTTGTTTCAATCCAACATTCATTATTATTATAACAGTAAGAAAGAGCTTCTCCTTGCTGTTCAGAAAAAAGTCTTAAACCGTTACCGCGAAATCCGCCAGCAATCCATTCATCAGTCAGGTATTGGTCCGGAAGCGACTCTGGAAGATCGCCTGGACATTTTTATAAAGCAAAAGATTTACACCATTCTAATAGATAATAAATACGATGTGGCGGAGCTTGATTTTTGGAACCAGTCACGCCTGGATCCTGATATGCATCAGGAGTTCTGTCTTTCCTATCAGAACTGGAGAACAGAAATCAGGGAAATCGCAGAAACATTTGCACCAGATATGCCTTCGGCAAAACAGAATCTGATAGCCGGAATTGCGGTTTCTTTGCTGGAGGGAGCCTCGGTTCAGTTTCTGGTTGATAAAGAGGCATTTGACTTAGATTCTTATTTTGCTTATTGCAAATCAATCCTGATCAGAGAGATCAGAGGCTAGGAGGAACCAATGAAGGAATTGCTGAAAATGGAGCAGATTACCAAGCAGTTTGGGGATGTATATGCCAATCGCAATATCAATCTCTCTGTAATGGAGGGTGAAGTACATACTCTGCTGGGAGAAAACGGAGCAGGAAAAAGCACCCTGATGAATATTTTAATCGGCTTATACCAGCCTACTGCCGGAACCATTTATCTGCGCGGAGAGAAAGTGAAAATTGACTCACCAAAAGCTGCGGTGAAAATGGGCATTGGCATGGTTCATCAGCATTTTATGCTTGTAGAGGCCATGACTGTATTAGAAAACATAATTCTAGGAAGCCGGAAGGATTCCTCTGTCTTCATAAAAAAGGATCAGGTAAGAAAGGAAATCCTGGCACTTTCAGAAAAGTACGGTCTTGATGTGGAACTGGACAAGCAGATCACTGAAATCTCCGTAGGAGCCCAACAGCGGGTGGAGATATTAAAAGCCCTTTACCGGGGCGCAGAACTTCTTATTCTTGATGAACCCACAGCTGCACTTACCGACCTTGAAGCAGAAGGACTTTTTTCCATAATCCGCAAACTGACTGGCGAACAAAAATCCGTTATATTTATTTCCCATAAGATGAGAGAGGTTCTTTCCATCAGCAATAGGATCACTATTTTACGGGCAGGCGAGACTATCACCACTTTAAATAAAGAGGACACTGACGGCACTCAGCTGGCTAATTTAATGATCGGAAGGGAAATGGTGCCCAGTAATTATAAGAAGGTTAACTCTGACGGAGAAGAAGTTTTAAGCTTTCAAAATATCAGCTATCAAAAGCAGCAGAAACACAGCGGCTTAAATCATGTAAGCCTTACCGTACGAAAAGGAGAAATCCTTGGCATCGCAGGAGTGGACGGAAACGGTCAGTCACAGCTTGCACAGCTTGCAGCCGGAATTATTGCGCCTGAAGAGGGAGAGGTTTTGTTAAAAGCCTCCCGCGTATCCCGTTTTGCTCCAAACGGCTTTATTCTCTCCCACGTTTCCCATATTCCGGAAGACCGCAATAAGATGGGACTGATCGGCAATATGACAGTCAGGGAAAATCTGATTTTAAAAGCGACAGAAGAAGCCCGTTTTTCTTATGGACACGGAGCACTGTTAAAGAACAAAGCCATTACAAAATTTGCACTTGAAATGAAGGAAAAAAATGATATCCGCTGTGCTTCCATTGAGCAGGAGGTGCGAAACTTATCAGGAGGAAACCAGCAGAAAATTATACTAGCCAGAGAAATGGAAAATGACCCGGAACTTCTGATTGCGGTTCATCCGACCAGAGGTTTAGATATTGGCGCCGCCCGTTATGTTCATGATACTATGGCCGCTGCCAGGGATCAGGGCTGTGCGATTCTATTAATCAGTGCTGATTTTGATGAAATACTTAATTTATCAGATCGGATTCTGGTTATGTTCGAGGGTCAGGTCATGGGAACCTACTCAGGAGTTAACCCTCCCATTGAACAAATCTCACTTGCAATGGCAGGAAAGGGGAATTAGGACATGAAGCAGAGAGAAAATTTAATGAAGGTCATCGTGCCCGTATTATCCATTCTGGTGGCATTTATCATTGGAGGAATCATTATGATCTGCCTGGGTAAAAACCCCTTTCAGGCATATGGATTTCTGTTTTCCGGCGCATTTGGAAGCAGCAGAAAAATCGCTCAGACCCTTGTAATCGCCTGTCCTTTGATATTTACCGGACTGACTGCAGCGTTTTCCTATAAATGCGGTGTTTTTAACCTTGGCGGGGAAGGCCAGTTTGTTATGGGCGCCGTTGCCAGCATCTTTTTTGTAACCAGGTCCGGAATCGGAGGAATTGCAGGAATCCTGCTCAGCCTTTTCATTGGCGCAACCGCTGGAGCTGTATGGGGTGCAATTCCAGGAATTTTAAAGATTACAAGAGGCTTAAATGAAATGATAGTCAGCATCATGCTGAATTACGTGGCAACCCTTTTTATGGGTTACGTTTATACTACCCTTTTACGTGACGGAAGTGTTCCCCAGACCTTTGCAATCCCTGACAGCACCAAACTGGCAGTTGTATCAAAAAGCTTCCCCGTCCACTGGGGTGTATGGGTTGCTTTATTTCTGGCATTTGCAGGGTATTACTTTTTATTCTATACCTCTAAGGGGTTTAAACTGAGAGCAGTGGGCTTAAATTCAACTGCCGCATTCTTCAATGGTTTTCCCGTAAACCGGTATGTACTCTTCTCCTTTATTGCCTCCGGAGCGGTTGCCGGGCTGGGCGGAAGTGTAGAGCTTCACGGAAAGCAGTTAAGACTGATGGGGGGATTTGGTCAGGGTTACGGCTTTGATGGAGTGGCAATCGCACTGATTGCCCAGCTTAATCCCATTGGAACTGCCGCAGTTGCATTTATCTTTGCCGTACTGAGAAAAGGGGCAAGTACTTTACAGACCGGTATGCAGATTCCTACCGCTGTGGTTGATATCATTCAGGCATTGGTAATTATATTTGCGGTGGCTGGCACAGCGCTGTTAAAGCTTCCTGCAATCAGACAATACATAAACAGCCATATGGGCAAAAAGGAGGTTACCAACTGATGGAAGCATTTTTCAACATGAATTTTCTCACAGAGTTGCTTCTTTCTACCATACGAATGGCAACTCCCATCCTGTTTGTTGCACTGGCTGAAACCTACTCCGAACGGGCCGGACTGGTCAATATCGGTCTTGACGGAATTATGTCCTTTGGTGCATTAATTGGTTTCTTAATCGGTTATAAAACCGGGAGCCCAACAACCGGTATTCTGGCTGGTGCCCTGTCCGGTGTGGCCATTAATATGATTTATGCATTCTGCACCATCCGTTTATGTGCTCCCCAGATTGTTTATGGTATGGCAATTAATATTTTTGCACCGGCACTGGCTTCCTTTATCTACCGCCTTTCCTTTTCCGATACCTCAACACTGATCCAGGGGGTATCCATGAAGGCGATGCCTATTCCGGTTCTTAGCAGTATTCCGGTACTTGGACCTTTGTTTTTCAACCATATCCCTCTGGTTTACATGGCATATCTGCTGGTACCTGTCACTGCAGTGTTCTTTAACAGAACAAAAGCAGGACTTAATTTTAAAGCAGTAGGAGAATTTCCCAAAGCAGCAGAAACACTGGGAATCAATGTTGTTCTTCAAAAATACATTGCCTGCGTCATCTGCGGCGCACTTGCGGGAATCGGAGGAGCGTATTTAACCATCTGCTATACCAGCACCTACTCCGAGGGAATTGTGGCAGGCCGTGGATTTATTGCTCTTTCAGCTGTTATATTCGGGCGTTGGATGCCTTCCGGTGTAATGTTAGCCTGCCTGCTTTTTGGGTTTTGTGATGCACTGCAGATCCGGCTCCAGCTGTTAAGTCCTTCCACACCCTACCAGCTTCTCCAGATGATCCCCTATCTGTGCACCCTGTTTGTTCTTGCATTTTTCGGAATACGAAAAAGCGGTCCGAAAGCCAACGGACAGCCCTATTACAGGGAAGAACGGTAATGATAATTCCAGGACAGCCCTGCGATTATATATTTTTTCAACATAAAAGGAGGATTTATTATGAAAAAGACTATGAAAACAGCATCTCTTATCATGGCCGCAGTCCTTACTGCAATGAGTCTTGCTGCATGCAGCAGCGCGTCTGCACCAACAAAAGCGGCAGGTTCCTCTGCGGAAACCTCTGCAGCGGAGACTACCAAAGCAGAAACCACCAAGGCAGAAGAAACAAAGGCTGCTGACTCTTCAAAAGCATCCGGCTATAAAGTGGCCATGGTCCTTGACTCTTCTGTTTCAGACGGAGGCTGGGGCGCAAGCTGCTATCAGGCTATGGTGAATGCGGCAAAAGACAGCGGCTGGGAAACTGTGTATACGGACAATGTAGCGACTGCTGATTTTGCCACGGTTATGACCGATTACGCAGAACTGGGTTACAACCTGATCTTTGCACCAGGCAATCAGTATACCGATGCAGTAAAGCAGGTTGCAGAAGAATATCCGGACATCAAATTTGCTTTGTTAAATGGTACTGTTGAAACAGAAAACATTACCTCCATTCTTCCTGATGCAAAGCAGATCGGTTACATGGCAGGTGCTCTGGCAGGTCTTATGAGCAAGACAAACAACATTGGTTTTATCGGTGGTATGGAGCTGGATACCACAAAAGCAAAGCTGGAATGCTATGAAAAGGCAGCGAAAAAAGTAAATCCTGATATTAAAGTTTCATCTGCTTACGCAGGCTCGTTCAGCGATACTGCCAAGGGTAAGGAAATCGCTTCCTCCATGGTTTCCACCTATGATGTTGACGTAATGTTTGGTGATGCCTCCGCAGTTGATACCGGAGCACGGGAAGCACTGGCTGGATCAGAGGGCAGATATGATATCGGTCAGCCAGGTGATTTAGGTTCTGCTGATCACAAAATTATCATCTGCTCTGTTGTGACCGACAATGCGGCTTTGTTAAAAGCCTGTATGAAGGATGTGGAAGCAGATACCTTTGGCGGCAAAACCATTTACGGTGATTTAAGCAACGGTTGCTTAAGCATCGGAACATTCTCCAATTTAGTTCCACAGGATATTCAGACACAGTACAAAGAAATAGTTGATCAGATTAAGGCAGGAACTTTTATTCAGTAATTAAAAATCCCCGCGAAAGCAAGTATGGAAATACTTCTCTCACGGGGATTTTCCTGTCTTTTTAAACGGGAATCTTTCTAACAATACATAATGAACAGAATTGGGGAATCCTGATATTCGGTTACTACAACTTATTATTTCAGTGCAAAGGAATTAAAGAAAGTGTCAATTTCCGGTGTTCTTTCTCCTGATTCAGAAACTGCCTGAAGCTGATAAACATGATCTCCGGCAATATATACTCTGTGATAGAATACGATGGTATCAGATCCCAGGGGAGCACTGTATTTTAATTCTTTACCCTGGTATTCGCCAAGGGTAATATCCTTGCTGTCTTCAATGGTATAGGGAATATTGGAAACTGCGCCTTCTAACATAGCTGCAGGATCTGCTGCTGCACCCTCAGGTATTGCACTATACATAACATTGTAAAGCGCATCTTCCTGCTCGAGCATATAAGAATACAGATCAATTGCAGTTCCCTCAGAGGAAACTGACTGCTTCATCTCTTTCGGTGTTCCCGGATAGCTGGCTGTAAATAATCCGTTTGGATCTTCAAATGTTGCGAAAGCGTCTGCGCCTGCTTCTGTACTGGCTTCAGCTGCTTTGCTTTCCTCTGTTGTTTCCTGTGATTGTGCAACAGTTGTTTCTGTTGCAACGGCTTCTGCCTTTTTACCGCAGCCTGCAAGTGCTGCAATTAATAAACAGGCCAGTAAGATAGAATAAATTCTCTTTTTCATAATTTCTCCTCGTCAATTGGTATTGGCAATCCCCCTGCTTTTATATGTAAAATCGAAAGCAGTAAAATTATAGCATAAATTTCCAATGGTAACAACCAATTAATTTTTAATTATTAATTAATATTTTTGTAACGGTTATTTTCATTTCATGAATGTCATGATTTTATCATAAGGGTTTACCAAACAATAAAATTCATGCTATAATATAGGAAGAAATATGCCGTCTCAATACGGCAGAACGGAGTTTTACATGTCACTCATACCGTTTCAAAAATTACCGCCCAGAAGGCATACAGAAGATGCCCGACAGTATGCATACCGGATCATACGGCATTTTATTTTAAATCTCCATCTACCTCCCGGAAGAAAGATGAATGAAGTAGAACTGGCAGATGCATTAAACATCAGCCGGACTCCTGTCCATGATACTCTGTACAAGCTTTCCAGAAAAAATCTGATTGATATAATTCCTCAGAAAGGTGCGTTTGTTTCAAAGATCGATACTGCACGGATCGAGCAGACCTTATGGATTCATAAGCAGCTTGGGACAGCCATGATCCAGAATATCTTTATCCGGAATGTTAAGGGCACTCAGTTTGATATCCTCTATCACCATTTGCGGGAGCTGGAGGACTATTTAGCTCAGGGAGATTTATCCCATTCTGTCCGGCTAATTACTGATTATTACCATCTTCTTTATGAACTGGGAGGAAAGATGAATCATATATGGGAGGCTGTGCAGAAAGCCGGAATGGATCTTCAGAGACTTTTATATCTTGCTGCGTCGGATTCTTCGGTTACAGAAGATTTTATAAAGGATCTTACGTCTCTTACCGATGCACTGGCTGCAAGAAACACCGATCGCGCATGCACCATCTACCGCCATCATTTATCCCGGATACAGCTTCTGATCCCACCTTTACAGGAGTGTTATCCGGATTATTTTCTTGAAAGCCAGCCGGGTTATGATACGGCGACTTCCTACTATCAGAAAGGAATCAGCTACGATGAATGATTGTATACAAACCAGATTTGCCCTGACTGGAAAAAAGGCTCTGATTGCCGGAGGCACAGGCGGGCTTGGTAGTTCCATTGCAAAAGCATTTCTTCAAAGCGGAGCCGATGTTGCCGTCTGCGGAGGGCATCCGGAAAAGGCCGGTTTTTTAAGAGAAACAGCAGACAGGGAAGGCAGACGACTTCTCACTCTCGGCTGTGATATTACAGATCGCCATAAGGTAGAAGAAATGATGGACGAGATTGTCCGGGAATTTTGCAGTCTTGATATCTTAGTGAACAGCGCGGGTATGAACCGGCTGATTCCGGCCGAAGATTACGAAGAAGAAGTTTTTGCACAGGTTATGGATTTAAATGTGCTTGGAATTCATACAGTGACCCGGGCTGTGGGAAAACGTTTTATGATCCCAGCTGGATACGGGCGGATTTTAAATCTGTCATCAGTAAAAGGTCTTATCGGAACCGGGCAGGATTATCTGGCCTACTGCACCAGCAAAGGGGCTGTGAATATGTATACCAAACAGCTTGCCTGTGAATGGGGCAAATACGGAATCACATGTAACGCCATTGCTCCAACCTTTGTCCGGACCCCCATTAACGCGTTTCAGCTGGATGATCCTGAGTTTTACCAGACTTTAACGAAACGAATTCCGTTGGGACGAATTGGTCAGGAAGAAGATATTGCAGCAGCTGCGGTATTTTTATGCAGCGATGCCTCTTCCTTTGTAACTGGACAGATTCTTGGAGTAGACGGCGGTTTAACCGCAATGCAGTAAAGGTCACATAAATCAGAATATAAGAATTGACGGAGGAATCGATTATGATTTTCGGAAATATTTATAGTTCCATGTTAAAAGAACAGCTTGCCATTCTACCCGCTCCTCTTAGCTGCGCCATCCGTTATCTGACCGAGCATGATATGGCAGCCCATGAACCAGGGGTGTTTACCATTGATTTAGATGGTATCCCGGTAATACTTCAGGTACTCGATTTAAAGACCGGTGACCGGAGCGGACTTCGTCCTGAGATTCACAGAAAGAACATTGATGTACAGTTTCTGGCCTGCGGAGGTCCGGAAGAGGCCGGTTTTTACACAGATGACGGCAACGGACAGGTTGAGGAGAACCTTCTTGATACTCCAAGAGATATTCTTTTTTATAAAAATGATCCCGCCGCTTTAGAAGGCCGGATTCATATGATACCGGGAACCTTTGCCATTTATTTCCCCTGGGATGTGCATATCCCTGCAATTCAATCAGGTGATACCCAATCTCCCATCAGAAAGATTGTAATTAAAGTACCGTTAGATAGCTGCCTGCCGGACAGCACCCGTTAGGAGGTCACCAAATATGGAATTAAACCATTATCTGGAGGCACTTTCTTTGAAAGATCCGGATCAGAGACGCAATGCGCTCAGGGAAGTTCTTATAAAGGAGCATCTGGATTTTGATCTTCAAGAGGAACCGCCTTCCCAAAAGGCTCCAAGAGGGATTTCTAACTATATTCTGGTACCATGGAATAGCGAGCCCGGTCCTCTTTTTTGTGCTCATTATGATGCAGTGCCCGGTAGCTTTGGCGCCAATGATAATGCTGCTGCTTTGTGCATTCTCATCGCTCTTGCAGGAAAACTGAAAGAAGAGAATTTTCCTGCAAAATTTGCATTTTTTGATGGGGAAGAAACCGGTAATACCGGGAGCAGGCTCTTTGCTGCTTCCATGAATCATCAGGAGATAACAGGAGTTATAAATCTGGATGTGTGCGGCTATGGGGATACCATTGCAGTTAACAGCCGGGGATATGAACGAAAGCCGGGAGTGGAAGCATTTTGCAGAAAAGAAGTTCTGGCAGACCATAACGGTGTGCTTGTAAAATATCTTCCGGGAAGTGATGAAGCTTCCTTTTCCGGCAGCCGGACTCCGGCAATCAGTATTGCCAGCGTTCCAAGATGGGATATCCAGTATTTAAACGCTCTTTCCAAGATGGGAAGCGGTTTATTAGGCAGGCCCCCGGAATTTCATATGATCCTGGATCAGATGGAGATTTCCACTACCATGCACGGGGGATACCGGGATACTCCGGAATGGGTTGAATTAGCAGCCATGAATCGGATATACGATTATCTGACCGATGCACTTCATAAGTCTTTTGACAAAAAGAAAAGGTTCCTTCTGTTTTAATCAGCAGAAGGAACCTCTTCTTTTAGAGAGAGAGTGGGGTTTTAAAAATCAAATGTAAGAATAATCTTGCGAATAGACGGATCATGACTATCCACAAAATCAAAGGCCTCCTGAGCCTTAGTAAGCGGGAATGTGTGGGAAACAGAACCGGTTAGATCCAGTTTTCCCTCATGAATCATGTCAATAGCTTTTCCAAACATTTTATTCTGAAGTCTGGAGCCTCTCACATCAAGCTCCTTGGCAGTTATGGCAAACTGATTGATCTCTGTGGGAGCAGTTGAAAATCCCATGGTGATAACCTTCCCGGCGTTTCCGGTGGCATTTAACAGGCGGATCAGTGAATCCTTGTTGCAGACAGCATCGATGGATACGGTGGCGCCATGCATATGGGTGTATTCTTTTACTTTCTCCACAAGATCTTCATTTAATACGTTAATTGTGTATTTTGCTCCATTTGCTTTCGCAGTCTCAAGCTTATCATCCTGAATATCAGCTACAATAATATGATCGCAGATTTGTCTGGCAATCTTTAAAATAGAGCTTCCAAGAGCACCGGAACCGTAAATGAGAAGCATATCGTCTTTTTCCAGTTCTGCTCTGGTGCAGGACTGTATGGCAATGGTGGTTGGTTCAATCATAACCGCATCCCGGTCTGATATGGAATCAGGCAGAATATAGCAGTCAGCTTCCGGCACCGCGATAAACTCCCGATAGCCTCCGTCAATATGAACGCCCCTTACCTTTAAATGATCGCAGACATTGCCTCTTCCCTTACTGCATGGATAGCAGTTTCCGCAACTGGTAACCTGGTTAACGATTACACGGTCACCCACTTTTAATTTCTCAACAGATGGGCCGGTCTCTGCCACAACGCCCACCATCTCATGTCCGATAATTCTTGGATAGGTAGCTGCTGCGTTGGTTCCGTGGTAGATACCAACGTCTGAACCGCAGATTCCGGCAGCTGTCATTTTTACAATCACATTATTTTCTTCATCAAGAACAGGTTTTTCTATCTCAATAACTTTTAATTCTCCCGGTTTTACAATCTGTACCGCTTTCATATGATTCATCTCCTTTATGTCTTAGCGTACCTCCAGATATTTGGAAAGAATCTCATCCATTTCTTCTTTCCTGCTTTCTGTTAATGGCAGCATGGGCTTTCTTACTTCACCGGCTGGAATCCCCTGATTGGAAACGATGTACTTTAAGTTTGCACAAAGACCGTTTTTCAAAAGCACATCCAAAATGTTGTTGGATTTGGTCTGAAGAGCTCTGGCTTCTTCCTCTTTTCCTTCCAGGTACAATTCCATGATCCGTTTGAACTGGGGCAGCATGAAGTTAAAGCTGCTTCCAATAAATCCATCACAGCCAAACGCAAGAAATGCCACCATGGAGCTTTCAAAACCTCCGTAACAGATGATATCGGAATTTATGTTTTTAATCCGTTCCATCTGAAGAAGATTTAAATTGGTGTGTTTGATTGCTCCAATTGCTCCGGATTTTATAAGTTCTCTGGTCTCCGGATTATTTAGATCCAGCTCCCTGTGAGTGCTTGATGGGATATTATAGTAGAGGACGGATTCCCCCACTGCCTGGGCAATATCGTAATAGTATCCTGCAATTTCCTTCTCCGAAAATCCAAAATACAAAGGCGGTGTTGCCGCAATGCCTCGAATTCCAAGTTCCTTTGCTTTCTTTGCGTAAAAAATGGCTTCCTCAGTGCTGATGGCACCTACATGCGCATAGATATCACAGCGGTCTTTTAACTCCGATGCCAGTTCAAACGAACGAATCCGCTCTTCTCTATTCAACAGAAAGCACTCACCGGAGCTTCCTCCGATAAAGAATCCGTCTGCACCTTCTGCAAGGTTTCTTTCCCAAAGCTGTCTGGCTGAAGTTTCGTTGATTTTACCCTGTCTGTCAAATGGTGTTAATGAAGCAACAATTAATTTTTTCATGTTAGTATGTCCCCCTGACATTTAAATGAACCCCATATTGTCCCGGTCTGAT
>SVDS01000004.1:80125-90777 GCA_015057715.1 Paenibacillaceae bacterium
CACTGACTCTTTGGGACACCCTCCCTTCTCTTGAGCAAATTACCGCTGTTTTCCTTCCAAAGCATGTACCATTTCCACTACAAACTCGTGGGTCGGAACAGGTATCCCGCATTTACCAGCTGCTCTTACAACAGAACCGCTGATCATATCCACCTCTGTTTTCCGTCCATTCTGTATATCAGCACGAATTGAGGTACATCCATTTGGTGACATTTCTGATGTCTTTTTTACTTTTTCTATAATTTCTTCTGCATCTGCTTCCAGACCCAGGCCATGAGCCACAGCCACCGCTTCGCGGATCAGCCGTACTGTCATATTCCAGGCATGGTCATTGGCAGCAATGTATCCCATGTCTACCTGCAAAATACCGGTAACTGCACTTAAGGAAACATTGGTAAACAGTTTATTCCAGATCAGCTGCTGGATATTAGAATGAATCTTCACGGAAAAACCGCAGCATTCAAATTCCTCTTTCAACCTGGGAAGAAATCCATGATTATCTTCTGTGAGCATTCCCACATTGGTATTTCCCGTTCCGCCTCTCCTGATAAATCCAGGACCCAGAACTGCTCCGTTATCTTCTGTTGTGCCAATAATAATGTGATCCGTGGGAGCAAATTCTTCCAGAATGTCTTCATGACCGGAACCATTTTGCAGCGTCATTAAATAGGTATCTTTCCCGATCAGGTTCTTACCTGATACAAGTGCATCCCTGGAGTACAGAGATTTCACAAAAAGAAGTACCAGATCCATGACTGGAAGGCCTTTAGCAGAAGTAACTGCATTGGGCTGGTATACATTTTCTTCCCCATTCTCCTGAAGTCTGATTCCTTCCTTCTGGATATGTTCTACGATAGCAGGGGAAGTATCGATCAGATAAACTTCATGCTTTTGGGACAGATGACCGCCATAGATGGAACCCATGGCTCCAGCCCCGATTACTGCAATTTTCATATCCATTCACCTTCCGTTATCTGGAAAACTCTGCAATACCCTCAATGGCATAAGCACGAATCGGGCAGGAATCAAGACCTTTGATCGGGATTGGTGTATAGGACATGAAGAAGGTGTCCGTTGTCAGTTCCTCTAAATTCTTAAGCACTTCTAAGAACACCACATCAACCTCCATTAAAACATCATGGAAAGCAGAAACATCGGTGTTGTTGCTTTCGATGGAAACACCATCGCCGAATCCCACACATTTTACTTTCTTCTCTTTCAGCCACTCAGCTGTTTCACGGCAGATAAAAAGTCTCTTATCTTCTTCTGTGTTGGAAGCTGGAGTAAATGGAGGCAGCTTATACTGGGAATCCAGAATTACGATATCGCCTTCTTTAATACGGTCGCCGCAGGCTTTCTCTAGATCTTCTGCCTTAATTTTTCCGTTGGGCTCCATATGGGTAATGCTTACATAAATAGCACGTCCCATAAATGTGCTGATTGGAAGTCCCTGAACATCAGTCCAGTTATCATTGTGATGATACGGACATTCTACATGGGTTCCTAAATGGCTGGTTAAATCCATGATGGTATGGAAATCCGGAATTGGGCCGCCTGTGTTAAAACGGAATAAATGGCACCGTCTTGATTCGGTAGCCGGATCCAGCTGCTTTGTTAAATCGATTACTCTTAAACCATTTCCTAATTGTGATACGCTCATTTGATTTTCCTCCTGCGAGATAAAATATTATTTTTCTTACTGCTACTATTATACCTGTATACCGGTATACCGGTCAATCATTTTTTGTTGACTTGTGAAATTTTCTAGGGTATGATAGGCTAAAACCCATGAAAGGAGTTTTCATGTACGATAGCGGTTCCCTGCAATCACAGGCTTATAATACCATCAAAGAACAGATTTTATCCAAATCACTGGACTCCGATGTTTTATATTCAGAGACCAGACTTGCAAAAGAACTTGGAATTTCACGGACTCCCCTTCGGGAAGCTCTTCAGTGCCTTTCCCAGGATGGCTACATTACCATCATTCCCAGCCGGGGATTTAAGATTCGCCGTCTTGATAAAGAAACCATGCGTGAATCCATTGAAGTACGCTGTGCCATTGAAGGCTTCTGCGTTCATCTGGCTGCTTCTTTAAGAGGAGACGAACGGTTTACAACTCTTCTTAAGGATATGGAAGAATCTCTTAAGAGACAAAAGGACGCACTGACTTCAGACAACTTCCCAGCCTCATTTACGGAGGAGGACCATAAATTTCATATGCTTCTGGTCCATTTCGCCAGGAACAGTGAATTTGATCACTTATTCCAGCGCCTCCTTTATATGATCCATCTGACCACAGCCAATGCCCTTACTGTAACAGGACGGACACAGGCCACGTTAGAGGAACATGAAAATTTTTATCAGCAATTAAAGGACGGAAATAACGATCAGGCTTATCAGGTTCTGATTGCTCATTTAATGATGCCTCTTGGCATGAATTTAATCTGATAAAAGCCAGCTACTACAGTGCCACCTTAACTACTACTTTTTTGACCTGGCAGGGAACTCCTGCCACGCAGCGTGGCTTATGAGCATCCTCAGGTGCAACAATGATTAAATCTCCCTCTTCCAGAAGTACACTGCCGCTCATTCCCGGTTCTTCATAAAAGATTAAGTCGTTCTCCTCCCGGCGTTCCTTAACAGTGAGTCCTTCCCGTTTGCACACACCAAACTGCTCCCTGCCGGAAACTACGTACTGGATATCGAAGAACTTTTCATGAGTTTCAAATGAAGCCTCATCTGGAGAAATTGTGGTGTACTCCTGAACATTTGCCACAACCTGGTCGCCAGCAATAGGATAGCTTCCCGGCTCAAGGGCTGCGATGTCCGTTGTTCTCAGCCATTCATAAGCCTTTGTAAATTTTTCTTCCAGATAATTATATTTCTCTGCTACTGTGATATTAGAAAATAGCATAATCTTCTCCTCTTTCTGCTTAACAGGGCTATGTTTTATTTGCTTGCGATATCTTTTGTTTCTAAGTTTCCCTCAGAGATGGCAACGATCTGGTTCCAGATCAGTTCATCCACATTGACTCCGTTTTCCATACTTTGTTTTCTTGTTTCTATGGTACGTTCGCCTGGACAGGTAACTTTTCCGCCCTCTTTTTCCGGATGGCTGGCATCTGCAGCTGCTACTCTCTTGTTTAACATATCCTGAATTTCTTCCTTGGTGCCGAACAGGTAAGGATCATAGGCAATGAAGATCTGGCAGCATCCGGTACAGCTTCCTCTTCCTTCTTCATCCAGATTCAGACCGCTTTTTCCGTTGGCCATAAGAGCAGCTGCCAGATCCAGAGCGATGGCCATGGAGCTTCCCTTCCAGTAACCCGTAGGAAGAATTCGTTTACTCTCCTCAATTGCTCCCGGATCATCGGTTAAATTGCCTTCTTTATCAAAGCCGCCTGGGAAAGGAAGCTTTTTGCCTGCCAGACGGTAAACTCCAAGCTTTCCGTAAGCATACTGGCTCATTGCCATATCAAGTACGATGGGGCCGTCTTCTCTTGGAACAGCTATACAGAAAGGATTGTTTCCTACGCCCGGTTCATCGCTTCCCCAAAGCGGCATACAGCTTTCCGTATTAATCCAGCTCATTCCCATAAATCCTGCTTCTGCCATTCTCCATGCATAAGTGCCGCCACGCATCCAGTGAGTGGTATTTTTTAATGCAACACAGCCGATCCCGTGTACTTTTGCAAGCTCCATAGCGCGGTCTGCACAGAAAAGAGCATTGGTGATGCCGATTCCCAGATGTCCGTCATAATTTTCTACTGCACCCTTACCACCAATTAATTCCGGCTCACCTTCCGGATCTACCAGGCCGCCTAATACATACTCTACAAAACGTGGAACACGGTTTAAACCATGGCTTTCCACACCGTCTGCACTGGACTGGGCATGAATTTTTGCACAGATTTCTGCCTTTTCTTTGGAAAGTCCTGCCTGCACAAGCGCTTTCTCTACGGTTTCTTTTACTTTTTCATAAGGAACTTTTATACTCATATCTTCTCCTTTTCTCCTGCCTTTTTTTATACTGTCGTTTCTTCACCCACTGACGGTTCCTGTGGGGCCGGTCTGGGTTCTCTCTTAGCAGCCTGCATCATCTCTTCATACAATCCGCTTGCCTCTTCCGGAGAATAGCCGTAAACCAGAAACACATCCATCAGATAGGGAGAATAACTGATCTTCATAATTTCCTGGGCAAATCCCATTGCTGCAATCTCACTAAAAGCAATTACATTGGAATCGTTATGAATGAATCCCAGGGACCAGAGTCTTATCTTCTCCGTTTTAGTAAAAATTTCATGCTTATATCGTTCTTCTACAAAATGAAAGAGTTCATGGGCCAATAAAAGTCTGCTTACATCAAGCCCTTCTGTCAGAACCTGAGTCACCTCCGGTTTCAAAAACAGTCTGGCAGCTTTGTTGACAGCATCCATATAAATACAGATCTTATCAGGCACCCGGAATTCTGCAAACAGCACACGGTCCGTCTTTTCCGGAAATTCCGGATAAGAAACGTTCATTCCCATGGCTTTTGCCAGTTCCTTTGGATCCTGGGTTCCATATTCTCTGCATACAATACCGGCATACTCTTTTCCGCATGCAAGGCTCTTTTCCATCCATTCCCTGCGCTGGTCATCATTAAATTTTCCATTCAGGGGCTCTCTGGAAAATGCATAGCCATACCATTCCCATGGTTCAATTCCTGCAAGGTCAAAAAGCATGTCCCCGATGGGGCGGATTGGGAAATGGGGGCGTTCATATCTTTGCTGGCTTGGTCTGCCTAAAAGCCCCGCCCCAATGGGTTTTAAGGCTTCCCTGAATTCTTCTTTTGTCATAATTTTTAACTTTCTCTAACGGATGCGATAATCAGAACTTCCTCTTCCGGTTCCCGATCACCCAGATCCAGACTCATTAACAGCATAACCTGTTCTAAATCCACAGCGCTGTAATCACTGACTCTTGGCCCTACGCAGACATAAAAGTCGGGGCGCAATACGGTATCTGTTTTAAAGACTGCATTTTCATTCCAGATTTTTTCAACGGTTTCTTCATAATTTTTAATATGGCATTTTTCAACCACACCATCGGAACACTGTACCTTGATAAAACCTTTCTTATCCACGATTCTAAGGGGTGATCTTCCTTCTCTGCTGCCCTTGTATACAAAGAATTTATCAGTCTTATCTGCCAGTCTGATATCGGAAACTTTTGGACCGAAATCTTCTTCTGCCAGTTTGCGCGCTTCTGGTTCATCGCATTCTTTTAACAGATCGGTTGTTTTAACTTCTGTGGAACCGGTAGCAATAGCGGTAACCTTACCGGTCTGATTGTCAATTTCAATGTGGATTTCCACTGTATCTGGAGAAGCACCGGAACTAACTGCAAGGTCTGCGGCTTCTTTCTTTAAATCTCTGATGTCTTCCTGGCTTGGATTTGGAATCACACGCTCTACCACATCACGAACCATGGATAAAGCTACACCAATGGAGGAAATTACTTCCGCATTCTCCGGAATGCTGAACTGAAGTCCCATCTTCTCTGCGCAGTAAGGTACTAAGGAAGCAGCTCCGCCTCCGCAGCCAACCAGTCTCATGCTGTCATGGTCCAGCTTATATTTATCTGCCAGAGCGTTGATACAGGCACTTACCTTTTCGTAATCCTTATCAAGAATCTGAGTAGCAAGTTCTTCCACTGTAATGCCAAGTTTGTCTGCCACCGGCTTCATTGCCTTGCGGGCAGATGCCGCATTGCCGTGTGCAAAATATTTTTCGTCAATCAGTCCAAGAACATTGGCTGCATCTGTATTTGTAAAACAGATTTTCTTTCCGTTCTTTAAACGAAGAGTTACATAGTCAGCTGGATCTCCCGGCTTTGGACTTACCAGTTCAATCTGGGGATCTTCAATTTCTTCTTCCGGTAAAAAGCATGCATACTCGCAGCCTGCAATATGAGCAGAACGGGGGCCTACGTCAACGACAGCTTTATCACCGATACGAACCATGGAACCGCCTGCACAGCCTAAAATTCTTACGTCAAGAGAGTTAATAAAGGTATCATGACCACCAATTTTAGCATAATCAACACCTGGACGGCCATTTTTAATAACACCGATATTGGTGGTGGTTCCTCCTACCTCAAAGTAGATGGCATTGGAAGCACGAAGATACATTAAAGATCCCATAACAGAAGCAGCTGGACCGGAAAGAGCAGTAAGAATGGGACGTTTCCGCATCTCACTAATTTCCATAACGCCTCCGTCACCTCTCATGATCATTAACGGAACAGTAATTCCTGCTGCACGAACCGAACTTTCTGTTGCATTTGCAGTAGACATCATCTTTGGAAGTATGGAAGCATTAATTGCAGCCGTACGAGTACGGCGGGTCAGACCATACAGTTTTGTAATATCAGAAGCCATTGTTACCGGCACATTTTTCTTCTTTGCGCAGTCGTGGATAAGAAGTTCCTCATCCATGCTGTCTACACCAAATGCCATGGAAGCCACCACTACCTTTGCTCCCTGGTCCAGGAGTTCGCTGATGTTCTTATTAATGACATCCTCAGTCAGCATTTTTTTCTTAATAAACGTATTGTAAACCTTGATCATACGTCCTACTTTTTCATCCAGCACAATATCTTTCAGCGCCAGCTGACGTTTTGCCAGAAATCCTTCCAGACCGCCTCCGGCAACGCCTACCACACCCACCGTAGCAACGTCACCTTCAATAAAAGCATTGGTCGCCTGAGTGGTTGAATGGGCTACGAAAACTACATCTTCCGGTGAAATATTACTTTCTCGCATACAGTTTCTAAAACTCTGTACAACACCGGCAGCGACGCCATCTTTATCATCATGTGTGGTCTTCACTTCATTTTTCCCAATAATTTCATGGGTTTCATTGTCCATGGCTACGCATTTGGTATATGTTCCGCCTACGTCAATGCCCATTCGGACTGCTCTGTGTTCACGCTCTGCCATTGTATTCCATTCCTTTCCAGATAGATAAGTCAAATTTAACTAACAAAATTTTCATGTACTGCTCCTCAATTACAAATTGTTGAAAAGCGTCCGGGTGCGCAGGGGGCGCGCCCGGACAGGGGTTATCTTTTGGGGTTTTGAGAGTTCGTCTCCTTGTCCGAGACTGTTATTAAGACAGGAACCATGCAGCGCCAAGTCCACCTAACATAATGAATGTAGCTACATACTGCAGTATTCCGGCAAAATATGCATTGGGTATGGAAAGCTTTAAGAAGTCTCGTGATTCAACCTTCGAATAAGCAAGTCCCCATGCAACCCATGACTGAGTAATACAGCTTCCGATGTTTACGGTAATGGTCGGAATTGCAAATACCGCATAGAGGAATGGAACGGAAAATGATGCAACGTTGGAAAGTACACCAAGCGTTGCTGCACCGCAGCCTACTAAAGTCATTGGTCCACGGAACAGACCCATGCAAAGAAGAACTGCAAATACAATACAAACAACGATTTCGCTTCTTGGCATTACATTACCAAGAATCACCTTGAAGTAAGGAGAAGCAAGGGCTGCAACTGAGTTAAACATAGGAAGGGTAAGAAGGAATCCTACCAGCGGAGCGGTATCAACCACGCCGTCATAATAAAGTTTATTTACAAGCTGACAGTTCTCTTTGAAGCTTCCTTTCATTCTTCCGCACAGGAACAGTGCCAGGAAACCAGCAATTACGAAGCCTCCGATTACGGAGAAGTCCAGCCAGATTTTTAATACAACCGGAACAACAGGAAGGAGCAGAGTATAAAACGGTGCATTCTTCTGTTCGGAAGCAGCTCCTCTTGTCTGAGCAGCCCATGCATGAACGGTCTTGGCACGCTTTAAATAGAAAGCAGCCAGAACAGTAGTAATAACCAGCATGATAATAAGAGCAGCATAGCCCCAGTGAGCAGCATACCAGCCCAGTGTAAAATCAGGCATCTCGTCGGGTTTTAAGAAAAACGCACGATACTGTGTGAAGTTAACTGGATTGATATAAATACCTGCTGCAACGGATCCCATGAATGTAAACAAAGCCACAGATTTTGGAATCCCGAGAGACATAAGAATCGGAAGTACAATAACACCGATTGCAATTACCGGGCCTGCACCTGTCATAGCAGTAAAAATCAGAGCAGTTACTATATTTAAAAGTGCTACTGTTACAAATGGCTTGTCTCCGCCTAACTCAACTGTCTTGCGGATCAGGGTAGATGCAATTCCGGTATCCATAAGTACACGGCCAAACCATGCACCCCAGCATACGTTTACAAGAGTTGTTCCCCAGCCTTCTGGTGCTGACTGATAAATTTTATTTAAGGCAGCAATCAGAGTATTGTCTTTTCCAAACTGCAGAATCGGATTGGAAGCAAGAAATGACTGGCTTACAAACAGTGTTCCTCCAAGTGGAAGAATGGTCCAAAGAAGAGTAATCAGCAAGAAGCCGATCATCAGGTTATGGCCTTTGATACAGTAATACGCCAAACCAAAGAATGAAATTAATAAAATAATACCAATAATGTACTCCACAATAATACCTCCTATAACTTTTTATTCCCCATACTGCTGATAATAGTTAACCGGTCTGCCAATTAGCAGCCTATTCTCAAAACCTGGATTCCCCGCTCCTTTCCTCTCATATGATATTTCTATTTCTAACCGGAACGGCTTCCTATGCCTGTCCGGAAAAGAACTGTGGATAAATATCCCGAAGTGTGCCTGCATTCCATAATATCGTGTTAAAATGGTTGGCACAGATCAGGCTGGCTGCTTCCGCATCCTTTCTCCTTAAATTATCAAGGAGAAGCCGTCCTTCTACCTGAACATGTTCCCAGCTGGTCAGGGAAGACATATCAATGCGGTAGTTGAATGTAGTAAATTGAAGATAGTTTAAACGCAGCAGATCGGAGTCAATGGTTCTAAAAACCTCCCAGGCATATTCCCGTCCGCAAAAAGCGGAAAGAAGATAATGTACCTGCTGCTCTATCACCAGAAATTCCAGGGGATTTTCTTTATTTATCTCCAATTTCTGTCGATTTAAAACCTCTTCCAGCTGTTCAAATTGATTATCAGTTAATCCTTTACGGCAAATCTCCTCAATCATGGCCTGTTCCAATACAGTATGTGAAAAAACTACCTGTCTAATCCGTTCTAAATCAAGTAAAGTTACTTCCGTACCACGCTGCGGATAGACTACAATGTATCCTTCTTCAACCAGCTTTGAAAGTGCATCCCGAACCATGGTCCGACTTGCATTCATCTGACTTGATAATGTATTTTCACTGAGCCGTTCTCCAGGTTTGATAGTCAGATTCAGTATCTGCATTCTCAGTTGATTATAAATATCATTTCTCTGGTTTCCCTTTTCTGCTTCGAATTCTGGCATTTTTATTCTCCTTTATATCAACGGATATGAAATGCATACAAGTATTCCGTTCTGTTAAGATTGCATATCAGTATCCCGCCAAATGCATATCAGTTAGCATTTACTACTTTGTATCAGTCTTCCTTTTTGTAAAATATAACACATCTATTTTTGAAAATCAACTATATTTTTCATATTTTATACAGCATTCGATAGTTTTTCTCCAATATCGACGTGTTTTTGCACAACACTTTTATAAAAGCCTTTCGTTTTTACCCTTTTCAAGATTGCATACAAGTTGATTTTACCTGGTTTTTGTGCCCTGCTAGTTAATTTAGAATAAAAAAACAGACTTTGACATTGTACCAAGACTGTCAAAGTCTGTTTCTCATATCTTATTTCAGGTTAATAAAAAACTGTACACGGCATAACCGGTTTATAGAAAATTATTATTTAACGGGATAAAAGCCGGAAGGCACTTCACTTAAATTAATCATAATATTCTTTGTCTGGGTATAATGCTCCAGCATTACCTTATGAGTTTCACGTCCCACACCAGAAGTCTTATATCCACCAAAAGGAGCTCCCTCCGGGATTGCATTATAGGTATTCACCCACATACGTCCTGTTTCCACAGCTCTTGCCACACGTATTGCACGGTTAATGTCTCTGGTCCATACAGCTCCGCCCAGTCCGAATTCACTGTCATTGGCCATGGCAATCACTTCATCTTCCGTTTTAAATTTAATAATGCATGCAACTGGTCCGAAGATTTCTTCTTTTGCCACTCTCATATCATTGGTCACATCTCCAAGAAGAGTAGGACGCAGAAATGCACCGTTCTCAAGACCGTCTTCTGTAAATGCCTCACCACCGCACAGTACCTTGGCACCTTCTTCTTTACCGATCTCAACATAGCTTAATATTTTTTGTAAATGTCCTTTATTGATCTGGCTGCCCATCTGGGTATCTTCTTCCCACGGAAGTCCTACTTTTACTTTATTAAACCGCTCCACAGCCTCCTTTACAAAACGGTCGTAAATATCCTCCTGTACAAATACTCTTGAACCTGCACAGCATACCTGACCCTGGTTAAACAAGATCCCAAGCTGCACACCATCCATTGCCATCTCCCAGTCGCAGTCATTGAAGAATATATTGGCTGACTTACCGCCCAGCTCCAGGGTGGCAGGTATCAGCTTTTCTGCTGCAGCCAGGGCTACATTTCTTCCCACATCGGTAGATCCTGTGAAAGCCAGTTTTCTGAAACC
>SVDS01000195.1 GCA_015057715.1 Paenibacillaceae bacterium
GTAAGAGCTGACTTTGGTGAGCCACCTCTGGTTACTCCATCTTCCCAGATTGTGGGAACTCAGGCTGTATTAAACGTGATCAGCGGTGAGCGTTATAAGATGGTAACCAAGGAGACCAAAAAAATCCTTATGGGTGAGTTCGGACAGACAGTAAAACCCTTTAATCCAGAAGTACAGAAAAAGATTATTGGTGATGAAACACCGATTACCTGCCGCCCGGCTGACTTAATCGCACCACAGCTTCCTCAGTTTGAGAAAGAATGTGCACAGTGGAAACAGCAGGATGAAGATGTTCTGTCCTATGCTCTGTTCCCAAGTGTTGCCAAGGAATTCTTTGAATACCGTGCAGCGCAGCAGACAGGTGTGGATTCCACTCTGGCTGACAAGCAGAATAAAACTTATCCGGTTTAATAAACCAGATTTTAAATCAGGCTTTGGAGTTCCCTGCTACGGGTACTCCAGGCCTGATTTTTTTTTGGAAAATGGAGGGGATTTCATTGACTTTCCCATAGAAGAGAATATAATAGTTGTATAGTCAATAGTTGCAAATACAATTATTGTAATAATCAATGTGGAGAAGAAAAAATGAATAATCTGCTGCATTATGCCAGGAAGTACAAAAAAGAATTGATTCTTGCAATTATCTGCATCGAGGCCGAGACCGTATTTGAACTGATCATACCAATGATTATGGCAGATATTATTGATGTGGGAGTTGCAACCGGCAACAAAAGTTATATTTTAATGAAGGGAGGACAGATGATTGCCTTTGCAGCAGTTGCTCTTTTACTGGGGCATGCCTGCGCACGTTTTACGGCAATCTGTGGTAATGGAATCGGTGCAGAGATCCGCAAGGCAGAATTTCAAAAGATGCAGACCTATTCCTTTGCCAATACAGACCGATTCAGCACATCTTCCCTGGTAACAAGGCTCACCAGTGACGTTACCACCATTCAGAATTCCATAACCAATGGGATGCGTCCCGGATTTCGTTCGCCGGTGATGATGCTGACCGCTTTGGTGGTATCCTTCCGGCTGAATGCCCGCCTGGCGATGGTATTTTTTATTGCTGCCCCCCTGCTTGCGGTAATCTTATTTTTTATTATTCAGAATGTAAGACCCCTTTATGGGAAAATGCAGGGCGCCATGGATTTAGTAAACCGTGCCATACAGGAGAACTTAAGAGCAATTCGTGTAGTAAAGGCATATGTACGGGGGGAGTATGAGACAGAAAAATTTGGAGAGGTCAATACATATTTAAGGAACACCTCCGAACGATCCTTCTCACTGGCAGCTCTTAACATGCCTGCCATGCAGTTTGTTATGTACGGAACCATTTTAAGCATTCTCTGGTTTGGCGGGAATCTTGTAATTGGAGAACAGATGAAGGTGGGTGCCCTCACCAGCTTTTTAAGTTATGTGCTTCAGGTGCTGAATTCTCTTATGATGTTTTCCAATGTATTCCTTTTGTTTACCAGATCCTTAACTTCCTGGAGAAGAATTTCAGAAGTTCTTGTAGAAGAACCTGAAATCCGTGATGACCGTGCAACGGACATTGAGATTACCAGGGGAGGCATACAGTTTGATCATGTATATTTCAAATACAGGGAGACTGCAAAAGAATATGTGCTTTCTGATATATCCTTTCAGATTTTACCTGGCCAGACTGTAGGAATTATCGGGCAGACCGGTGCTGCAAAAAGCACGCTGGTTCAGCTGATCCAGCGATTGTATGAGATAAACTCCGGAGAAATTCTAATCGATGGGCAGCCGATTTACAAGTATACCCAGGATCATTTAAGAGAAGCCATTGGTATGGTTTTACAGAAAAACACGTTGTTTACAGGAACAGTGAAAGAAAATCTCTGCTGGGGAAAGGAGAATGCTTCCGACGAAGAGATCAAAGAAGCATGCCGGATTGCCTGTGTGGACGAATTCATCGACCGACTGGATGCCGGGCTTGATACAGTCCTTGGACAGGGAGGCGTGAATCTTTCCGGAGGGCAGAAACAGAGGCTTTGCATTGCAAGGGCAATCTTAAAAAAACCCAGAATTCTGATTTTAGATGACTCAACCAGTGCGCTTGATACAGCTACAGAGCAAAAGATCAATGATGGCTTAAGGGCTGCACTTCCTGATATGACCAAGATTATAATCAGCCAGAGAATTTCTTCCGTTTCCCATGGAGACCAGATTATTATCTTAGATGACGGAAAGGTGAATGCAGTCGGTACCCATGATGATCTTTTAAACCATAATGAAATATATCGGGATATCTTTGAATCCCAGCAGAAAGGAGGGGGGCTTTTGGCATGAAACAGACAGGACGTGCAAGACCAAAGGATGCAAAAAAGACCCTTTTCCATCTTTTAAAGTATATTGGGCATTACAGGATTTCCATTTTAATTATAGCAGTTCTGGTATGCATCAGTGCATTTTCGGGAATTATGGGAACCTATCTTTTAAAGCCGGTGATTAACAACTATATCCTGCCAGGGAACATTCCTGGTCTCATCCGCATGATTTTTATTATGGGCGGAATCTATCTGGCAGGAGCACTTTCCTGTCTGATTTACAGCAGAATGATGGTTCATGTTTCCCAGCAGGTAGTGAGTGAGATCCGAATGGATTTATTCCGCCATACACAAAAGCTTCCTCTCGTTTATTTTGATACCCATACCCATGGAGAACTGATGAGTCATTTTACCAATGATGTGGATACCATATCGGAAGCATTAAATAACAGCTTTACCCTGCTGATTCAAAGTTTCATTACTTCAACCGGAACGATCATCATGCTGTTGATCCTGGATGTGCGTCTTTCCATGATTGTTGTTTTCTTTCTTGTAGTTATGCTTCTCTATATCCGGCATAATGGAAAGATAAGTAAAAACTATTTTGCGAAGCAGCAGAGAAATCTGGGAAGCATCAATGGGTTTGTAGAAGAAATGGTAGAAGGGCAGAAAGAGGAAAAGATTTTCCGCCATGAAAAACAGGATTTTGATAAGTTTTGTGAATTAAATGAAGCACTCCGGATTTCCGCTACCAAAGCCTCCATCTATACAGGAATTACAGTCCCCACAATTGTTGCACTGTCTTATTTTAACTATGCAGTCTCGGCCTGTGTGGGAGGTCTGTTTGCAATCGCAGGGCTGATTAACCTGGGTACTCTGGCCTCTTATCTGGTGTATGTAAGACAAAGCGCCATGCCGATGAACCAGTTTACCATGCAGATTAATTTCCTGATGGTAGCTCTGGCAAGTGCGGAGAAGATCTTTCTGATGATGGAAGAAGAGCAGGAAGTGGATGAGGGAGATGTGACTCTTGTCAAAGCCCGGGAAGGGGATCATGGAGTTTTAATGGAATCCCAGACTTATACAGGGCGCTTTGCATGGAAGGTACCAGATGAGAAAGAAGGATACCGGCTGATCCCCCTGGAGGGAGATGTCCGTTTCCATGATGTGGTTTTTGGCTATAATCAGGAACACACCATATTAAATGGAATTACTTTATACGCTAAGCCAGGTCAGAAAATAGCGTTTGTGGGATCTACAGGAGCGGGAAAAACCACCATCATTAATCTGGTCAACCGGTTCTATGAATTAAACGGAGGACAGATTACCTATGATGGAATTGACATCCGGCAGATTAAAAAGGATGACTTAAGGCAATCTATTTCACTGATTGTGCAGGATACACATTTATTTACCGGTTCCATTGCCGATAATATCAGATATGGAAGGCTGAATGCAACGGAGGAAGATGTACGGGAGGCTGCAAGAATTGCCAATGCAGATTCTTTTATCAGAAGACTTCCAGCCGGATATGATACACTTCTTGAAAATGATGGAAGTAATTTATCCCAGGGACAAAGACAGTTAATTGCCATTGCCAGAGCTGCCATCTCCCGTCCGCCGGTACTGGCCATGGATGAGGCCACCAGTTCCATTGATACCCGGACGGAAAAGCTGATTGAGAAAGGGATGGATACGCTGATGAAAGGGCGGACTGTGTTTGTCATTGCCCACAGGCTTTCAACCGTCCGAAACTCCCATGCCATTTTAGTACTGGAGCGGGGAGAGATTATTGAACGTGGAAACCATGAAGAGCTTCTTGAAGAGCAGGGGAAGTATTATCAGCTCTATACGGGGCAGTTTGAATTGGATTAAATTAAGAAAGAAGGAGGCAGATTGTGAAGAAACAAAGTATCAGGGAATTGATGGTGCGGGGTGAAAAAGCAAGAAAGCAGATCTTTTTTCCGCTGTTGTCTGATTTAGGACTGACGCCCGGACAGGGGCAGGCGAAAATATTGTACCATCTTCAGCAAGAGGACCGCATTACCCAGAAAGAGCTGGCAGACCGATGCAGAATCGATGCAGCAGCCATGTCAAGAAACATCGATAAGCTGGAAGGACTGGGGCTTCTTGTCCGGGAAAACAACCCCGATTGCAGAAGATCGTTTTCCATCTGCCTGACAGATAAGGGATATAAGGAAGCGAGGCAGATCAGTAAAGTATTTGATCAGTTCGAGGAGATTGCCAGCGAGGGAATCTCACAAGGGGATATTGAAGTATTTTACAGAGTTATGGAGAATATGTGTATCAATCTGGAACGCTATAATGACAGAGACGGTGAAGAATAGCGGGGTGGGTTTTCAGGCAGCGGAGTGCATATGCATTCCGCTGTTTTTTACTTGTGGAAAAATGAAAGATTTTCTTACAAATATTTCCAATTAGTTGAAGATTAACTGATTGTGTTGACACATGGTATCATTTGTCATTATAATAAAATAATGTATGATTTACATATAACTGGTAATGAAAATACTTAAGGGTATTATGGGAGAAACAGATGAGAAAGTATAAAAAAGCTGGCAGGATGGCAGCAATTCTTGCCAGTGTTCTGGTGATCGATTCTTTTGTAGGACCGATAACGCCTTACATAGATACGTATGCTTATACGAATAAGTCGGCAACGGTGAATGCTTCAACACTGAATGTGAGAAGCGGACCGGGTACTTCCTATTCAATCGTTACAAAACTGACCAATGGTGCAGCCGTCACTGTGGTCAATGAAAAGAACGGATCGGATGGAGCCCTCTGGTATGAGATACGCTTTAACAATTCCAACGGACAAACCGTGTCAGGTTACGTTACAAAAAGCTATTTAAAATTCGCTGCAGTTTATACCAGCAATGCTGATTTTGAGTCAAGACTGTCTGCACAGGGGTTCCCTGAAAGCTATAAGGCACGCTTAAGGGCGCTTCATGCCCAGTATCCCAATTGGGTGTTTACTGCTCAGAAAACCAATATAGACTGGAATACTGCAGTAAAAGAAGAGAGCCTGGTTGGAAAGACACTGGTACATACAAACAGTATGTCTTCCTGGAAATCCACGGAAACCGGTGCTTATGACTGGAACAACAGTACCTGGGTAGGATTTGACGGAAGCAGCTGGGTAACAGCATCAGAGGATATTGTAAAGTATTATATGGATCCCAGGAATTTCCTGGACGAAACCAATGTATTTCAGTTTTTAACACATACCTATGACAGCAACAAGCATACAATGGAAGGATTAAATACCATGGTTAAGGGGACCTTCCTGTCAGGAGGTACCGTTAATACAGATACGTCCCAGTCTGGCGGAACCACCTCACCAGAGAGTGGTACGTCTACGAATTCAGGTAATTCCTCAGGTCCCGGAGCCAATATTGGACCAGGCGGAAAAACTGAAACACAGGGGTCTTCTTCCGGCAATGTAAGCCAGGAATCACCCCATGCATCCATCACACCCAACCATGTGGCCGTTCTTATGGATTATGGGCCCGGAGCAAGTCTTACCGGACCTTCTGCTTCTGCGCCTTCTACTGGGACTACCACTGGAAGCGGTGCTTATGCCAGTATGATTATGAATGCAGCCACCCAGTCAGGGGTTAATCCTTATGTTCTGGCAGCGATGATTATACAGGAGCAGGGTTCTGCAGGTACCGGCAAAAGCATTTCCGGCACAGAATCAGGCTATGCCGGGTTTTACAATTTCTTTAATATTGAAGCTTATCAGTCTGGAAACATGACTGCTGTGCAAAGAGGATTATGGTGGGCGTCTCAGGCAGGCAATTATGAACGTCCGTGGAATTCACCGGAAAAATCAATTTTAGGCGGCGCATTATATTATGGTAATAACTACGTAAAAGTTGGGCAGGATACATTTTATCTGAAGAAATTTAATGTACAGGGGGCGAATCTGTATAAACATCAGTATATGACCAATGTGCAGGGTGCAGCATCCGAAGCTGCGGTGTATTCAAAAGCTTATAATAATGATATGAAACAGACCGGTTTGGAATTTAAAATTCCGGTTTATAATAATATGCCTGAAAATCCCTGCAGCCAGCCAACTGGTGATGGCAATCCAAATAACAAGCTTTCAGGACTTAGTGTGGATGGATTTGTTATGACACCAAGCTTTGACCGGGATACAAAAGAATATAATCTGATTGTGGATTCTGGCGTGACCAGCATTAAAGTAAATGCTTCTGCACTGTATTCTGCTTCTAACGTAAGCGGAGCCGGGACTATTGCGCTTCAAAATGGTAATAATGATATTAAAGTTTCCGTGACTGCCCAGAACGGTAATGTGAGGGAATATGTTCTTCATGTAGTCCGTCAGGCAAACGGACCGACCTATAATTCCGGAAGCAATACTCCAAGTAACCCCGGTTCTACCGGTGGCAGCAGCTCTTCCGGCAGCAACAGTTCTTCCGGCAGCAACAGCTCTTCCGGCAGTAACAGTTCTTCCGGCAGCAAAGGACCAGGAGTATCCAATCCAACCTCAGAAACCAATGCCGGAACACCAGGCGGCAGTAATATTACCATAGTGCCCGATGCTTCCTCCAATATATCGGTACAGGCATCTTCCGGGGCTTCACAGGGACCGGGAAGTCCTGCCCAGACACAGGCACAAACCCAGGCGCAAACCCAGGCACAGCCCGCTCAGACACAGTCAACCTCTGCAAACACCGCCTCAAAAGGAAGTGGTGATGTAAACGGTGACGGAAAAGTTAACAGTCTGGATGTCTTAAAGCTGCAGAGATATCTTCTGGGTCTGGAAACCTTATCAGAAGCTGGAAAAGCAGCAGCTGATTTAAATGGAGACGGAAAAGTAAATTCCCAGGATCTTCTTCTGCTGCAGAAGAAAGTACTCGGAATGTAAATTTAGGAAATAGGAGACTATATGAATAGGAAACTGAACAGATTGATCACCAGCCTTATGCTGGTTTGTATGATGGCGGTCATAAGTCCCTGGGGCTGCATGGTATCCTTGGCATCGGATGCAAAGATTTCATTTTCTGACCCTTCCGTCATGGTGGGGAA
>SVDS01000196.1 GCA_015057715.1 Paenibacillaceae bacterium
GCGACCACAGTCAGAGAAGCAATATTACTTTCCATAGGATAGCCGGTTTTGCTGTTAAAAATATGATGGTATTTACTTCCTTCCTTTTCTAGGACTCTTTCGTAAATACCCGATGTTACAACAGACTGATTTCTTATTTTAACCAGTGCAGCCGCATTCCCTCTGGGCAAAAACGGATTCTGGATTCCCACATTCCAGTCAGTGCCATCGGAGGGGGAGTCTCCATGCACCAGCACATTGCCGCCCATATCTACCATAGCCGAGACCGCACCATGATCTTTAAAAAACTCCATGACTTTATCTGCAAAATAGCCCTTGGCAATAGCTCCTAAGTCTATTTCCATACCTTTTTTTTGCAGAAAGACGGTTTTGTTCTCCTCATCCAGCTGTATCAATTCAGGATTTAAAAGTTCCAGCACTTTTTCAATGGACTCTTTATCCGGCACATGTGCTTCGGTAAAACCGATTCTCCATAGCTTTATTAACGGTCCGATTGCAATGTTTAAAAATGAATTTTCATTCAGACTATGCTTTTTTCCTGTTTTTATCAATTCATACAGCTCCTCATCCACCTTTTGGGGTGCGATACCAGCCATTTTTTTAATCATCCCAAGCTGGGAGTGATCACTGTTGGCACTAAAGATTTCATTATAACGGATCAGCATTTCTTCCGCCTTTTCTGCCAGCAGTTCCGTTTCTTCTCCCTTAATATAAAGGGAAATTTTTGTTCCCATAAGATATATAATCTTTGTATACTCTGTCATTTCATTCTCCCAGATCGGAATTGTTCTGCCCATGAATCAAAAAGGTATTTATCAGGTCATGATCAATGTTGGATAGTTTTCTTTCATTGTGGTATGCTATGAAGTAGTCTAAGCTCAGTTCGTCTATGGGTATCTGATAGAGATTGTATTCCGACGGACTTTCCTTCACATAGACGCTTTCGGGAATAAAGGTGATTCCTAAATTACCTGTGGCAAGCTTCAAAATGGTATTGATCTCTGTGCTCTCCATAATTATGTTAGGTTCAACTTTATAAAGGTTCAGCAACTGATCGATCTGTTTTCTGATGGCAGAGCCTTTGGAGGTGAGAACCAGCTTTTGGCATAAGATTTTACTTATGTCAATGCTGCCTTCACCAATGACGGCTGTATCTTCCTGATACAGATCACTGCAGCGGGGGATCACAGCCCGGTATCTGTGTCTGCCCCAGCTGACCGAGTTTAAGTTGGGTGAAATATTCCTTGAATTTTGCCCAATCCAGAAATCCAGTTCATTGTTCTGGGTCAGTTTCTCATTTTTTTCAGGCAGACTTTCTAACAGCTCTATTCTGCAGTCTGGATGGAGGGTTAGAAAATCGGGGAGAAAAAGAGGCAAAAGATAGGTGCCAAGGCTGGGAAGAACCCCTATTTTTATAACCGTTTTGTCAATATCTGATACATCGGATATTTCCCTAAGCAGCTTTGCATAATTATTTTCTAATGAGGTCAGGTACTGATAGTAGATCTTTCCCTGTTCGGTTAACCGATAAGGCAGCTTATTCCGGGTGATCAGTTCGCAGTTTAATTCATTTTCCACTCTTTTAATCACCTGCGTCAGATATGGTTGAGAAATATAAAGGGATTTGGCAGCCTTACCATAGTTACTGTATTTTAAAATGGCATCAATATAATACAGAATTTCCTGAGAAGAGATTTTCGACATTTTAATCCTTTCTTTGAGAAATAATTTGCTTTTTTTCGATTATTTTTGATTATAACAAATTTGTTATCAAACTTCAATAAATAACTATTAGATAATATAGGTACGATGTGTTAAAATTATATCAAACACATAATTACAACTGTGAGAACTTAATGGATAGGAAGGAGATTACTATGAAATATTTAGCAATCGTGGGCACCAATTCAGATGTGTCAACTAATCGCATGCTGCTTCAATTTATGCAAAAACATTTTTCCAGTGAGGCGGAGATTGAATTATATGAAATCAAAGATTTACCAGCCTTTATGGAACCAGAGGATTCTGAAATTCCTGAAAAGGTAGAAGAGTTGTCCGATAAAATCTTAAATGCAGACGGTGTTATTATAGCTACTCCGGAGTATGATCATGCCATACCAGCCGTTTTAAAGAGTGCTCTTGAATGGATCAGCTATACAAGTCAGGCACTGACGGATAAGCCTGTTTTAATTGTAGGGGCATCCCATGGTACACTTGGTTCTTCCCGTGCACAGGCCCACTTAAGACAGATTCTTGATTCCCCTGAGCTAGCAGCCAGAATTATGCCAAGCAGTGAGTTCCTGTTAGGAAAATCACAAGGCGCATTTGATAATGCCGGAGATCTCATCTATCCGGACAAGTTAACGGAGCTTGATGAAATTTTCAGGGAATTTGTTCTGTTTACGGATATCACAACGAAACTTTTGGCAGAAAAGGTTCAGAAGAAAAGCGCAAAAAAATTCACTTGGCAAGAGTAGGAGGATTCATATCAATGAAATTTATAGCAATTGTTGGAACGAATGCAAAAAAATCATATAATCGTAAACTCCTTCAGTTTATGAAAAAACATTTTGAATCAAAAGCAGAGATTGAAGTACTTGATATCAAAGATGTTCCCATGTTTAATCAGTCTGATAATCAGTCCTACAGTGATGTGATCCAGATGTTCAATAATAAGATCACAGAGTGTGACGGTGTTATTATGGCTACTCCTGAATACAATCATTCCATTCCATCCGGACTTAAAAGTCTGATCGAGTGGCTGAGCTTTGATCTCCATCCACTTGCAGGCAAGCCGGTTATGATCGTTGGCGCCTCTTTAGGAACACAGGGATCTTCTCGTGCACAGCTTCATCTTCGCCAGATCCTGGATGCACCGGGTGTGGATGCAAATGTAATGCCAGGTTATGAGTTTTTACTGGGAAATGCAAGCAAGGCATTTGATGAAGCCGGTGATCTGGTTAATGAAGGAACTATCGATTTCCTGGATATCTGTTTCCTTCGCTTTATGCGTTTTGCCACCATTTCAAATCAGCTTAATGAGGAAGAGGATTTTTCCTTTACTCCTGGCGAATATGAAGTAAACGCAATCGGTCACAGCGGAAATCTTCCAATGAAGGTATCCTTCAGCGAAAAACGAATTGAAAGCATTAATATAGATACCAAAGGCGAAACCGAAGGAATCGCAGATGTGGTATTTGTAAGAATACCGGATAAAATCATTGAAGGACAGACTCTGAATGTAGATGCGCTTTCTGGTGCATCTGAAACCAGTAACGGTGTAATCGATGGTGTTGCAAAAGCAGTGAAGCTTGCCGGAGTCAACCCTGATATACTTAAGAGACGTCCAAAACCTGCCAGCAGCCGGAACAGACAGGATGAAGAGTATACCTGTGATGTGGTAGTAGTTGGTGGAGGCGGCGCCGGACTCAGTGCAGCAGCCACTGCATTACAGAATGGCTCCAGTGTTATTGTACTTGAAAAATATCCGGCAGTAGGCGGAAATACCATACGTTCCGGTGGTCCGGTTAATGCGGCTGATCCTGAGTGGCAGAGAGAGTTTGATGAAAATCCGGGAGAAAGACATACCATCGAGTCATTGTTAGCCACCGATGAGAGCCAGATCCATCCGGAATATTTAGACGATTTCCATGCACTGAAAGAAGAATTTTCCAAATACCAGGAGAAATTTGGTACTGGAAAAGGTCATTTATTTGATTCTCCTCTTCTTCACAGAATGCAGACCTATTTTGGCGGAAAACGTACAGACTTAAACGGCAACACCATCTACGGACAGTACGACCTGGTAAAAATCCTTACTGACAGAGCATTAGAAAGTGTTAAATGGCTGGAAGAGATCGGCGTTGAGTATGACAAGAGCGTTGTATTTGCACCGGTTGGTGCTCTTTGGCGCCGTGGCCATAAGCCAGTGAAAAGCTATGGTACCGCATTTATCCTTGCTCTCTCAAAATATGTGGAGGAGCACTCAGGAAAGATTATTACAGACAGTCCTGTAAAGGAATTTATTTTGGAAAATGGCGAGATCGCAGGAGTCATAGCAACAGGTGTCAATGGCCAGAAGATTACAGTTCGTGCCAAAGCAGTTGTACTTGCAAGCGGTGGTTTTGGTGCCAATACAAAGATGTTAAAGGAATATAATACCTATTGGGCAGCCATCGATGACAATATAAGAACCACCAATTCCTTTGCTATGACTGGTGATGGAATCCAGCTTGGTAAATCAGTAGGAGCAGCACTGACAGGAATGGGATTTACCCAGATGATGCCTGTTGCTGATCCGGATACGGGTGAGCTGTTTAGTGGAATTCAGGTACCACCGGAAAACTTTGTAATTGTTAATAAAAACGGCAGACGTTTTGTAAATGAGTTCTCAGGCCGTGATGTGTTAACAAAAGCGGCTATTGATCAGGGCGGTTTATTCTATCTCATTGCAGATGATGAAATTAAGAAAACTGCTGCCAATACAAGCCAGGAGAAATTAGACCGTCAGGTAGAGGCAGGTACCTTATTCAGAGCCGATACCATCGAAGAACTGGCAGTAAAAGTTGGTATGGATCCAGAAGTTCTTAAGGAGACCATTGTAAAATATAATTCTTATGTAGATGCGGGCTTTGATCCGGAATTCCATAAGGATACATTCAGCCTGAAAGTGGAGAAGGCACCGTTCTATGCAACTCCAAGAAAACCAGCTGTTCATCATACCATGGGAGGACTTAGGATCGACACCAATACTCGTGTATTAGATGAAAATGGCCAGCCAATTAAGCATCTTTATGCTGCCGGAGAAGTTGCCGGAGGTATTCATGCAGGAAACCGTCTTGGCGGCAACGCATTAACAGATATCTTTACCTTTGGACGAATTGCCGGTAAAACTGCTGTTGAAGAAATGAAATAATAATAAGGGTTTATAGACCCAGAGCCGATGGCATGCATAAGTATATGCGGTTATCGGCTCTTTTTTTTTATAACTATATATAATTGGTTACTAAAAATAAAACATAATTGTTTAAAATTAACAAAAAGTAACGAATTTCCCTCAATCCCTATATTATTTCTTATTTGTGCCGATACAAATAAAAGAAAAAACAGAGGAGTGGGAGTATGAAATCAACAATAAAAAAGATTGTTATCATTGTTTTGGCAGTATTTGCTGTATTGTTAATTGGTGGATACTTACTGATATCCAGCGCCTTGAAAAGAGAGAAAGTCCAGCCTATGGATTTTACACAAAATCTGGATTTAAAGAAACCAGACCCGGTCAAAGATCAGCCTTCGGTTTTATTTTTGGGAAACAGTATGACGTATACCAATGACCTGCCGTCTGTATTTGCTCAGTTAAGCCAAAGCGGTGGATTTGTGGCTGATGTATATGAACTGACTGAAGGTTCCTATCGCCTGGAATATTTCGCAGACCGGGAGGATGAAGTTGGCAGCCAGGTATACGATGCACTGGAAAATTACACATGGGATTATGTGATTTTACAGGAGCAAAGCGGAATTGCCACCATGGGGGAAGAAACCATGTATTCAGCGTCCAGAACCCTCGATTCCCTGATTCGCCAGGCACAGGGAGAGCCGGTATTTCTCATGACATGGGCTTTTAAAGAAGGGATCTCAATCGATCTTCTGGCAGGGCTTAAATATAGGGAGTCCAGAGATGAGATGCAGACAGAAATAGCCAGCCATTATATCAATATTGCAAAAGAGCTGGATGCCATGCTGGCTCCCGCTGGAATCGCTTTTATGAGATGTACCTCCCAGTTTCCGGAGATCGAGTTATGGGATGAAGATGAAAACCATCCGTCACCAGCAGGTACTTATCTTTCTGCCTGTGTTTTATATAAGGTTCTTTATGATCAGTCACCAGAGGGGCTTACATACTTTGGGGATTTAGATGAGCAGACAGCTGGAAAATTACAGCTGATTGCAGCTGATATCAGATAGCAATAGTTATTTGCTATTTTAGATAAATTATAAAATTGGAGAGAATTAGTATGAAAAGCAAATGGAATGTTACAGTAAACGGAGTAAATCATGAGATTGCATTTAAACCGGGAGCTTTTAAAGCAAAGGCAGTCGTAGACGGTGTTTCAACCCCAATTAAGAACAAAAGCCTGTTTATTCGTCTGTTTGATGTTCCCCTTGATCTTGACGGAACCACAGTCCATCTGACTGCAATAGGCAGAAAAGTTGATCTGGCTGTGGATGGAGTTTATTTAAATTCAAAGGAACCATATGTTCCTTTCGAAAATATACCGAAATGGACTTATATATTATCTGCAATCCTGTCATTAGGTGGCTGGGCATTTTGCGGATTAATCGGTCTGTGTCTCGGTCTGCTGTCAAGTACTCTGATTATCAGCAGATCCGTAAATCCACAAAAAAAGAATCTGGCTGTTTTTTCTATCTGTGTTACAGGTGTCTGTTTGTTGCTTGATTTAATAATTTTATTTGGAGTCGCAATGATGACCATGTAAAAAGGCGCGTCCGGTTTTCCGGACGCGTTTTCTTTAATTTGAAAAACAGGCAGCATGCTCCGTTTCGTAATATTCTGTGAGAATATCTAAAAATGCTTTGGCGTATTTAGGCAGATACCGGTTTTTCTGATAAGCTGCAATCAGTGTATTATCGTTTCTGGTTTTTCCCACGGAAAGACAGACAGAAGAGGAAGGCTCTCTGTTTCTTAAATAGTGATAATAACTTTCCGGTGCGAACGCAGCACCCAGTCCCTCCATGGCAAGACGGATGGACATCTCGCTGTTACGGGTATGGAGAAGGATTTCCGGTTCCATTTCATATTCTTCAAAGAGCTTTAATGCGATTCCTCCCGTATTCTGATCCGGATAAAGGAGAATGAAGGATTCCCCGGACAGAAGGCTTAAATCAATCCACGGATATTGAAAGCCTTCTTTTTTGATTGCTTTTTTTGCCAGTGGATTCTCCGCAGATAACACAAGTATCATTTCCTCTTTCCCAATAATCTGATAATCCAGATCAGTAGGAAACTCATGTACATTATAAAAGGTTAAGTCCACCGTATGATCCCTTAAGGTATGTTCGGCTACAAAATTCACTTCCTCCATCATATTGACGGTGACATTTGGATAAAGCCTGTGAAATTTCATCAATGTGGGGCCAATCAGACTGTTACCAAGCATGATGGGGAGAGCGATGTTTAGACGGCCGTGGTTATGGTGCATAATATCATCAAATTCAATATTCCATTCCAATCCGTACTCCACTATCTTTTCCGCATA
>SVDS01000197.1 GCA_015057715.1 Paenibacillaceae bacterium
CTGGCACAGTCCAGTTCTTTCAGCTTAATCTGGGTATTGTTCTTTGATAATGTTTCAAAATAATCAATATCATATAAGGTAATTCCGGGATAATCCCTGATCTCAGGGTCCATATCAACAGGAACAGCTACATCAATAAAGAGCCTTTTTTTCTCTGATTTTGTGCAGGTATCCAGTTCTTCTCTGGTCACGGTATAGTGAGGTCCTAAGGTTGCACTGATCACCACATCCATATCATTCATATAGTGATAGCGTTCTTTGTAATCCACTTCCCTGATCCGGTCACTGTCTACTTTCAAAAGCAGGTCTGAGGAATGGGTTCTGACGGTTCCGGTCACCCTGATTCCAGGCTTGCTTAACAGATTTTTGGTTATGGTACTGCCCATCTTTCCGGTCATTCCGATAACCATTACATCTTTATACTCTCCCTCACTATTGAAATGAAATACTTCATTTGCTACAAGTGTTGCAATAGAAAGGGGGGTTTTTGATAGTCTGGTATCTGTTTTAATCCGTTTTGCTGCAGCCATCGCTTTCTGAAACAGCACATTCAGCTCATAATCCGCAGCTCCTGATTCTTTGGAATACAGATATGCCTCCCGAACCTGTCCCAGTATCTCATCTTCTCCCAAAACCATGGAATCAAAACCACAGGCTACCTTAAACAAATGGCGAATGGCACTCTCTTCATTATATACATTCAAATATTTAATCAATTCCCCCAGACGCACACCCTTTAAACCGGCAGCCTCACGCTGGAGTTCGACGATGGCATACTTTGTTCCAGATACATAGATCTCACTGCGGTTGCAGGTACAGAGTACGACTACGCCTGTAATGGAATCCTTATTCATCAGTCTGTTTATTAATTCAGCCTTTTCTTTCGTACTGAAGGCTAACTTTTCTCTGATATTTACCGGAGCTTTTTTGTGGCTCACACTCATACAATACATGTTTTTTCCAGCTTTCTTCTCTTAACCTCGTAATTAAAACCATGTTCCTATTCTACCACAACCCCATACACAGGGCAATGAAGTGTTAAAACTCCAATTGCATTTTTTCGGATGCCATGTATAATAAGGGAAATACATTTGAAAAGGGGAATATAAATATGCAGATAAGAACAGTTACGCCAGAAGACTCTGATCGCCTGATAAAAATGTTAAAACAGCTGGATACAGAAACCAGTTTTATGATGTATGAGCCTGGAGAACGGACTTCAACAGCTGATGATATGAAGGTTAGAATTGAGCATTGGGAAAAATCAGGCTCTCTTTTTCTATTGCTGGAGAACGAAGGGGAATTAGTCGGTTTTATTTCTGCTTTAAGGGGAGAGCCAAGAAGGATCCGCCACAGCGCCTATCTTGTCATTGGAATTTTAAATGACTACAGAGGAAATGGATACGGAGCAATGCTTTTTCAGAAAATGGAACAGTGGGCAAGAAAAAATGGTATTACGAGACTGGAACTGACCGTCATGACTGAGAATTACCCGGCGCGCCATTTGTATGAGAAAATGGGATTTATCATCGAAGGAAAGAAGGAACGTTCCATGATTGTAGATGGCAGAGCGGTCGATGAATATTATATGGGAAAACTTTTATAAAAAATCCCCCTGATTGGAAAAACGCAGAAAAAGCGGTTTTTTCATATTCAGGGGGATTTCCATTACTATTTAATAATCTGTTATTCTGTTTTCATAACTCCATTTTCATCTACATCATGTCCGTCAATACTAGTGCCTGTTGCAAGGATACCATCGGCATAGAAGTAATATTTCTTACCATTTGCATCCAGCCATCCGGTAAATGCTTTTCCATCCTTATAGTAGAGATACTGGCCGCCATCATTTCGTGCCCAGCTCTGTGCACTGGAAGGATCTATGGTGAGCTTTGCCAGACGATAAAGCATCATACTTGCCTGTGCCCGGGTGACGTTGTTCTTTGGATTAAAATTATTATTCTTTTCGCCCATTATCACGCCCGCCTGTTGCATGGAAGTAACAGCTTTTTTGTATACACTGTCAATGCTTGCGTTATCATCATAGTTAATTGCATCTCTGGTAATGGATAATGGACAACTCATGACTGCTTTTGTATAATTCTGTAAAATAAGAGCCATTTCTTCTCTGGTTACAGGCTGATCCGGTAAAAACTGGCCGTTTCCAGAAGCTTTTATAATACCTTTTTTATTCGCCCAGTCTGCGTAAGAAGCTGCATAGCTGTCAGTACTTACATCTGTAAAACTGTTGGCCTGATAAAGCCCTGGATCGACATTGGCCAGCCTGCCAAGTGCTGTGGCAAGCATTCCCCGGGTAATGTTGTCATCCGGTGAAAATACGGTGTCAGAGGTACCGGTGATCAGTCCCCGTCCGTCCGCATAATCCATTGCTTCTTTTGCCCAATGAGTAGAGATGTCAGCGAAACGATTGCCCGGCGTATAGCCCACTCCGCCTGCCTGGAACTGATTGGAGGTAAAGATTATACTCTTTGTATTAACGTCGTAAGCAGAGTTTGTAATACGGGCTGCATTCCCCTGTTCGTCAACCGATACTGCGTAAAGATATCCTGTTTCTTCTTTGTCCGGAGTGTATGGAATTGAGTAGATGGCACTTCCATTTCCAATTGATTTAATCTCCATAGGATTGCCGTCTTTGTTATATCCGGCTGTTACGCGGTATACTGGTCTGTTCATAATGATTGTCTGGGCGTTGCCGGAACGTCTGGTTTCGGGAGCCATGGTAATGGTGACGTCTCCCGTGCTTTGGACACGAAGATTTCTCAGTGCCTCCAAATCCAGATTTAAGGCTATCATACCGCTCCTTAACTCAAACTGTCTGATATATTTCTCTGTCAGGATCTTTAATATGTACTGAGGGATAACAAATCCAACCGCCTTCTGATCTCCTAAGTCTTTTACAGTGAGAGAAACGCCGATTCCGTTTGCTGTCTTTCCTTTTGCTTTTGCTTCTTCCCATGCTCTGGTTGCAGCATCTAAAACAGCCTTTTCTGTAACAGCTGCAGAAAATTCTCCACTCTCTGAATGAGTAGCAGTGATTTCTTCTCTTCCCATAACCGGCTGACCTGGCCATCTGCTGCAGACTGCTTTTCCTGTTTCCACATTGCTGTCACTTCCTGTGCCGCCTCCTGTACTGCCCTCAGTGTAACTGATTGCATAGGTTGAAAAGCTTCTTGTGTAAATGGTAATAGTATCTGTTGCTGCGACAAAATACTCACCGTTTTCATCCGCAGTACCATTTTGAAGTGTCTGCGGGATTCCATCATGGACTCTGTGTACTTTTATTCCTGATTTTCCTCTCAGATTTTCAGGCATTGGAAATACAATTTCAATAATCTCCGGCAGAGTTCTCAGCCTCTGGGGTGGACCTGATATACTGTTTTCAGTCCGTGTTTTAAATGCGGACAGATCAAGAAAGAACCCTATGGTATTTCCATCTGCAACATTTAAGATCTTGTCTGCATCGTCTTTAATTTCTTCTTTTTGTTTTAGATCAGCTACCAGTTTGATTTCCACCTTGTTGCCGGTAATCTGTGCAAAATCCTTGTCTTCCTGGGTAAACTGTTCCTCTAAGTTACCCACCACAATATCAGGAGTTCCGGCCTTTACTTCTACAATACTGTTTGTCGTACCTGACGGCATTTTGACCGGATCGTTAAGTACGTAATCCTCATTGTCAACCACAACCAGAACCGTCACAACTTTACCTTCTTTGGTTACCTGCAGATTATAGGTGCCGTTTGGTACTGCGTTAATTGTAAAATTACCGGTTTCGTCCGTGGAAGCGGTTCCGACCTGACGGTTTCCTTTTTTAAGAACAAGTAAAGCACCGGGTACGGGATTCCCGTTCTCCTCAACTACTTTTCCAGAAACTTTATAAGTGCCTTCCACAACTGCTTTTGGAGTCACCGGATAGGATGGCGCGGAAGCTGGTCCAGTTCCTGCTGTATTCACAGCAGAGACCGTAAAGGTATAGGGAATTCCATTTGTCAGTCCGGTTACGTTTATGGGGCTGGAAGATCCGGAAAATACCATGCCTCCCGGACTTGTAGTTACAGTATATGAAAGTATGGAACTTCCACCGTTATTTGCTGGCGGGCTGAAGCTTACAACCGCACTTCGATCTCCAGCAACCGCTGTAACATTTTGCGGAGCTCCTGGTGTTGTTACAGTTGGTATTTTCGTGAGGGTTACGTCATTTGCCGAACTGTCATTTCCGGGTATCTCTGCGGTTTTACTTACATAACCAGATGATGATACCGTCTGTGATCCTGACGGAAGCCACAGATAGGCTACACCATCGTTCTTTGTTACGGCTCTGTAGGTGTAACTTCCAGGTGTTCCGTTAACTTCTGAGGAAATAACGGTCTCAGCTGCAGGACTTACTACTGCTTTCATGCGGTATACGTTATCACCGCCCTCTGCATTCATAATCGTACGGGAAACCCCGGATTCCATGGAAATAAGATCGATATTTCCGGTAGAAATGTATATCTTTCTTCCCATTACAGAATCCCGGGTTGCGGATGCCCCCCGGCCACCGCGAATATAGATATCCCCTGCATCTTTTGAAATACTGACAGTTCCGCGGTCAGAACTTGAGACTTCACTGCTTCCGTAAGCACGCAGGCCAACACCACCAACTCCGGTCGTTCCATTACCTCCTATGGCAGTAACATCAGCTTCATCACCAATGTTTATAATTCCACAATGTGTGTAAACGGCATGGGAACCATTAATCTGACCATTGCCGCCTTTGGCTGTTACCGAAGCATGGGAAATGTTAATGTTACCCGAATAGCTGTACAATCCAAGAGAGCTGTTTGAATTACCGTTACCAGCAATCGCGGTTACGGTTCCTCCAGTAATATTTACATCTTTGTAATTGGTAGCAATGGCTGTTCCGGCAGTAGAATCCTGACTGTCACCGCCCGTTGCTGTTACGGTTCCCCCAGATATATTTGCATTCTGCTCATAAGCATAAATTGCATATCCACCCAAAGCTTTTTTGCTGTAGCCACCTTCTGCAGTTACAGTTCCTCCGGTGATGTCCAATTGGCTAAACGCATCGATTCCTCTTCCGGCAGGGGTGTTTTCTGAATCACCTCCGGTTGCGGTTACCGTGCCATCCTCAATGAGGATATTCCCCCCTTTTGAATGATCATTGGCAGGGAATGAAGCCTGGATGCCATGTCCGGAAGTCCAGTTGCTGGCCGCGGATGAATCTCCTCCCGTTGCTGTAACCACCGAATTTCCAATCCGGATCGTTCCCCAGCCAACTCTGATTCCGGTTCCCCCGTTATTATTCTCACCAACTCCTCCTGTTGCATTAACCGTTACGCCTCCGTCAATAGTAAGCTTGGCACCGGAATTACTGGCATAGGTATAACCTTCCATATCAATTCCCTGACCTGCGGTAAGATTACTGTCGGTAGTGCTACCGCCGGTTACATTTAATGTACCACTACCGGTTATGGACAAATCCTGGTCGTGTATGGAGCGAATACCACTTCCCCAACTGGACCCCGTCAAACTACAGGTTCCGCTTACGTTAATATTCATCTGATCCGCTTCCGAATCAGTTTTATTAAGGACAACCGCGGATGCTTCTACTCCTGTTTTATCAGGCGCAGTAATCGTAAGGTTTACCAGATTCAGCGTAATATCATTATAGACTTCAATATAAGTCTTATCACAGGAAACCCCATTTCCATCAATTGTCACTGTGGACAAATCCTCAGAACGGACATCTATTCTGATAACAGCCGTTGGAGGTTTTAAAATGCTAAGTGTTTCATTGGTTCCTGACAGTACAATGGTCTGATCTGAGCCAGTCCACATATAACTGTTATCACCAATTTTATAATCAGGATCGGTTGGCATTACTCCGATTCCAGTTACCTGGCATGTAGTATTTATCGGACCGGTGAGGTAAGTCGTAGTCAGTGATTCTGTAGTCTGACCGCTGGTTATCCCGCTTCCGCTCCACGCATAAGCGTACCTTGCAGCACCAACTCCCGCTGCTGTAATCGTAACAACGGTTCCTCTTATAACCTTTGCACCTTTGGCAATGCTGGCCCCTCCAGCAGTTGCATTAATACTGCATCCGGTGGCTGTTCCGTCAGCGGACGCTGAAAAACTGACTGTATAATAATCAAGAAATACATAACTTGTTACATTGCTTATGTCAATAATCCGGTTGGTATCCTTACCGTCGACATAGACATTATATGTACCGTTTGCAGCTGTGGTTTCATATGAGCCAATTCCCGTCCTGGGCACCTCAGCAGTGGTCTGAAGGTTTCTTAATTCCACCGCTCCTCCCATATCGGAGAGTTCGTTATCAATATAAGTTTTTATTATTACCGGATACTTTGATCCGGCAGGTGTAACGGTAAAACTCATATCCGTACTTCCAAGTTTGGTGCTGCCTGCCCATACTGTCACAGTAGCCGTATAAGTACCAGCGGCCAGCCCGGTTTTTGGTGATACATTAAAATAATCAGATTGACCAGGTTCAATACTGGGAAGAGACGTTTTGGTAAGACTGTAGTCATCTTTTTCACTTCCAGTTAATACAACATCCAAACTTCCAGTGGAAGCCGTACCGTTGTTGTTAATGCGGATCTGATTGGGTACAATTGAGCTATAGCCTACGTCTGCAGCATTAAATATATAGGAATCTTGCCCCAAATACTCAATATCAGGTATCAGACCTGCCGTCAGGGCCTGAGCCGGCGTTGCCGCTTCAAATTCAAAAGGCAGCGCAGCAGGTTCTGCAATTGCTTCCGGCTCTGCGGTTGTTTCCTGTGGTTCCTGTGTTTCCTGTGGTTCCTGTGTTACCTCTGTCTCTGGCTCTTCTTCCGCCTCAGACGGTGTTGCTGATTCATAATCCTCACTTTGTGTGGTAAAACTTTCCGATATCTGGCCAGGATTCCCTTCCTCTGCCACTACCGATATCGGCGTCAGACCAACGACCATGCATATTATAAGAAATATG
>SVDS01000198.1 GCA_015057715.1 Paenibacillaceae bacterium
TCTTCCTCATTCCCATTTGCATCAAAATTCAGAACAGAAAAATAATTGAAATTAAAGTTAACTACTTTGCAGGTCGCTCCATTTGAAAAAGCAATCTCCTTATTAACCGGTATCCGAGGTAATTTTCTCTGATCGGAAAATGTTTTGCTTAACCTCTTTTTTATATTTCTTATTATATCATCATAAGCAGTAATCCAAAGATTCATTTCCATTGGCAGACTGTGAACTCTGTCATAAATAAGCTGCATATACTGACGCCTGCTGCCTTCATCCTCCGGTTCTACTAAGGCTGAATAACGCCAGCCCCCTTCACCTTCATCCTTTTTCACATACTTTATACTCCCGCAAAGACGGGCCTTATAATGGTTGGACATAACAGTAAAATGAATCACTTCCTGCTCCGGTAAATAAACCGGTGTTTCCATATGAAATGCCACTCCATTCTCAGATAAATCCACAGTGACAGCTTCATATTCCTGTCCCCTATACTCCACCACTATTTTTTCATTAGCCATAAAACGTTCTGATTTTCTGTAAGCTGGCCTTCCAAGCATAAAAAAGATAGCATAAAACAGTGCGACCATATTGTATGCGATCCAGAATATAATGACACTGCTGTATAAAAGTGCCCAGCCATATTTTCCGTTGACAAACCGAATCATGGCAGCTGCTGATAAAATAAGAAGAATCATGTGGGGAACCGCATAAAGAATATAGCCAAACCTGGATTCATTTACATTTCTCTTCTTATTGGTAACCCTAAATTTTCTCTGATGAATATGAAGCGTCTCAAGTATCACAGGAATAATCAAATACGGCATGAAGATCGTGTCAATGACCTGACTCCATCTCTGATTTCTAATATTGCCTGATAAATACCGCATTGAAGTGCTATAAAAAATATAAGCAGGAAGCCAAAAAACAATTACATCCCAGAATCCGCTGTTTACAATCTTAAAATCAAATAAGGCAAACAGGATCGGTGAAAGAATAAATATCAGGCGATTAAAAAATGACCACCAATACAAAAAGCTGTTTAAATAAGTGATTCTTGCCGGAAGTGAGAGTTTCCCTGTAACGATTGCTTTTGTATTTTGCAGGCTCTGAATCACGCCTCTTGCCCAGCGGACTCTCTGCTTTAACATGGATTTTACAGTAGTCGTTGTCAGTCCTGCTGCCTGAATTTCATCTGTTGCATAAGTGATATAACCGGCTTTCTGAATACGTATACTTGTTTCAAAATCCTCAGTTATGGTGTTATAAGGAAAGCCTCCGATTTCCTCCAGCGCTTCTCTGGAAATTACCGTATTGCTTCCGGTATAGGCTACTGCATTGGAGGAATTTCTCATAATGTTCACTTCTTTTGAAAAGAAATCCTGTTCATTTGGTATGTTACCTTCTGCATAGAGATTAAATTGAAATAAATCCGGATTATAAAAACTTTGAGGGGTCTGGACTATCCCCATTCGGAATTGTTTCTCCATCTCTCCTTGCGCTCTTAACTTCCACTCTCCATCTTCTTTCTTAAATTTAGACAGCAGAAAATAGGGAACTGTTTTCATTAAAAACGTTCTCTGTGGTATCATATCCGCATCGAATGTGGCAATTAGCGGAGAATTTGTCTTGCTTAGAGCATGATTTAAGTTTCCTGATTTTGCATGTTTATTATCAGCTAGTCCCAGATATCCAATCTGAAATTCTTCTGCCAGTTTCGCAATTTCTTCTCTGTTTCCATCGTCGCAAAGATAGATGTGAACCTTATTCTTATCCGGATATTCCATAAAAGTACAGGCATTTACCGTTTTGTACAATATATCCGCAGGTTCATTATGAGTAGCAATAAATACATCAACGTCAGGATAATATTCAGCCGGTACTTCCGGGCATTCCAAATGATACCGGTTCATACGCATTTTCTGGTAAAAAAGTTCAAAGGTGGTAAAGACAGTAACTGCTTCCGCAGTATACAAAAGAATTCCAAAAATCATATTTGCTGCGCCCTGATGATAAGGCAGCGTAAATACAAGTCTCCAGATTAAATAGATTGACATCAAAATGATTGTTACGATAAAAAGCAAATTTCTTTTACTATCTTCTCGTCTCATCATATTCCCCCTCATATGCAGACAGATTATTTTCCTGCCTCACCAAAAGAAGTTATCATGTGAAGTCCGAGTCTTATCATATACAGTTTGAGGCTTTAAGTCAACAGATCTGCGGTCAGGAATCAGTGGATGGGAACAATGCAACAATGATTCCAATAAACACCTCCTGATTCTATTTCTAATATTACAGGGAAAAGTACGTTAAAACTTCCCTAAAACGGGGGGGACCTTATGCGTAATAATTGTCATTAACTGTTCTTGACTAATGTCAATAAAGCAACTATAATATTGCAATAATACCATATTTTGGATATTACTAATTCTTACCATTGTTATATAATATTGTTATTATCGGGATTATTTTACAATGAGTTTAAGAATTTTTATGGAATAAAGGTATATGAAAAACAAAGGTAAAGAAGGGAAATCACATGCTAAAAAAGTTAAAAGTTGGTAAACGGTTATTGCTTACATTTCTTATTGTAGTATTATTTTCTGGTCTTGCAGGAACCATAGGAATCCTGCTCATCCACAAAGTCAATCAGGAGTATAGTATTGAACTTCAGGATTATGGTTTCGCGCAGGGAGATATCGGAAGCCTTGGTCAGGCATTTCAGGCACATCGCGCAACAGTTTTATACATAATCTTTTCAGAGGATGCATCTGAAACAGAAAAACAGAAACAAAATTTAAACACACAGGTTGATACAATTAATAAGATGATGAAGCAGGTAGAGAGTCGAATGAAGACTCCGGCTGAGAAAGAACTTTACAGCCAGCTTGTTGAAAAAATGACCAAATACGAAGGTATCCGAAGCAATACCATAGAACTTGCAGGTAAATCCACCCAGGAAGCCATGGCCACTTTCCGCAGCCAGGCAGCCCCTCTGGCAGCTGATATCGCTAATACTATCAATACGATGCTGGCAAATAAATCCAATGACGGCATTGTTAAATCAAACCAGTTGGAGACGCAAACTAATATTTTCATCTTTATTATGATAATTATCATACTGGGATCCATTGCAACCTCCATATTCATTGCAATCTATATCACCCGGGGTATTATAAAACCAATAGATGAATTAAAAGACGTAGCTGACAAGATGGCTCAGGGTAACTTAAACTGTCATGTTGAGTATACTTCCAATGACGAGTTAGGACATCTTGCCGAAAGCATGAGAACCATGATGGAACGGATTTCCTACTATATGAATTATATTTCCGAAACTACACAGCGTATGGCAGATGGGGATTTTAATATTCCTCACGATCCGGAAGAATTTAAAGGTGAATTTCGGGGTGTTCAGATCTCCATTCAGGATCTTACTGATTCACTTAATAATGTTATGAGTAAAATAACTCAGGCATCTGATCAGGTTGCAAGCGGAGCTGAACAGGTTGCAAGCAGTGCTCAGGCGCTCAGCCAGGGAGCCACAGAACAGGCTTCTTCCATTCAGGAGCTGGCAGCAACGATCAACGATATTTCCAGCAACATCAATCAGAATGCTGAGAATGCAAAAGAAACAAATACCCAGGTTGAAACGACTTCTGCAGAGGTAGAGTTCGGTAAAACCCGGATGGAACATTTAAATTCTGCTATGGATACCATCAGCGAAGCATCTTCTGAAATAAGCAAGGTTATAAAGACCATTGAAGATATTGCATTCCAGACCAATATTCTGGCGCTGAACGCAGCGGTAGAAGCTGCAAGAGCAGGTGATGCAGGTAAGGGCTTTGCCGTAGTCGCAGATGAAGTTCGAAATCTTGCCAATAAGAGTCAGGAAGCTTCCAAGAATACGGCTGTACTGATTGAACGGGCACTGGCTTCCATAGAATCCGGCAATCACATAGCAAAAGAAACAAAGGAATCCATGGACCGCATTGTATTATCATCCCAGACAGTAGCTAACCTTGTTTACCAGATTTCCACTGCATCCGAACAGCAGGCCACTGCTGTCAGCCAGGTTACACTAGGCATTGACCAGATTGCAAGCGTAGTTCAGACGAATTCCGCCACGTCGGAAGAGAGTGCTGCCGCAAGCGAAGAGATGGCAGGTCAGGCTCAGATGCTTAAGTCTCTGATGAAACAGTTTCAGTTAAAAGATTAAATTAAGTGATAAGAAGGAAAAAGAAGGTATGCCCGTCAATGTGCATACCTTTTTTTTTTATTGTTGTAGGAAATCTTCTGCTATCCACTGCTTCACCTCATCATCTGTTCCAAGAACATAATGCTCACCCTCTACGTGATGTTCTGTCCCCGACAAATAATTGATACCCATTCCTTTTAAGTCATAGGTAAATGCCGTCCGGCTCCGTTCTGAAACAGGATCCGGCTTTGGTATTGCGGATAATAAAGATCTTGTATAGGGATGGATCGGCCTTAAGAATATCTCTTCTGTTGTCCCCGTTTCCACCAAATGCCCCAAATGGAGAACTCCAATCCTGTCAGAAATATATTTTACCATGGATAAATCATGAGCGATAAACAATATGGCTGTTTTCGTCTGTTTTTGAAGTTCTTTCATTAAGTTTACAACCTGGGCTTGAATGGAAACATCCAGTGCACTAATTGCCTCATCTGCAATAATTAATTCCGGTTCCATAATAAGCGCTCTTGCAATTCCGATCCGCTGTCTCTGACCTCCCGAGAATTGATGGGGATAACGATTGGCGTGTTCCCTGGAAAGCCCCACCATATCAAGAATCCGGTATACTTTTTCCTCTCTCTCCTGCAGGGATGTGTACATGTGGTGAATATCAAGTCCCTGGGCAACAATATCCAGAATTTTTTTTCTGGGATTTAAACAAGCCATGGGATCCTGAAAGATCATCTGCATGTTAGTTCTTAAATGCTTTGTATCCTGAGGGGAAAGTTTTCCCGAAATTTTTGTTCCCTGAAACCATACCTCACCAGAAGTGGGCTCATACAGACGGATTACGGACCTTCCGATGGTAGATTTTCCACTTCCTGACTCTCCTACCAGACCATAGGTCTCTCCAGGGTAAATTCGAAAAGAAACTCCATCAACTGCTTTAATGGAAAACTTCCTGCCAAGCTTAAAATGCTGCTTTAAATCTTTTACTTCCAATAGCGGTTTTCTATTCTCCTCCAAGCGAATTCACCTCCTCCCCCATTCTCTTTATCCTATCCTTTAATGCCTCTGGCATTGACACAGCAGGTGCGTTTTCATGAAGAAGCCATGTAGCCGCATAATGAGTCTCCGTGACCTGGAACATAGGCGGTTCCAGGCGGTAATCAATGTTTAATGCAAACCGGTTTCTCTCTGCAAATGCATCTCCCTCTGTTTTATTTAACAGATTGAACGGACTTCCGGGGATGGTATAAAGCACCTCGTCATTGGTATCTAAATCCGGCATGGCAGATAATAATCCCCAGGTGTAGGGGTGTCTGGGATCATAAAATATCTCTTCAGAAAGCCCTTTTTCCACTACTTTCCCTGCATACATCACTGCCACATAATCCGCCACCTTTGCCACTACTCCCAAATCATGGGTAATGTAGATGACAGAAATTCCTGTTTTCTTCTGAATATCTTTAATCAGTTCCAGGATTTTAGCCTGAATGGTTACGTCCAAAGCTGTGGTTGGTTCATCACAAATCAATATCTCAGGATCACAGGACAAAGCAATTGCTATTACCACTCTCTGTCTCATCCCTCCGGAAAGCTGATGGGGATAGCTTTTCATTCTCTTTTCCGGCTCTGTAATCCCAACCAGATCAAGAAGTTTTACCGCTTTTTCATACGCTTCTTTTTTATTGGTTTTATAGTGATAACGCATTCCTTCCATAATCTGACTGCCAATTGGCATAGTGGGATTTAAAGAAGTCATAGGATCCTGAAATACCATGGCGATCCGGCGTCCATTAATCCGGCGGCGCATTTCTTTTTTACTAAATGACAAGAGCTCTTCTTTTACCTCTTCCCCGATCTTACGAGAAGTAAAATCAATGGTTCCGCTCTTTATCTTTCCATTTCCGCTTAATATACCCATAATTGCCTTTACAGTCACCGATTTACCAGAACCCGATTCGCCTACGATAGCCAGCGTTTCCCCCTGATATAAATCCAGATTGACTCCTCTGATGGCATTTACTTCGCCGGCAGAGGTCTGAAACGAGATGGATAAATCTCTGATTGACAAAACCTTATCTTTATTCATAATCTGCCTCCTACATCTCTTTCATCTTCGGGTCAAACGCATCTCTCAGTCCATCTGCCAACATATTAAAGCTGAGCATAATAACTGCCAGAACGATTACCGGTGATATGATCATATAGGGATGGGTGGTGAACGACTTAAACGCATCGCTGATCAGTGACCCAAGAGAAGCTAACGGTGCCGGAACCCCCAGACCGATAAATGCAAGAAATGCTTCTGTAAAGATAGCGTTTGGTATGGAAAACATGGACATAATGATCAGCTGACCAAAAATGTTTGGAAGTATTTCCTTAAAAATTAAATAGAAATCCCCCGCTCCAAGTGTTCTGGAGGCAAGAATAAATTCCTGCTCCTTCAGCTTTAAAACCTGAGCTCTGGCGACCCGGTTCATACCAATCCATCCGGTAATTGCAAGTGCCAGAGTAATGGTTGCAAGCCCTGGCTTTAACACCAGCATAAGAAGGGTAACAATGACAAGTGTTGGAATTCCATTTAAAATCTCCGCAAACCGCTGCATGGCATTATCCACTGCACC
>SVDS01000199.1 GCA_015057715.1 Paenibacillaceae bacterium
ACACAGTCCGGCCTTTCCGGAACCTTTGACAGCCGCTGTCCTATCTGTGCAACAAAGGAAAATGTCCTTGATGTAGTAAAAAAGAATATGGAAGAAAAGGGATTTACCCTGCATAATGATTCCATGCGCCCGCCTCACCACGTAGACGGAAATTCAGATTTCGTAAAGACCCTCTTAAATGCCTATGAATCCTATACCGGTTTAAAGGGAGAGTGCATTTCCATGGGAGGTGGAACCTATGTTCATGAGTTGAATAACGGTGTCGCCTTTGGAGCCTCTCTGCCTGGAACGGATAACCGTATGCATGGAGCCGATGAGTTTGCTGTCATAGACGAACTGCTGGTGAGCGCAAAGATCTTCGCACAGGTAATTGTAGATCTCTGTTCATAATTAAAGTTTCCGTATATCAAAAAAAACTATTGACAAATGAGATAAGAGAGCGTAAAATACGCCTCATAAAGATATACCTACTATCTCTGTAGGATTTAGGGAAAGGAGCGGCTGCCATGAGACGGTTAACAGCTATGCAGATGAATATGGATCAGATGAACGGCATGTGTATGATGATGTGTTGTTTCTCTGAATGCGTAAAAAACCGATAAAGGAATTCATTTGTATAGATTGTGATAGGAGTTCTCTGGAAACCGCATATGCGGAAGTTTCAGGTCGCAGGTCTGTGCAAGGCTTGCGGCCTTTTTGTACATAAAAAGAAAGGAAATGACACATGCAGTCAGAAGAACCTATTATTCAGCTGGTTGGGCTGGGAAAAGAATTTTTCACCTCAAACGGTCCCATTAAAGCATTGGACGATATCAATCTCTCCATTGAACGAGGAGAGATATTTGGAATTATTGGTTTAAGCGGTGCTGGTAAAAGTACCCTTGTCCGTTGTATCAACTATTTAGAGGTCCCCACATCCGGTGATGTGTTATTTGAAAATCAGAGTCTGGCAGCCATGAGCCCCAGAAAGCAGAGGCGGGCAAGGCAGTCCATGGGCATGATTTTTCAGCAGTTTAATTTACTTGCACAAAGGAATGTTCTGCAAAATGTATGCTTCCCTCTTGAAATAGCCAATGTGCCAAAAAAGGATGCAATAAAAAGAGCCATGGAACTGCTTGAACTGGTTGGTTTAAAGGAACGGGCGAAAGCGTATCCTTCCCAGCTTTCCGGAGGCCAGAAGCAAAGAGTGGCGATAGCAAGAGCACTTGCTACAAATCCAAAGATTCTTCTTTGCGATGAAGCCACCAGTGCCCTGGATCCTAACACTACAAAATCCATTCTGGGACTTTTAAAAGAAATCAATAAAAACATGGGGGTTACAGTCGTAGTGATTACCCATGAGATGTCGGTGATTGAAGCGATCTGCGACCGGGTTGCCATCATCGATCAGAGCCATATTGCGGAAGTCGGCTGCGTTGCTGACATCTTTTCCGAACCCAAGTCCAAAATCGGAAGACAGCTGATTCTGGGAGATGCTGCAGAACAGGCCATACGGTTTGGCAGCAACAGAAGAATCCGCATTTCCTTTGACGGCCGTTCTTCCTTTGAACCGGTCCTTTCTAATATGATACTAGCTTGTAAAGTACCGGTTAACATCATGCACGCGGAGACCCGGGATATCGGGGGAACTGCCATGGGTCAGATGGTAATTCAGCTTCCGGAAGAGGAAGTTGATCAAAACCGTATTTTAAATTATTTGAAAACAGCAAAGATTAATTTTGAGGAGGTGAAGGATTATGACCTTTGATGCTGCAACCATAGCGATGTTAAAATTAGGTGTCTGGGAAACCCTGTTCATGACTTTTACTTCATCCTTTTTCGCTTATCTGATCGGAATACCATTAGGAATCATTTTGATTGTTATGGATAAAGACGGAATTTACCCGGTTCCCTGGCTTCAGAGAATTTTAGGACTGATCATCAACCTGCTTCGGTCCGTGCCTTTCATTATTCTGCTGATTATGGTAATGCCTGTTACTAAGATTATAGCAGGCACGACCCTGGGAGCGAAAGCAGTAATCCCTCCTCTGGTTATCGCATCGGCACCTTATGTTGCCAGAGTAGTGGAATCTTCCTTTAAAGAAGTGGATGCCGGAGTGATCGAAGCGGCCAAATCCATGGGAGCTTCCGCTATGCAGATTATCTTAAAAGTGCTTCTGCCGGAAGCAAAGCCTTCCCTTTTAGTGGGAGCCGCTTTATCCGTTACCACCATACTTGCTTATTCCGCAATGTCTGGTTTTGTAGGCGGAGGCGGTCTGGGTGATATCGCCATAAAATATGGTTATTACCGGTATCAGACTGTGATGATGTTTATTACAGTTGCCATTCTTGTTATTATTGTCCAGGTGATTCAGGAGGCAGGCATGAAGCTTTCCAGAATGAGTGACAAGCGAATTAAATAGTAACTGCCACTGGCGTTATTAAATAAATTTTCAGGAGGAAAACATTATGAAAAAATCTTTTTATGCTTTAACCGCAACCCTGCTTTTGGCAGGAGCACTGACCGGCTGCGCAGGAAGCAAAGAAGCACCGGCTACCACAGCTGCAGCAGAGTCCAAAACGGAAACCACGGCTGCTGAGACAAAGGCAGAAGCAGTGAGTAAGACAGAGGCTTCCGGCAAACTGGAGAAAATTGTGGTAGGAGCAACACCTGCCCCTCATGCAGAGATTTTAAATGCTGCAAAAGATATTTTAAAGGAAAAAGGATATGAGCTGGTAGTAAAGGAGTATACTGATTACGTTCAGCCAAACGTAGCACTTGACTCCGGCGACTTAGATGCTAACTACTTCCAGCATCAGCCATATTTAGATCAGTTTAATCAGGAAAAAGGAACCGAGTTAGTCAGCGCAGGCTCCATTCATTATGAGCCATACGGAATCTATGCAGGAAAGAGCAAATCTCTGGATAGTCTTGCAGATGGAGCACAGATCGCTGTACCAAATGATGTATCCAATGAAGCAAGAGCATTAAATCTTCTGGCTGACAAAGGACTTATTCAGTTAAAAGAGGGTGTGGGTCTGGAAGCAACCAAGAATGACATTGTAAAAAATGATAAGAACTTTAAAATCGTTGAAGTAGAGGCTGCCCAGCTTCCCCGCTCTCTCGGTGATGTAGACATTGCTGTAATTAACGGAAACTATGCAATTGATGCCGGTTTAAAAGTTTCTGATGCACTTGCAGTAGAAGATGCTTCTTCAGCAGCAGCAACCCGTTACAGCAATATCATTGCTGTCCGTAAGGGAGATGAAACAAACGAGAAGACAAAAGCACTGGTTGAAGCATTAACCAGCGATACCGTGAAAAAGTTCATTGAAGATACTTACAACGGAGCGGTTGTTCCTTCCTTCTAATAAGTAAATAGGGATAAAAACCATCGTGCAGCAGGGATTAAAAGCTCTGCTGCTTTTTTTATGTGCAAAATGAAAGAAAAACTTCATTTTACATACAATGGAAAATAATGTATAATGCCTTTATTATGAAAAAAAGGAGATGATAATTCATGGATCAGGATAATCAAATGAATATGGATGATCTTTCTACATACCAACAGCCGCTGAAGAACAAACAGAATAATATGGCACTTGCCTCACTGATAATGGGAATTATCGGAATCGTCACTTCCTGCTGTTGTTTCGGAGGCCTTATCTTTGGAAGTCTGGGAATTGTATTCGCTCTGCTTTCCAAGACCCAGGATCGCTTTGAAGGAAATGCACTGGCAGGACTGATTACTTCTATCATTGGTCTGGTATTTACTGCAATTGTGTTTATTCTGTTTGTAGGATCGGGACTGATGGAGGAACTTGCTGCAGGAGGTGCATTTTAGTGAAAATTTCATCAAAAGAATTGAAAAAACGTGCAAAACAGAAACTGCAGGGAAATTACGGACTCTGCGTTGGCGTTCAGTTAATTATAAACGCTATTATATCAATCGTTTTAGTAATCATGTTTTTTGCAGGCCTGATCGCCGGAATTCTGGGATCTGGCAGTATATACGGATTAAGAGGCAATATGGCGGAATATATCATCATCATAGCAATTGTGGTGGTATCTATAATACTTATGGTTGTTCTCGTGTCCCTGTTTACACCTGGAACCTTAAAGATCTATTTAAATATCAGTGAGAATAAACCAGCACATATTTCAGACCTGCTTTATGGATTTAAAAACAAGCCTCATAAGTTTATTGGTCTGAGTCTGATTATATTCCTGATTGCAATGGTTTGGTCCATTCCTTATTATGTAGTACTTGCGGTGGCAGAAATTACAAATTATATTCCGGTTATGATAGTTCTACTGGTTATTACCTATTTACTGCTTTTAATCGGAGTTACGATCACATCTTTGTATGTGGCCCAGGCTGCGTTTATATTTGTGGAATCACCGGATAAAGGGATTTTTAGATGTTTAAAAGAGAGTGTAGAGATGATGAAAGGGCACAAGGGCAGTCTTTTCTATATTAATTTAAGCTTTATGGGACTGGTTCTTCTTGGCTATTGTTCTTTTGGAATTGCATATCTTTGGATTATGCCGTATATGTATGCAACATTAGCCGAATACTATAATGAACTGAAACCGAAGATGATTTTAGAACCTGAAGTGTATCTTTGCGATTCTTCTTATGAATCCCTTAAGAAACAGGAATTTTAATTTGAAACCGTGTCACAGGATTTGCATGCGCATAGAATACACTATAGGAGGTGTGTCTTATGCGCATTTGCGATCTGAAGCAAAAAGAAGTGATTAATATCTGCGACTGCAGACGTCTTGGTTTTGTAGGAGACGTGGATTTTGATATGGAAACCGGCTGTCTGCTGGCTATCATTGTGCCAGGTCCCGGATGCTTTTGCGGCTTTCTGGTACGGGAAAGAGAATATGTAATTCCATTTTGTGATATCAGACAGGTAGGTCCTGATATCATACTGGTTAACGTGGATTTGGAAAAAGCAACGGAAAAATGCGGTATTTAATGGAAGATGGGCTTGCGAATCTAAGGATTGTAAGTTATGATATACATAATAAAAGTTACAGTCCGAAAGACAGGAGGATCCGAGGCGTGAAATGTCCATTTTGCAACGAGGCAGATACAAAGGTCATTGATTCCAGACCGGCAGACGACAACAGTTCGATCAGACGCCGCAGACAATGTGAAAAGTGCGGTAAGAGGTTTACCACTTATGAAAAGCTGGAAACCATGCCGCTTATGGTTATAAAAAAAGATAATTCCAGAGAGGTTTATGACCGATCCAAGATAGAATCAGGAATTCTTCACTCCTGCCACAAAAGACCGGTTTCTTCCCAGCAGATCGCTGCCATGGTAGATGAGATTGAAACCCAGGTATTTAACAGGGAAGAAAAAGAAGTAGAAAGCACCGTCATTGGAGAGCTGGTTATGAAAAAGCTTCAGGAAGTGGATGAAGTGGCATATGTAAGATTTGCCTCTGTATACAGAGAGTTTAAAGATGTGAATACCTTTATGGAAGAAATAGGAAAATTATTAAAGAAATAGGAGAGCTATGTTTCAGAAATTTTATCCAGATGAAGACGTAAATTCCACGTATGAAATACCCTTTGAGGATTTTTATAAAAAAGGAATCAGGGGTATTATTTTTGATATTGACAATACCCTTGTTCCCCATGGAGCACCGGCGGACAACCGTGCAAAGAAGATGTTTTTAAGGCTTCATGATCTGGGAATGGAAACCTGCCTTTTATCCAACAACAAAGAACCGAGAGTGTCCGCTTTCGCTAAGGATACAGGCAGCCTTAATTATATTTTCAAAGGAAGAAAGCCTGGAGTGGGAGGGTATCAGCGGGCCATGAAGCTTATGGGTACCAATTCTTCCAATACAATTTTTGTAGGAGACCAGCTTTTTACCGATGTGTTTGGCGCAAAGAGGGCTGGAATCTACAGCATTCTGGTCAGCCGGATCCATCCAAAAGAAGAGATTCAGATCAGAATAAAGCGGGCGCTAGAGTCCGTTGTTCTGTATTATTACCGCAAGAATAAGAAAATGAAGCAATTAAAGGGCCGCTAACCGTCGGCGGGTATATTTGTTATTTTCCGGTTATAATATCAGAGAAGAGAAATGTTTTCATGGACATGCAGATGACTTTTTTAATCATAAATGATTGGTATATGATAAAGAAATAAGGAGATATTTGCAAAAAACAGTTGAAAATGCATTAATTTTAGTATAGAATATAAAAGGTTAAGAAGTGAATTCAAGGAGGAATATCATTTATGATATCAGCGGGTGATTTTAGAAACGGTATCACATTGGAGATCGATGGTACTGTATATCAGATTATGGAGTTTCAGCACGTGAAACCTGGTAAAGGTGCTGCTTTCGTAAGAACAAAGATTAAAGATGTGGTAAACGGCGGCGTTGTAGAACGCACATTCCGCCCGACAGAGAAGTTTCCGCAGGCTAGAATCGACAGAGTAGACATGCAGTATCTGTATGCCGATGGAGATCTTCATAACTTTATGGATACCAGCAGCTATGAACAGGTTGCATTAAGCGATGATGTCGTTGGAGATGCATTAAAGTTTGTGAAAGAGAATGATACAGTAAAGGTATGCTCTTACAATGGTAAGGTATATTCTATAGAGCCTCCGTTATTTGTGGAACTGGTTATTACTGATACAGAGCCAGGATTTAAAGGTGATACTGCTCAGGGAGCTACTAAGCCAGCTACCGTGGAAACCGGTGCAGTGGTTTACGTACCTTTATTTGTTGAACAGGGTGATAAGATTAAGATTGATACACGTACAGGTGAATA
>SVDS01000200.1 GCA_015057715.1 Paenibacillaceae bacterium
AAAGGAATCATCTACTGCAGCAATCTCTGTACGGAAATTGCCCAGAATATGAGCGCAGTGGAACAGGTGGAACAGAGTATGAAGACCGTGGACGGGGAAACGATTGTAGTAACCGTGACAAAGCCCGGGGATTTTGTTGTCTGTAATCTGGCCAGTTTATCCCTTGGAAAAATAGATGTAAATTCCAAAGAAGAAATAACGGGGCTGGTACGCAGTGCAGTACGTGCTCTTGATAATGTCATTGATCTTAACTATTTCCCTGTTCCTTATGCAGAGATCACCAATGAACGATACCGACCAATCGGTCTTGGAGTAAGCGGCTATCACCATATGCTTGCCAACAATAAAATCGCCTGGGAATCAGAGGAACATCTGGCTTTCGCAGATCAGGTTTTTGAGACTATAAATTATGCAGCGGTGGAGGCCAGCTGTGATCTTGCAAGAGAAAAAGGAAGCTATTCGTTCTTTGAAGGGAGCGACTGGCAGACGGGAGCTTATTTTAAGAAACGGGGTTATGAATCCCATGAGTGGACCGAATTAGGCAGGAAAGTGAATGCATGGGGGATGAGAAACGGCTGGCTGATTGCCATTGCCCCTACCAGCAGTACAAGCATGATTGCAGGGACAACGGCAGGACTTGATCCGATTATGAGCCGGTACTATCTGGAAGAGAAAAAGAACGGACTGGTTCCAAGGGTTGCACCTGGGCTTACTCCGGATTCATTCTGGCTATACAAAAATGCTCATTATATTGACCAGACCTGGTCTGTAAAGGCAGCAGGGGTCAGGCAACGCCATATAGACCAGGCCCAGAGCATGAATTTGTATATTACCAATGATTATACCTTAAGGCAGGTGCTAGGGCTGTACATTCTGGCGTGGGAATCGGGAGTAAAGACCATTTACTACATCCGATCCAAAAGCCTTGAAGTGGACGACTGTGAGGCATGCTCCAGCTAAGAAGTTAAGAAAATAAGACAATAAAAAGGAGAGTGGAACCAGAACCCATGGAACAGTTAAAGAAAAGACCTCTATTTAATCCGGAAGGATCCGTGGAAGTAAGAGATCGGCGCATGATCAATGGCAATACCACCAATTTAAATGATTTTAACAACATGAAATATGGCTGGGTAAGTGACTGGTATCGTCAGGCTATGAATAATTTCTGGATACCGGAGGAGATTAATCTGTTAAGAGACAGCAAGGACTATCCTCTTTTAAGTCCGGGTGAGCGCAGGGCATATGATAAGATTTTATCATTTCTGGTGTTTTTAGACAGCATCCAGACAGCCAACTTACCGGCCATCAGCGAATATATAACAGCCAATGAGATTAATCTCTGTCTGGCAATTCAGACATTTCAGGAGGCAGTTCACAGTCAGAGCTACAGCTATATGCTGGATACCATCTGCGAACCCCAGACGAGAAATGAGGTTTTGTATCAGTGGAAGAATGATCCCCATCTGCTGGCACGAAACACTTTTATCGGAGATCTGTATAATGAATTTCAGAAAGACAAGAGCAGCCGGGCATTTTTAAAAGCAGTGGTTGCCAACTTTATTCTGGAGGGTATCTATTTTTACAGCGGCTTTATGTTCTTCTACAATCTGGGACGAAATCATAAAATGACAGGCTCCTCACAGGAGATCCGCTATATTAACCGGGATGAGAATACACACCTATGGCTGTTTCGCAACATCATTCTGGAACTGAAAAAGGAAGAACCCCAACTGTTTACTCCGGAATGCATCAGTGAGTACCGAAGCATGATCAAAGAAGGGTGTGAGCAGGAAATTGCATGGGGAATCTATGCCATTGGAGATGAGGTTCCCGGATTAACAAAGGAAATGATCACAGATTACATCATGTATCTGGGGAATTTCCGGTGTGAAAGTCTTGGCTGGGAGCGAATTTATGAGGGGCATGAAAGAGAGCCTGAGAGTATGTCCTGGGTCAGCCAGTACAGCAACGCAAATTTAATAAAAACTGATTTTTTTGAAGCAAGAAGCACAGCATATGCCAAGAGCAGCGCCCTGATTGACGATCTGTAAATGGAATGCAGTGGATGTTGACATTTATTTTTTTTCGTGATACTATGATAATGCTCGCTTGAAGAGTACCAGTCAGGGGCAGTACTGGTTTCGACAGGGGCTATGCAGCTGGTGAAGCTATCCGTATGCGATGCGTTAAATGGCAAACCTAAATATAAACGCTAACAATAATAAATTAGCTTTAGCTGCTTAATGCAGCTTGTCGGCCTTAGAGCACTCACACTTTAAGATCCCGGCATCGACTATGTGAGAAACGACGTATGCAAAGCTTTGAGCATACGGGTGTATTATGAAGCTACTGAAGCAGCCAGGGTGTTAGTTCCCGGACTGTGGAGGGAATGTCAATGAACTAACTATGATAGTAGAAGAACAGGGAATTGGTTTTTGGACACGGGTTCAAATCCCGTCTGCTCCACTCGAAAAAGTCTAGTAAATACTAGGCTTTTTTATTTTTGTGTTAATATCGTGTTGCATAGATTCAGAATGCACATTGCAATCTTAATATTGTTAGTTATTAAGTATTGTGGTATTCTACTCATTAATATTATTTATAATTTGCGAGGTAAAAAAATGAATGAAAAGTTCTTCGTAGAAATTAATGGGTTAAAGCAGGGCATGTTTTTGCAGAGTGAAAATACAGAAAACCCTGTGTTACTATATTTACATGGAGGACCTGGCTCACCTGAAATTGCATTTGCTGAAAGATTAACGACTGGATTAAATAAGCTTTTTACTGTTTGCTGGTGGGAACAAAGAGGTAGTGGAATATCATATAACCGTAAAATTACTCCGAAAGAAATGACACTTGAACAGATGGTTTCGGACACGATTGAAGTGACGCATTATTTACGCAATCGATTTGGAAAAGAAAAGATATATATCATGGGACATTCATGGGGGTCTTTATTGGGTGTGATAACAGTTAAGCAACAGCCTGAGTTATTTCATGCTTATATAGGCATTGGACAAATAGCACAACAGGTTCGCTCAGAACGTTTGGCATATACATATATGCTGGAGGAATTTTGCAAATCAAACGATAAAAAAATGATACGACAATTAAAAAAATTTCCAATTGAAACTGGTGGAGATATCAGCTTGAAATATCTTGCTGGAGTGAGGAGTGAAGGCATGAATAAGCTTGGTATCGGTGTTATGCGAAGCATGCCATCAATGATGGAATTTGTTGCAATTGTGCTTAAATGTAAGGGGTATACTTTAGGTGAAAAGTTCAAATTTTCGCTAGGTAGTATCTTTTCCCTAAAATGTTTGTGTGATTGTATGATTCAAATGGATTTAATAAAGCAGGTTCCCTGTTTGCAGGTGCCCGTATATATTTTCCAAGGAAGGCACGACTATCAAGCATCTTACGTAGTTGCAAAGGATTTTGTAACAGCGCTAAAGGCCCCCATAAAAGGTTTTTACACATTTGAAAATTCTGCACACAGCCCTTGCTTTGAAGAGCCTGAAAAGATGTGCAATATTTTACGCGATGATGTTTTACGAAATCAAGTAAGTTTATCTGACAAGATATAATTGTTTTAAATAAGTAAAAAAATATTGATATTATTTTATCGATGTCATATACTCCTATATATAATGAAAAGGAGGTATACATAATGAAAGGTTTTGGAATGCACTCTATTGAAAATGCGGGCTGGATTGAAAAAGAACGGCCGAAATGCGGGGCTTTAGACGCAATTATCCGCCCAACCGTACTGGCGCCATGTTCCTCTGACAATCATCTTCTTCACGGTGGCTTCGGAGAACGCAAAGATTTAATTCTTGGACATGAAGCTGTAGGTGAGATAGTTGAAGTGGGCAATCTGGTTAATAATTTTAAAATTGGTGATATGGTTGTTGTACCCTGCACTACTCCCAATTGGCTCGCTGAGAATGTGCAAGGAGAATATAATGCACATGATGAAGGACTCATGAAAAGTTTTAAATTCCTGGGTTCCAAAGATGGCACTTTTGCGGAATATTTTCATGTTAATCAGGCAGATGCCAATCTGGTCCTGCTGCCAGAAAACGTATTGCCGGAGGCTGCTCTAATGACAGTGGACATGATGTCGACTGGTTTTCATGGTGTAGAAAACGCGAACATCAGATTTGGAAATAAGGTTGTTGTAATCGGAATAGGTCCTGTTGGACTTATGGCAGTTGCAGGTGCCAAACTGCAGGGTGCCGGTCAGTTGATTGCAATCGGTACTCGTCCTAATTGTGTTAAAATTGCAAAGGAATATGGAGCAACAGACATTGTAAGCTACAAAGATGGCGATATCGTAAAACAGGTAATTGAATTAACCAAAGGCGGTGCTGATTCTGTCATAATTGCAGGAGGAAGCGGCGATATTCTTCGGCAGGCAGTTGAAATGACGGTTCCTGGAGGATATATTTCCAATGTTAATTTCTTTGACGCTCAGGACGTGCTCTCTATGCCAACATCATCATGGGGTCTTGGCATGTCTGATAAAACGATTCGTGGAGGATTCTGTCCTGGTGGCGCCAGACGAATTAGAAAATTGCTTAATTTGGTTCAATATGGTAGGATAGATACAACAAAATTAATCACACATCGATATAATGGTTTATCAAAAATTGAAGATGCTTTTTATTTAATGGATCAAAAGCCAAAGGATCTGATTAAACCGGTAGTTTTTATTAATTAACACCCATAAGTTTCACTGGAAAAGTCTGAAGTTACCCAGGCTTTTCCAGTTTCGGTGTGTACGGAGGTCACTCGTTATCAAGAGAGAGAATAAATATGAAATTAATTGAAGTCAAAGAATTAAATACGGTACTAATAAAGCAACTTTTTGAAGTCTGGGACAAATCCGTTCGAGAAACACATTTATTTTTATCTGACTCAGAGATTAAAAATATATCCAGGTATATACCACAGGCTTTGAGTTCAATCGCTCATTTGATTGTTGCATTTAATGATGAAAATAATCCTGTTGCATTTATGGGAATTGAAGATAGAAAATTAGAAATGCTTTTTGTATCACCCGGGTATCGTGGAAAGGGATTAGGAAAACAGCTGATCCAATATGGGATAGAGAATTATTCCATTGATGAATTAGGAGTGAATGAACAAAACCCTCAAGCTAAAGCGTTCTATGAACATATGGGATTTCAGGTTTATAATAGATCTGACACGGATGAGCAGGGGAATCCTTATCCGATTTTATATATGAGATTGTTTGGTCTGTGAACAGGACAGCAAAGGGATTGGAAAAGAAATGTTTTACCAAAGCTGTCAGATTGCAAAAATTAACGGCTGTAAATGGTAGTCTATAAATAAAAATTCATTAATATGCTGTAATAGGGAGGGATTATATATGGAAAAGACACTTTATTCAATACTGGCAGTGTTCCCCACACCAGATATAGAAAAGACCGCTAAATATTATAATGAAGTTATGGGTTTTAGAATGGTTAAATATTTAGATGTAATGGAGCCTCATATCTGCCTTTACCGTGATCGTGTGGAAATAGTTTTGACAAAAGCAAATACCAATAAAGTTTACACCAACAGGGAGTTGTACGGTTACGGGGAAGATTCATATTTTATTACGGATAATCAGGAAGAATTGCAAAATGAATTTATAAGCAAAGGAGCTAAAATTGTTCGTCCACTAAAGATGACAGACTACAATAATTTGGAATTTGTGTTAGAAGACATAGACGGGCGGTGGATTGCTTTTGGTATGAAGCAAAAATAGTAGCCGCTAAAACTCAACGTTATTTCTAATTATCATTAAGGTTTTAAGTATTTGCCTTCTTTGTTACAATGAAAGAAATAAAAAGGAGGCATTATTCTGATATGAACATACAATTAAAAACAGTAATTTTAGAATGCTGGGATATACCGCAATTAGTGTCTTTCTACACAAACCTGTTACATTGGCCGGTAGTATATGAAATAGAAACATTTGTAGGAATACATTCGAATAAAGACGAAATAGGGATCGCTTTTCAGTATGATGAAAATTATATTCCTCCCACCTGGCCTGCCAGGCCGGGGCAGCAACAGATGATGGCACATTTGGATTTTGCTGTAGCGGATAAGAGTGAGTTAAAGGAAGCAGTGGAAAAAGCAGTTATGTTAGGCGCTAAAAAAGCAGATGAACAGTATGGAGGCGAAGAATGGATTACTATGCTGGACCCCGCCGGACATCCGTTTTGTTTTGTTGTTTGGAATCATGAAGCATGATTAATATTATAAAGGGACGAAAGACGCGTACAGAGTATTAAGGATCTAATACATTTGCCGGGACAGGGGATAAAACTCTTGTTGCCGGCAGATCTTTATTGTGTACATTCCGCTTTATGCCCCAAGTTAACCATCATTGTTAACAATGTGAAACAAATAACGAAGATACCGCATATTTAGTCTTATCCTGTGATAATCACAGAAATTCAACTGTTTTTTTGTAGCATACAATCAATCACGTGACGGTACAAACCCGTTGAAACAAGTAGAAAATAGTCAAATGGCATGTATTAATTTGCAAAAAACCAAAAATAAACTATGCAATATGTATATAAAAAGAATTACGTTAAATAAAAAACAATGCAATACATACAATAAAATTAAAATAATTCAAAATAAATATTGCAATTTGCACAAATGTGTGCTATATTGTATATAAGTAAAATCCTAGAGAGAAGAGTGCAGATACGGCAGCAGAAATGCTGAT
>SVDS01000201.1 GCA_015057715.1 Paenibacillaceae bacterium
AAACGATGAGCAGGATATTTTATATTATGGGTAAAAGTGCATCCGGGAAGGATACTATTTATAAGAAACTACTGGAGAGAATTCCTGGTTTAAAAACCATTACCCCGTATACCACAAGACCGATCCGGGATGGGGAAGTTAACGGAGTGGAATATTTTTTCACAACCAGAGAAGAGCTGGATCAATTCCGCAGAGACGAGAAATTAATTGAAGAACGTACTTACGATACAATATATGGGCCATGGACTTATTTTACAGTAGACGATGGCCAGTTTGACCGGTCAGGACAGGAACTATATCTTATGATCGGGACCCTGGAATCTTACGAGAAGACCAGACATCATTTTGGAAGCGAGTATTTGTTTCCAATTTATGTGGAGGTGGATGACAGAGAGCGTTTACTTCGTTCTATTGAAAGAGAAAGATGTCAGGAAGTGCCTAAATATAAGGAAGTATGCAGAAGATTTCTTGCGGATGAAGAAGATTTTAAAGAGGAGAATCTGCTTCGATGCGGTATAGATACACGTTTTCAAAATGATGATCTTGATTACTGCCTGGATGCGATTACAGAGCAGATTAAAAAGAGTCTGTAAATAATAACTGATGCTTGTAATAAATAAAATGCTCTCTGAGACTGGTATATTACCAAATTGTCTAGAGAGCATTTTTATGTTTATTTTGCTGCCAGTCTTCTGGCTTTTGCTTCCATACGGGATCTTGTTACATCGATGAAAACAGCTGCGATAATAACCATACCAATTACGATGTATTGAACAGAACTTGAGGTATTAAGGAGTGTCAGACCGTTACGAATGGTTGAAATCATCAGTGCACCGATTAACGTTCCCCAGATCGTTCCTTTGCCTCCCATGAATGAGGCACCTCCTATAATACAGGCTGCAATGGCATCTGTGTCATAAGGAGATATGGCTGCAGATGGATTTGCCACTGCAGAACGTCCTACGATCACCAGGCCGGCAATTGCACACATAAAACCGGATAAGCTGTAGACAAAGATGAGGACGTTGTCGGAATTGATGCCTGATAGACGGGCAGCTTCCGGATTGCCGCCTACACAGTAAATCATTCTGCCTAGTGCGGTTTTGTTTAAGAAGAAATGATATACACCGTATATTAATAAAAGAACTACGAAGCACAGAGGGATTCCGGAAAACCCGTCCAGTGATTTAAACAGGTTGCAGGAGCCTAAAAATGTAACGCCTGCGGGGAAGTCGGAAATTGTTTTGGTTGATACCACTAAAAGAGCAATACCACACAGTACATTCTTCATACCCAGAGTTGAAACAAAGGGATGAGGGAGATGCATTTTTGTCAGCAGAAGTCCATTTAAAAATCCTACACAAAGTCCTGTGATGATACATGCAAGAATCAGAATAAATGGATTTGTAATTCCCAGTGAATTCTTGAGCATACCCATTACACAGGCGCACAATATGGCATTTGCGCCTACAGACAGGTCAATGCCTGCTGTAATCAGAACAACCAGCATTGCTGCGGATATAAGGCCGTTAACGGCCGTCTGCCGTAGGATATTCATCATGTTATTCATTGTAAGAAATTTGTCTGTTGCTACTGACAGAATCATAAACAACAGGATCAGAGCCAACAGCGGAGCTGCCTTACTGACTATGTCTTTCATTTTTTTTGTTTTCATTGTATAGCACCTCCCCAGGCAGCTTTCATTATTGTCTCCTGATTCAGTAAGTCACTGTCTCGTGAAAGCTCACCCATGATTTTTCCTTCTCTCATTATAATGACTCTGTCACTCATGCCGATAATTTCAGGCAGCTCAGAGGAAATCATAATCACACATTTCCCTGCTTTTATCAGGTTGTTCATGATGTTATAAACTTCAACTTTTGCGCCTACATCAATGCCTCTGGTGGGTTCATCAAAGATATAGATATCTGCATTGGTATTGATCCATTTGCCGATTACTACTTTCTGCTGATTTCCACCAGACAGCTGGCCCACTGCTTCCTTTGAATCCGATATTTTAATTTTTAGACCGTCTACATTATCTCCGGTCAGCTGGTCAATATGTTTCTCATCCAGAAAGAGTCCTTTTTTGCATTTTTTCATGGAACTGAGAATGAGATTAGTACGCACAGACTGAGTCAGAACAAGGCCCTGGCCTTTCCTGTCCTCTGTTAAAAATGCAATGCCCTGTCGGATTGCATCCTTTGGAGTTCTGATAGTGGCAGGTTTTTCATTGATATAAATATTTCCTGAATCGTGGCCGTCAGCACCAAATATGGCGCGGAACGTTTCTGTACGGCCAGCGCCTACCAGGCCGGCAAAACCAAGAATCTCTCCGTAATTGGCATGAAAACTCACATCTTTTAGAAGTCCGGTTGAATTTAAATGCTCGACTCTTAAGGCCTCTTTCCCTCTGGTGGTCTCTATCTTTGGATATTGGTTATCCAGAGTTCTTCCTACCATGGCGGAGATTAAAGAGTCATTGTCCATCTCGGAGATGTCTTTTGTCAGAATATGCTCCCCATCTCTCATAACGGTTACACGATCGCATAATTCAAAGAGTTCTTCCAGTTTGTGGGATACAAACAGGATGGAGATGCCTTTTTCCTTTAGAGAACGGACTGTCTTCATTAATTGGGCGACTTCTTTTTCTCCAAGGCTGGAAGTCGGCTCATCCATAATGATCAGCTTGGCATCGATTAAAACAGCTTTTGCTATCTCAACCATCTGCTGTATTCCCATACCATAGGAACCACATTCTTTCCTTACATCAATATCCTGTCCCAGTGACAGCATTACTTCATGGGCCATCTCATGCATTTTCTCATATTCCAGGAGCGGGCTGTTCTTCTTTTTCAGCGCTTTATTAATAAATATATTATCTGTGACTGACAGAAGGCGTACAATATTAAGTTCCTGGTAAACACAGGCGATTCCATGAGCCGCAGCCTCCCTGGGATTTTTAAAGGAGACTTCGTTCCCATCCATGATGAGAGTACCTTCTTCCGGGGTATACACCCCGGTCAGTACTTTAATCAGCGTGGATTTACCGGCACCATTTTCACCGATCAGTCCGTGAATTTCACCTGGTTTTATTTCCAGTGACATATTGCGCAGAGCCACAACTCCTGGGAAGCGTTTCGTCACATCTTTCAGTTCCATTAAGCTCATAGCAGTTCAACCCTTTCTGTTTCTTACAAGCAGGTTATTTTAAATAGCCTTTCAGTTTTTCTAAGTAGTCTTTTGCATTGTCGGAAGAAATAACTTCACAGCCTGTATCCACAAAGGATTTCACAGTCTCACCCTTTACCGCTTTCACTGCAGATTCTACTGCTTTATATCCCATGGTGTAAGCTGACTGGGCGCAGGTTGCTGAAATGGTTCCGTCAATGATATTCTGAACGCCACTCTGATTTCCATCAAATCCTACGATGACTACATCTTTTAATCCGCTTTGTTTGCAGGCGGTTGCAGCTCCTGCAGCAGTATCATCGTTGTGACATAACACAATCTGAATGTTACCGCTCTGAGCAGTAATCATATTTTCCATAACATTGGCAGCTGTGTCAGGATTTGACTGGGCATACTGTACGGAAACGATGTCTATGCCATTTTCTTTCATAGCTCTTTCGTAACCGGCCTGTCTGGCATCACTGGTTGCGTTTCCTTCAACGCCGCCTATGATAACTGCTTTTGCTCCCTTGCCGGCTTTTTCTGCGGCATATAATCCGCCCTGATAGGCTGCTTTGTCATTACCGGTACCGACAAAGGCTATTTTTCCGGGTATTTCAGCATCGGTATCTACGGTTATGATTGGTATTTTTACATCACCGATTACGCTGGCAACTGATTCTGACTGGAGTGGGGAAATAACAAATGCATCAATGCCTCCTGCCAGCATGGTTTCAATCATATTGTTCTGCTCGTCATAAGATGTTTCTGAAGCAGGTCCCTGAAGGTCAACTTTTACACCTAAATCCTTTGCAGCAGCATTGACTCCAGCGGCTACGTAGCTCCAGTATTCGCTGGAAAGCGTTTTTAAGATTACACCGACTTTAATATCTCCCGTAGTGGAAGCGTCGGTGGAAGCGGGAGCAGCAGCGGCAGTGGAAGCTTCACTGCTGGCTGGCGTTGCATCCGCTTTTTTTCCTGCGCAGCCGGTAGCTGATACCAGTAAGGCAGAAATTAACATCATGGATAAGATTCTTTTTTTCATGTTTAATCTCCTTTCATAACACGTATTATACAAGTTGCATAAAATGATTCAATGTAATTACTATTTTATAGACAAAAACACAATAAGACAATGGTATAATTTGCGCTGTAAGGGGGTGGATGTTTCGATATCTTATTTTATATCGGATGAAAAAAAGCCTGGCAGAGTTAGGCTTTTTTCAAAGAGAAGCGGTGGGAAATGGAAGCAGTTAATCTGTAAACAGACAGCCATTTTCGACGGTCAGATGTTTTCCTTTCATGGTATATGCTTCTGTTATATGATTTGTAATGAGAATTACGGCAATTCCGGATTTTAATGCTTCACTAAGCAGATTGATGGTCAGAGAGCGCAGCTGGAAATCTATGGATGAAAATGGTTTAATACAGACCAGTACTTTAGGACGTAGGAAAATCCATCTGTAATAGATCAGCTTCAGCTTGCATTCGTCACTGACATTCTCCGCTTTCTCTCCCAGTTCCTTTTCTGTAAAAATCCCTTCAGTCATGTTTTTAACCAGCTTTCGATAGGATTTTTTTAATTGTATGCCAGCTTTTTTCTGCATGAACATAAATATAAAGTTATCCATAATCGTCATATCGGTAAATATCATCTCATCTAAAGATCTTGACTCGATGAATACAATTTCGTTTAAAACAGAGCGGAAAATAGTATCTGATCGGTTGGATATAATTGCTTTTCCGGTTATGGAACGGCAGCCTTCCAGCATGGAAATGGCGTGACTGCATTCTGCAGAATTTGTGTCCAGTATATTTAACAGTTCTCCACCCTTTATATAGCGGGTTAAGGAGATTACGGGATTCAGTTTTAAATCCTGAAGATCCTCGGTATCTGTAATGGTTTGAGCATTTACTGACTGAATAAAGTGATGGGGGGTGAACCGGCTTAAGGATCTTCCGTTTTTTATTATGGTAATTTCATCAGCGTGTTTCCATAAATCGAAATCGCTGCCTGAAACGTAGAGAAAGGTCATTCCCTTTTCTTTTAATTTGGCGGATAGTTCAAAAAAACCGTTCATCTCATCCTCTGATAAAAACATTTCCAGATCTGTAATAACTGCCAGCTTTCGTCCGGAAATATAGGCACGAAGGAGCTCAATCTGCTTTTGCTTTCCATAATCCAGAGTATGAGCTTTGGATGACATGGGGAGAGACAGATCCAGTTCTTTTAAAAGGTCCGGCGCCAGCCGGCAAAGTGAAGCCGCCCGGTTCCACCAGAATACTTTACTGTTAGCCACAAATATATTTTCTTCCACACTTAACTGGGAAAATATGCCACGGTTTTTCCCTATAAAAGCGGTTTGTTTTTGAATCTGATCCTGAGAATGGTAGGAATTTATCTTTTCTCCATTCCAGTAGACCCAGCCTGAATCTGGTTTTAATGAGCCATTTAGAAGTCTTAAAAAATTCTGCTTTTCAATTAAATTAGGAATAATGGCACAGCAAATCTGCCCCTGAAAGGCACGCAGGCAGACTCCTTTTAATAAAATCTGATTTCCCTCACAACAGTAGATATTTTCGTAGCGCAATACTTCCTGTTTCATTTTTCAAGCCTCTCTGCGTCATCAAGTATGTAAGGAAGGGTAAGAGATACTTCAGTTCCGGTTCCCGGGAAACTAAACAAATGAATACCGTATTCCTCTCCCATAAGAAGACGTATTCTGGAATTTACGTTATTCAGTGCGATTCCGCCTTTTTTATCTTCTCTCACAGAACCAGTGTCGCCTGCCATATGAAGAAGTGTATCGTTTAAATGTTCGACTGTGGCTTCGTCTATGCCAATACCGTCATCTGAGACAGAAATATAAAGTATGGTATCACTGTGATCAATGTCTATGATCACCTTTCCCCCCTCAACTTTTGGTTCTAGTCCATGCTTAATGGCATTTTCAACAATTGGCTGGAGAGTAAGCTTTGGAATTCTTGCTTTTAAAAGGTCTTCCTCCTCTGGCAGCAGGATATCCAGATATAACTTTTCCTCAAACCGGTATTTTTGAATAATAAAATAGTTTTTTACATTGGAAAGCTCCTCTTCCAGTGTTGTAAGACTTTCCATATTAGAAGTAGTATAACGGAAAAATACCGCCAGTGCTTCTGCAATTTTTCCAATCTCAGGAACGCCAGCCATAATGGCATCCGATCGGATGGATTCCAGCACGTTATAAAGAAAATGAGGATTGATCTGATTTTGTAAGGCAAGATAACGGGCCTGCTGTTTCGCATTTTCAATCATTTTATCTTTATCCAGACTGGTATGGATTCCAGATAACAATTCATTGAAGCTGGGTGATATTCCTTCCAGACTTTTAAAAAGCTCAGTGAATATAATGCCGTTGTTAAAGAGCTCTGCCTGCTTTTCCATAAAACGCAGTGGTTCCCATATTTTCGCCTTACCCCATAGGAGAATTGAAAATAATCCAAGACCCATAAATAGAACCAGGAGTACTGCAAAGTAGGATTCCTGACTGTGATCCGCCATCAGAATCAGGAAAAGCATAAGGAGCATAAGAATACTCCAGGA
>SVDS01000202.1 GCA_015057715.1 Paenibacillaceae bacterium
ATCCCGATTTTGGTGTGTCTCACAGACTGGCTATAGTATACCTCTTTTTATAATGATATGCAAGTGTGTAATCGCTGTCCTTATCTGGAAAAATATAAATCAAAAAGCGATCTGGCGATGGGTGCGGCAGTTTTTCCCCCAGATCCTCCCTCTTCTACAATCACGCTGACGGCTATCTTTGGATGTTCTGCAGGAGCATATCCCACAAACCAGGCATGAGTCTCTTTGTTTTTATCAAATTCCGCTGACCCCGTTTTTCCTGCTACTGTATAGGCATCTGTCCGAAGAGCAGATCCGGTTCCCTCAGTGATCACAGCCTGCATCAGTTCTGTCATCTTGGCTGATTCTTCCGCAGTCATGATATTTCCATAAGCCTGGGGCACAAATTTCTTAATGATATCTCCTCCGGCATTCTCCACATGGTCAATCAGATAAGGTTTCATCAGAGTTCCACCGTTGGCAATGGCTGCAGTAATCATGGCATTATGAAGCGGAGTAATCTGGGTCTGGCCCTGGCCAATGGCAGTCTGAAGTATCTGCCACGTGTCTGCACCCGGTGCCATGATATAAGAGCTTCTGTTGGAAGGAAACGGCAAAGAAAGATCTGTGTTAAACAGCAACTGCTGCGAAGTGTTCCTTAAACCGCTTAAATCCATCATAAGGCCAAGATTTGAAAAGGCTCCGTTGCAGGAGTTGGCAAATGCCTGGGTAAAATTCTGATGTCCATGGGCGGTCTCATGATAGCATTTGATGGAATAATCCCCATTTTCATAAATCCCGTCACAGTCAAAAACATAATCTTTATAGTTTTCAGGATTTTCCCGGATGTATTCCAGGGCCGTAACAATCTTAAAAGTGGACCCTGGCGGATATAGTCCCTGAGTTGCCCGGTTTAACAGCTGTCCTGATGTATTTTCTTCTGCAACCAGACTATTCCAGTCACTTAAAATCGTGTTGGGATTATAATCGGGCTTTGATACCATTGCAAGAATTTTACCTGTATCAGGTTCCATTACAACAACTGCCCCATTTCTTTTTCCAAGTGCTTCATATGCCTTTTTCTGAAGATCCACATCCAGGGTTGTCACTACATTATCTCCCTGGTTTTTCCTAGAAGATAATTCATTAATTACCTGTTCAATAATATTGACATGGCTGGTAAGCAGATAGAAATTAGACTGGGCCTCCAGTCCGGTCTTTCCGTTAACCGAATATCCCACTGCATGGGCAAACATGGAATCGAATGGGTAAACCCTTGTTTCATGCCCTTCCCCGTCCACATCAGTCCGGGCAAGAACCTGGCCGTTACTGCCCCTGATCTCTCCCCTTACGACCCGGTCTGCGAAGCTGTCCAGTCTGGCATTATAGGAATTATTAATTACACTGTCGCTCTTCACCTGAAGAAAGTATCCATAATAAACCACCAGGCCTATAAATAGTAAAACAATTCCATAGGTTAGAATTAAGATCTGATGATTTGCTTTTGGATTCGCATTAGCTTTCATATTGGTCCTCTTCCTCTTCATTGCGCTTTAGAATATAAAGTCCCTGGATAATTCCAAAAATAATAAAGGTACTTAGCACCGAACTTCCCCCATAACTGACAAGAGGAAGGGTAACACCAGTGGAAGGGATAAATTTGGTCACTCCTCCTACTGTTAAAAAGACCTGAATTGCATAGATCATACCCAGCCCAAAGGCAATAAGCTTATAAAACACGGCCTGCATATTCCCTGCAATCATCATAAACTGCAGAAAACAGCCAAGGCATATTAAGAGGACACAGAGGGCAAAAATTCCACCCATTTCCTCTGATATGGCGGAAAATATAAAATCTTTTTCCACTACCGGAATTTTTCTTGGCATTCCGCGGTAAAGCCCCATCCCAAACCAGCCGCCTGTTCCAATGGCAAACAGGGACTGACTGATCTGATATCCTTTTCCAGCAATATCAGACCATGGATTCAGCCACGCCGCAACCCTGGTCTTTACATGACTAAATAACTGGAATGCAAGTGTAGATGCTAAAATTCCACCCACCACGCCTCCAAGTAAGTACCGCCATTTGCCAGTTGCTATAAAAAGCATAAACACATAGGTAATAAAGAATATCAGTGCACTGCCTAAATCCTTGGAAAGTACCAGTATCAGCACGTGGATCGCAGAAATACCACTGACTAAAAGAATTGTCCGGTTACTGACAGAACGGTAAAACATGGTAGCGATAAAAAAAACATAACTGATCTTTACAAATTCAGACGGCTGGAAGGAAAATCCGGCAACACCAATGGAAAGCTGGGCTCCATAGCTTGTAGTTCCAGCAACACACACGATTCCAAGAAGGATTACACCTCCTATGCCATAAACCCAGGGGATCTTACTAAGCTGCCATACCCTGTCAATGATAAATGGTATAATACAGGTTACTGCCGCCGCCACAACTACTATGGTAAACTGCTTCATAGCTTTGTCAAATGACAATCTGGTAAGCATAATAAAGCCTATTGATAAAAGCATACACATATTATTGACCAGAAGCTTTGATAAGTTTCTGTAAAACAGCCGGTATAAAAACAGGTAAACAAAAAAGAACAGGACCTGTGCTCCATAGAAAACAAGCATCCGCTCATCTTCTGTCTCCAGCCAGATGATTCCATACGCCAGAAGATGAATCAGAAACATTAAAATGTTCTGCCGCCTGCAAATGCTGTTTTTTCTCTTATCATCCTGAAAAGAAAAATATCTAAAATTTAAATATGTGTATAAAGCGATCAACAGTATCATCAGATACCGGGATACATCTATTATCAGATTAATCATAAATCACCTATTCGATACCGCGTTTAAAATGTCCTCTTGTAAATTCCGGCAGATTAATTTCTGCCTTTTTCCCCCTCAGAAACTCGTCTGAAAAAGCCTTAATAATAGTTTCTGTCTCTCTTGGACCCTCAGTTGTAAATTGAAGTCTTAAAGAGGCGGGTGATAAAGAACTCACGGTATCACTTAATCCCAAAAGAGAAAGGGGTGCCGAGTTATAAATGGAATTGTAGCAAAATGCACAATGGTTTCTTACAGGAAATTCTTTTCCCATACGATCTTTTATATTTAATTCGACCGGTGTCTTATCACACCGATCCATTCCCTGGTGAATGCACTGTGCCGTCACCATCATTGGAAGACGACCGTAGATTAACAGCTCTCCTGGAATCTCTAGCTTTTCCAATTCTCTGCTGTTTAATTCCACTGGCCAGGTGATCTCATCTGCACCAAGGTTCTTGAGCATCTTTTGTGCCTGGTTATTCATTCCATATACGCCGAAATCAAAAACAAGATTTCCGCTTATGCCCGTCTTCTTTAAATAGCCCGGTTCTTCCATGGAACGAATTAAAAAACCGTCAAATCCGGCTTCTTTTAAATAGTTCTTAAAACGGTCAAAGAACAGCTGGGCTTCTGTACGAAAAATATGAGGCATGGTCAGAAAGCACTCTTTTCCCTTTTCATGGCACACATTTACATATTGATCCCACCGTTCCGGTTCAAAATGTGCCGCTTCTATATAAAGTCTGTTTACATTGGGATTACAAACCGCTGCATCAAAACATTCTGGTTTTTCCAGAGAAACAGTAAGTTTTGCCGGTTCGGATACCCGGACTTTTAAAATCTCCTTACCTTCACCAGAAAATTGATTTTGTGAGTATTCCCTTTTGTATTGTCGGAGTATCTCTGCCTCCAGTTCTTCCAGACCTCTGCGCCTTAAATCATTCAGTGCCTGAACAGGAACAAAGACATTTCCTTTAATCTCTGCTTCTAGGTTCTTAAATAAAAATGGAGTGTTCCCTGTTTTATTCAGCTGCTTTAACACCTTTTCTTCTGACATCGGCTGGTTTAAAGCCGTCATCACAAGATCTCCTTCTATCACAATTCGATGCTCCTGTGACGCCAGGATCAGGGAGGCCTTTTCTCCTTCTGAAAGTAAAATCTTACCGGTAACGGGCACTTTTAACTGCTTTTCCACATATTCACGGTCAAGCATATCAAATAACTGATTGTTCCCCTCCCTGAATGACGGTTTTTCCTTCCATACTATCATGTCCCTGCCATTATGCTTCTTATAATAACCGTCTGTCTGTCCACCTCTGTCAAACAGATCCAGAAGTACTTTTCTGTCTCCGTCATCTACTTTATAACCGCTTCTGCCTTTTTTCAGATAGAGATCCGCATATTTGCGGTAAATGCTTACCACTCCTGCCGTATATCTGGGACTTTTCATTCTTCCCTCTATCTTCATGGAATATACACCGGCCTCAATCATATCAGGTATAAGATCCAGCGTGCTTAAATCCTTCAGACTTAAGCAGTAGCGCTCCTCTTTTTTTCCAAGAGTCTTTCCCTTATCTTTTACATCAAATGGAAGACGGCAGGTCTGGGCACATCTTCCACGGTTCCCACTTCTGCCCCCGATAAGACTGCTGAAAAGACACTGCCCGGAATAACAATAGCAGAGAGCTCCATGGACAAAGCTTTCGATCTCTACATCAACCTGCTGGTGGATCTGCCGGATCTCTTTTAAAGACAGTTCCCTGGCAGTTACAACCCGCTCTGCACCAAGTTCCTTTAAAAGCCCGGCTCCGTAAACTCCGGTAATCGTCATCTGGGTACTGGCATGAATGGGAAGATCCGGGAAATATTCCCTTACAAAGGAAAGCACTCCTAAGTCCTGAACAATAACAGCATCAAGTCCCTGACGATAGTAAGGCAGAAGGTACTCAAAAAGTTCCTTCATCTCCTGTTCCTTCATAAGAGTATTGACAGTTAAATAGAGTTTTCTACCGTGAAGATGGACATAGTCAATCGCCTCCAGCAGCTTGTCCTCTCCTGGATTTTCTGCGAATGCTCTGGCTCCGAACCGGCTTCCTCCAATATATACTGCATCTGCACCTGCGGCAACTGCCGCCTTCATGCTTTCAAACGAGCCTGCCGGAGCTAGGATCTCAACTATTTTTTTCACATCTGCCTCCAAAATTTTCAGTAATTATATTCTGATTGATAAAAAGGAGGAGGTCACGGAAAATCCATGAAACACCCCCTCCTGCCTTATTCATTCCTGTCTGAACCAGAAGATTTCTTTAATCCAGCCAGTTCTGTTTTCACTGCCTCCAGCTTCATCTGAGTAGCAACCAACTCATGCTTTAAACTGTAGGTTTCCTTCTCCATCTCAGTTTTTTGCTGTTCCAGCCTTGCTATCTGTTCTCTGGCTTTAAAATAATCATCTGCCATATTTAACTCTATCATAACGTTCTGGTATTCTGCACTCTGCTTCGTGAATCCTTCCCGACGTTTTAAAGTTATGATCATCTCATTGATGTAGCTGGCAAGGCGCTGTATATACCCCTCTTCTTCACTGCCGCCAAGTGCATAAATCTTGCCATCAATCAAAACTTCTGTATATTGCTTGGAATTCATGTTGTTCTCTCCCTGTTATCATTTGCTCTTTCTTTACTATATCATACTTTACACAGTTAGGAAAGTTCTAAAATTCAGGCAGTTACGACTCCATGGGGATACCAAGATGACCATAAGCCCGTTCCGTCGCCACCCGTCCTCTGGACGTCCGGTTTAAAAATCCATTCATCAGAAGATAGGGTTCATATACATCTTCCAGCGTTCCCGCATCCTCACCCAAAGCAGCAGCAAGGGTATCCAGACCTACAGGACCTCCGGCAAATTTTTCAATTACTGTAGTAAGAATTGCGCGGTCGTTATAATCCAGTCCAAATTTATCCACATCCAGTATATCAAGAGCGAAATCTGCCACTTCCCTGGTAATCACTCCATGGTACTTAACCTGGGCGAAATCCCGCACTCTCTTTAACAGGCGGTTTGCCAGTCTTGGTGTCCCTCTGGAACGCTTGGCAATCTCCACGGCTCCCTCTTCCTCGATTTCCACTCCCAGAACATATGCGGATCGGGATACAATAATCTTTAATTCATCTGGTGTATAAAATTCCAGCTTTTGAACTACTCCAAAACGATCCCGAAGCGGTGCCGTCAAAAGCCCGGCTCTGGTGGTGGCTCCCACCAGGGTAAACTTAGGAAGGTCCAGCCGGATGGATCTGGCTGCCGAGTCTTTTCCAAGCATGATATCAATGGCAAAATCCTCCATGGCTGGATAAAGTACTTCTTCCACCTGCCGGTTTAGACGGTGAATCTCATCCACAAACAAGACATCGCCTTCCTGAAGATTATTTAAAATAGCTGCCATCTCACCTGGCTTTTCTATGGCGGGTCCTGAAGTAACTTTCATGTTCACGCCCATCTCATTGGCAATAATACCGGAAAGAGTGGTCTTTCCAAGTCCAGGCGGGCCATAGAACAGTACATGGTCTAAGGATTCCCCTCTGGCTTTTGCCGCTTCAATATATACTTTTAAATTGGTCCGGATCTTCTCCTGCCCGATATATTCATTCAGACTTCTGGGCCTTAAATTCGGTTCAATCTTTTTATCCTCTTCTGTTAACTCTGTGGTTATTATTCTACGCTCCATCTTCGCCATACCCTGTTATATTCTATATAAATGCCAAATGCTTTAAGGAAGCCTTTAAGACATCCTCCACAGACATGGTGTCCGTTACCTCTACCTGACGCACCGCACGTCCGGCTTCCGCAGGAGAATAACCAAGTGCAGTGAGTGCATCAATGGCCTCACCAGTGACTCCGGTCTCTTTTCCCAGCTCATTC
>SVDS01000203.1 GCA_015057715.1 Paenibacillaceae bacterium
TTTTTCCATTTTACAGTAACTATGGTAATATTCATATTCCGCATAAGTGCAGTCAGGATCAAAGAAGGGATAATCATCCTCTGACATTGCCACTGTATAAGGAAGTTTTCCTCCCGGGCATGCATCTCCGAACAGAATATCTGCCAGTGCATTTCCGCCTTCCATTCCGCTGTAAAATGAGAATAAAACAGCCGGAGCATCGGCCTCCCATTCATCGATCAGTATGGCACTGCTCCCAACAATGGAAACTACCGTATTTTTACAGATTCCCTTAATGCCCCTGATTAAATCAATATCTCTCTGGTGCAACCGCATGGATTGTCTGTCTCCGCCCATATCGGCAATATCGCTTCTGTCTGCCAGAAACTCACCTTCGTCACTATGAATATATCCGGCTATAATTACGACTGCGTCCGCACCTGCTGCCAGCTCTCTGGCCCGATCTAAATCTGAGCCGTCGTTATATAACACTTGGGCAGTGGGCATTTTTTTCATAATTCCCTTAAGTGGAGTTACTGTATAGCTGGGGTGAACTCTGCTGGAACCGTGATCCCCGATGTTTTCCGTATCTCCCAACACTCCCAGAACCAGTATTTTATCCGTTTTCTTCTTATTAAACGGTAGCACTCTTCCATCATTTTTAAGAAGTACCATAGACTCTTCAGCTGCCCGCCTGGCAACTTCAATATGTTCTTTGCATCCAAGGACATCCGCAGTATACTCCATCGGATCTTTTCTGGTTTCATAATAGAATATGGTTCTTAGAATATAGCCCACTGCCTCATCAAGATCTTCCATTCCGATTCTTCCTTCTTCCAGAGCCTTAGGAAGTTCATCATTATAATGGCAGAAACATGGCATTTCTATATTCATTCCGGCTTTCACAGCCTTCACTCCATCCTTGACAGCCCAGAGAAAATCCGACAAGGTAAAACCTTCAAATCCCCATTTATCCCTTAAAATATCCCGAAGCAGTAATTTACTTTCTGAAGCCTGTTCCCCATATACTTTGTTATAAGCACCCATGACGGAAGCCGCACCTTCCTCAATACAACGTTTAAAATGGGGCAGGTAAACTTCATGCAGCGTTCTTTTATCAGCATAAACATCCGCTTTAAAACGAGCATTTTCAATACTGTTCATGGCAAAATGTTTAATACAGGCCATGACATTCTGACTCTGTACACCTCTTGTCAGTGCGGCTCCCATTTCACCCATATGATAGGGATCCTCTCCGTAGCATTCCTGGGCACGTCCCCACCTTGGGTTTCTTGGCAGGTTGATGCATACACCTCCATAGTAATTTCCGCCCTGCGCCCGGATTTCTGCACCAATTGCTCTGCCGATCTCTTCCTCCAGCTCCGGATTAAAGGTTGCTCCCCTGGCCATGGATACCGGAAAGCAGGTAGCGGTTCCGGCTACAACTCCTCTGGGGCCATCTACGAAACGAACGTTTGGAATTCCCAGTCTTTCTACAGCCATGGTTGGATAAGGCTTTATATTATAGTGTTCTATTAAAAACAGGTCATCCAAAAGTTTCTGCTCCGTAACCTGTCCTGACATGATCCCCACCTTCTCCTCTACGGAAAGCTTAGGAATCAGTTCTTCCACAAATAACTGTATTGTCTGTTTGCTGCAGTTTTCAGTCAGCTTTGTTTTCTTTACTGTCTCCCGCATAATGACATCTCCTTTTTATTTTCTCCTTGCATATTTTCTCATGTCAATCACAACAGCAAGGGCGATAATTAAACCTTTCACAATATACTGCCAATACATATTAACGCCAATAAATGCCAGACCATAATTAATTACTGTAAATATAAGTACACCGATAACGATGCCGCCAATACTGCCAATACCACCTGACATAGATACTCCGCCTACAACACAGGCTGCAATCGCATCCATTTCATACCCGTTACCGGTTGTATTGGAAGCACTGCCAATCCTTCCTACCTCAAGGACTGCTGCAACGGCATATAAAACGGCTGCTGCAGAATAAACAATAATCTGAGTGCGTATTACATTGACACCGGATACCTTAGCAGCTTCAGGATTGCCTCCAACTGCATACATGTATTTTCCAAACCTTGTTTTATTCCATATCACCCACATCAGAATACAGATTGCAATTGCAATCAGAATCAGATAAGGGATCTCAATCTTACCCAGCTTAAAAAAGCCGGTTGCTATCCCAATGATATTTTTTGACAATCCGCCGATTGGCTGTGCTCCATAAGGAGGTCTGTCAAAATAAATCGATGAGGCTCCGTATAAAATCAGCTGCATTGCAAGAGTTGCAATAATAGGAGGCACTTTCAATACTGCAATTGCAGTTCCGGTTATTGCTCCCAATAAAGCGCAAATGACGATTACCAGCAGAATCGGAACAATAAGCGGAAGCTCATTTAACCCTGGATACATCCGGTATGCATAGCCCGCCTGCTGCATCAGGGATGCAGATATTACTGCTGCCAGACCAATCATTCGCCCGGTTGACAAATCACAGCCCCGGACAATTAAAACCATACCTGCTGCCAATGCAATGATGATTCTTGTAGCGGACTGGGCGAAAATATTTTTAAAGTTGGTGAAAGATAAAAATTTTGGTTCAATGATGACTACAGTGATAAATAAAGCAATTAATACAATGTAGATCACCTTTTCCACCAGTAATTCTTTCAGCATTGTTTTTTCATGAAATATGTTTTTTAATCGGTTCATAGATACCCTCCAAATTGCCATCCATTCACGTAGTATTAAATATATTTTGCAGATGCTTCCATAATCTGAACCTGGGTAACCTCTTTTGCATCAAATATTCCTGCCTGGCGTCCGTTGCTCATGACAAGAATATGATCGCAGATTCCCAGAAGCTCGGGCATTTCTGAACTGACTACAATCATTCCTTTTCCCTGGGCTGCCAGTTGATTCATCAATTGGTAAATTTCATATTTAGCGCCTACATCAATTCCCCTTGTAGGTTCATCAAGGAGCAGTACATCCGGATTGGTAAGCAGCCATCTGCCAAGGATTACCTTTTGCTGATTTCCGCCGGAAAGGTTGCCAATTTTTGTTTTTGCAGATGGTGCTTTTACATTCATGGTTTTCATCATGCTGCTTACCCTGTCTTTCATTAACGAATCACTAAGCAGAAAGCGCTTTGAGTACTGGTCCAGATTTGTAATGGTCATATTAAAAGAAATACTTAAATCGGAAAAGATTCCATCTTCCCTTCGTTCCTCAGTCAGCATGGCAAATCCATTTTTCATTGCTTTTATGGGAGTGCTGTTAACAATCTGTTTTCCTCTTAAGAAAACCTGTCCTTCTCCTTTTGCACGAATTCCAAAGAGGGTTTCCAATACTTCCGTTCTCTTTGAACCAACCAGTCCTGATATTCCCAGTATCTCGCCTCTGTGGAGTTCAAAATCAACCTCCCGAAAAGCAGGGGCTAGGGAAGAAAGCTTTTGAACTTTCAGTAAAATGTCACCTGGTTTTGTACTTTTTTGAGGGTAGCGTTCCTTTAGTTCTCTCCCTACCATCATTTTAATGATGCTGTCCGTTGTAAGCTCTTTTGCAGGCTCTGTTGCAATCCATTTTCCATCCCGCATAATTGTGATATCATCAGAAATCCGTTTTATCTCCTCCATTTTATGAGAGATATAAATAAAGCTGGTATTTTCTTTCTTTAATTTTTCAATGATCTGAAATAAATGGTCAACTTCATTTTCAGTCAGAGACGATGTGGGTTCATCCATTACAATTACTTTCGCGTCGTAAGAAACTGCCTTTGCTATTTCAATCATCTGCCTGTTTGAAACAGTTAATGCACCCGCTTTTATTCTTGGATCAACATTAATTCCCAGACTGTCAAAAATCCGTTTTGTATCCTCATACATCTTTTTATGATCAACCAGACAGCCTTTCATGGGATAGCGACCAAGCCAGACATTTTCCATAACACTTCTGTCCAGTACCTGATTCAGCTCCTGATGAACCATGGATACATGATTTTCCAGTGCCTGGGCTGGATTTTCAAAACTGATCTTACTGCCCTCCAGGAAAATTTCACCCCTACTCAGTGAATAGATACCAAAGAGACATTTCATTAAAGTGGATTTACCAGCTCCGTTTTCACCTAATAAGGAGTGAACTGTTCCCGGTCTTACTTTTAAAGTTACATCGTCAAGAGCCTTAACTCCCGGGAAGCTTTTTGTGATATTTCTCATTTCCAGAATAAACTCGCCCGCCACCTTATCTCCTCCTTCAAAATAGGACTGCTGCAAATGTCAGCTGCTCTTGCAGCAGCCCGTCTCTGTCATTATTCGGCATAGGTTGATTTTGCCACATCCAGATTTTCTTTTGTTATGGCCTGGTAGGGTACCCGTACTGCCTGAGCACCAGCTTCCATCTTTAAATCAATTCCTGTCATTACATCTTTTCCGCCTGCCAGGTTCCCAGCCATGCCTACAATGGTTTTTCCCTGTGTTTTGGCATCCTGTAATACAGAACCAATTACTTCGCCGCTCTCTATCTTATTTAACATTTCAGGTAATGCATCAATGCCGATAATAGGAATGTATTTTTCACTTTCCATTCCTTTTGTATTAAATCCGGCTGTCTGAATGGATTGAAGAGCACCCAGAGCCATGGCATCATTTCCGCAGATAACAGCCTCGATCTGATCACCGTATTTGGAAATCCAGGCATCCATCTTGTCCTTTGCCTTGGCTGTATCCCACATGCCCGTATCTTCTTCTAACAGTTCTATAGGTATTCCGGCATCTGTAATGGTTTTCTTAGCAAAATCAGCTCTTGGCTGGGCTGCCGTATGTCCGGGATCACCCATCAGATCAACCAGCTGAAGTTTTCCATCTCCGTTTTTATCCATTTTAGGGTTTGCTTTCCAGTAATCCACGATCATCTGTCCTTCTATGGAAGCACCATAATCGCCGCCTGTTGAGGTTACCTGATATGCTTTATCATACGACGCAATTACAGACTGATCGGTTATTTCTTTATTAAAGAAAATAATGGGGACATTTCCGGCAGCCTTGCATTTTTCAATCAGTGTGGGGGCTGCAGTTACATCTACTACGGAAACAGCGATTACCTTGGCCCCCTTAGCCAGCATGGTATCAACCTGGTTATTCTGTGTTGACTGGTCATTTTGTCCATCTTCAATATTGGTTGTAAATACCCCGTTACAAGCGTTTTTAATTGCCTTGCCAATATAGGAATTAAAGTTGTCGGAAGATGAATAGATGCCTGCCCCCAGAATCGGCAATTCTCCTTTCGACGAATTCTCAGCCTTTCCCGTAGTTGTTCCAGCTGTACCGGCATCCCCTGTCCCCGGTGAAGCGCTGGTTGAACAGCCTGCCACCATAGTAACTGCAAGGATTGCTGCCATTAAAGCACCACTCATTTTTCTTTTCATAAATACCTCCATTCTGCCGCTGTGCGGCACCCCAATCCATATCTTTTTATTTATATTGCACAATAACAATATCATTTGAAAAGCATTCAAACAATATTTCATCTTTAGATTAGGGGGGTCTGTTTTTAGAAGATAATTTTTATATAAAAAAAGAAATAGAAAACGTGTCATTTTGTTTATTATGCACATTCCCTATTTCTTATATATGGTTTGGTAAACCTCATTTTCATCAATCATTTTACCATTTTTTAAATATATAATATCTCCATCTACCCGATAAAGTTCAGAATAATTAGGAGTTAAGATGATAATGGAGATTCCCCGTGATTTTAGTTTGGAGATCATCTCTACCGTAATTTCCTGCAGATGGATATCTGTTTCAGTAAAAGGTTTGATACAGACTACAACTTTAGGAGCATACAGATACCATTTAAAGTAGGCAATTTTCTGCAGCGTGGAGGGTTCCAGCCTTCGAAGCCTGATCCGTGCAATGTCTTCTATGTTAAATGACTCTGTAAGCTGACCCACACTTTTTACAAATCTGTTTTTAAACCAGAAAAATGGCACTTTTCTGGATAAAGCCATAGCAAGGTTATCCCTTACACTCATATTATAAAACAGCATGTTGTCATACGGTGACTCTTCAATAAAACAGATTCCCATTTTGACAGCTTCGATAATATGATTTGCAGAGTATTCCATTCCGTTCAGGACTATCTTCCCAGAAGCAGGTTTCTTCTCCCCTTTTAGCAAAGCAATAAAATTTAAAATGCTTTCATCATCCATATAGTATATCTTAAGCACTTCTCCCATTTCTATCTCTAAATTAATATCTTGTAAAACATCGGTACAAACATTTTCAAATTTTAAAACAGGTTCTCTCTCCTCCTCCTCTTCCATGTCAAAGCAATCAACACCTGCTATTAATTTTGTTTTCTGACTCATTAATGAAGAGTATAACTGTTCGCGGTTAACTGTTGCAGAGTCAAAGACGGCAGCTGTTCTGCCCTGACGTACCACCACCACTTCATCCGTCCAGTCAAACAGTATATTCTCGAATTGTTCCACAATAATAAAAGTCATTCCCTGTTTCTGCATTTGCTTTATGAACTGAAAAATATCACTCAGTTCGCTTTTTTTAAGAAAGCCTGTCATGTATGATAGTACTATTATCTTCTTCTGTTCTGCATAAGCTTTTAATAATTCAATCATAACTCTCTCTTTTACCGTAACATCTCTGAC